>JBBREC010000001.1:0-81592 GCA_038203295.1 Caulobacterales bacterium
GGTTTGTCATTGCCGAAGCAGGTGTCGACCTCGAGGCGCACGGCCGGCGGCTCATGGTGCTTCGCCTCGATTGACAGCAGCATCTGGTCCAGCGCGTTGACGAAATTTGGTTACAGCCTCGCGATCGCCCGCAGGGTCTCCGGCGTCGCCTGGGGCAGCAGCGGATTGTCCGGGCCGGCGGGCACCGGAATCTGCATCTCGACGATGCGCGTGATCTTCACCGCCCCGACTTTCCAGCTCAGCATCTCTTCCTCCCCCTATGCACTTGCAGCGACGCTAGGCGATTGCGGCGCGGCTGTCAGATGTTCGTTTTCGGCTCATGCGCGGGCGGGCGGGCGGGCGGCATTGACAAGCCAACCCCCCTGACCTTCACACTCAAGCTCTGGGGCAGGGATGAATATGGAACGGGGCGACATTGCCCGGCGGCTGGCCAAGGCGGCGGCTCTGGGCTCGTTTTGCGCGGCCATGGGCTGGGCGGGCGCCGCTCAGGCGTCGATGTCCGACAACCTGTGTAGTCCGTTCAACGCCGCCGACATCCGCGCCTATCCCACCAGCGACGCGCTCGGTCGGGCGACCTCGACGATGGAGGCGAGGCTCAGCCGCCAGGGTCCTGCCGACCAGTTGCAGGATCTGATGACCCAGCTGGATCCGCCGACCGCCAGCGCGCAGGCGCCGTCCGCCACGGCGATGGCCGAATACTGCGCCGCCGCCGGGGAACTGATGCGGCAAAGCTCGCAGGGCAGCCAGCTTCAGGCCCAATCCTATCTGCTGAGCGCTTTCCAGATGGCCCGTGGCGCGGGCCTGCAGGACGCCGCCTCGGTGGCGGCCTACCGGCTTGGGTTGGTCTCGCTATCCGGCCCGACCGTCGCCGGCGCGCGGGGTGGCGGCCGGCCCCCGCGCGGCGGCCCGACCGCGGCCGTCAAGAACGTTGAAGAGGTTCGCGGCCTTGGCCCCTGCGACCTGCTGCTTACCCGTAGCGTACTGTCCAACACCAACCTGACATTGTCGGTCGCCTCCCTCGGCTGCTCGGCAGAGCAGGCGCGGCTGGCGGGCGACAACCGCACCGCGGCTCTCGCTAACCTGCGCCTCGCCCGGCTGCGTCTGGCCGTTGCCGAGGCGAATTCCGATGTCGCGGCCGAGTATCGCGCCCAGGCCTGGCGCTCCGCCACGACCGGCATCGCCGTTGCCCGCGACATCACCCATCCGGCGCTGCGCGCCGAGATCCTCGGACGCCTGGCGTCGGCCGCGCTGGACGCCCGGAGCGGCCCGGATCCGGAGCTCGCCGGGGTCATTGCCGCGATCCGGGACGCCCAGCCGCAGAGCCCGGCGGCCCAGTCCTTCGCCTATGCGCTTGAGGCGCGTCTGGCGCTGGCGTCCGGCGACGCGTCGGCGGCGCGGCGGCTGATGGAGCAGGCCCTCATCCTGGAGAGCCAGCGGTCGCTTCCGGCCAGGCTGCCTGAGTGGCAGCTGCTGATGGCCGACATGGATCCGCAAAATCGCGAGGCGCATGTGCTGGCGGCCTATGATTCCCTGGAGGCCATCCGACCGTTGTTGCCGCGCTTCGATCCGCTCACGGAGGAAACCGCGTTCTCGCTCTACATGCACCGGGTCTTCCAGAGCGCTGTGGACGTGCGGCTCGGCGGCGCGACGGGCGACTTGGCGCCCATCCGCGTCCGTGACGCCCAGACCATTGTCGAGGCCTACCGGCAGGCCGAACTTCAGAGCGTGTTCGGCAATGAATGCATTCCGCCGCGCGAACCGCTACGGCCTGAGACCCTCGCCGCGGGCGAGGTGCTGCTCTACCCGATCCTGCTGCCGGATCGCCTTGAGCTCTTGTACGTGGCCGGCGGCGCCAACGGCGCGGCGACCTTCAAACGCCTGCCGCCCAACCGCAGCGTCGACCGCCAGGCGGTTTCGCGGTTGGTGGAGACCGTGGTCCTGTCGCTGAGCTACGACGAGGACGACAAGTGGCGGGCGGCGTCGCGCCAGCTCTACGATCTGCTGATAAAGCCGATCGAGGGCGAACTGACGCCCGGCTCGCAGCTGGCGATTATCCCCGATGGCCCGCTGCGTGGCCTGCCGTTTTCCGTCCTGCTGGATGCGGACAACCGGTTCCTGGTGCAGAAGACCAAGGTCTCCGTCGCCCCCTCGCTCGCCTATTCGCAGCCGGGGTCCAGCGCCGCGAACCAGCGACAGCAGCTGGTGGCGGCCTCGCTCGAACTCGAGGTGCGCCTGCCTGCCGGTGACTTCGAGAAGCTGGAAGGCACCGCCAATGAGGCCAGGGCCGCCGCTTTCGTCGACGGCAAACGCATCGAGAGGTCCTGGGTGATTGAGAACTTCAGGAAGGCTGACCTCGTCCAGGCCATGACCAACGAGCGGGTTGACGTCCTCCACCTGGCGACCCACGCCTCGTTCAACGGCCGTTCGGACCGCGCTTTCATCGTCGCCAACGGCGAGCTGATCCTGCTGTCGGAACTGCGCCAGATCCTCAGCGCCAACCGCACGCGCGGCGACGAGCTCGACCTGCTGGTGTTAAGCGCCTGCGAGACGGCGGTGGGCGATGACGAGGCCAGCATGGGCCTGGCCGGAGCCGCCGTGCAGGCCGGCGCCCGCAGCGTCATAGCCTCGCTCTGGCCGGTGAACGACGCCGGTACGGGCGAGCTGATGAAGGACTTCTATCAGCTCTACCGACAGGGCCTCACCAAGTCGGCCGCCCTGCGCCAGGCGCAGCTGTCGATGATCGAAAACGGCGGGGCCAACGCCAACCCCAACATCTGGGCTGCCTTCACCCTGCTGGGGGCCTGGCGATGAGGCGGCGGGCATCGGCCAGCGTCCTCGTCCTCGCGGCCGCGCTGGCGACGTCGCCGATGGCCGCCAGAGGGCAGGCGACGACGATTACGCCGGATGTGGGCGCCAGTCTGTCGCTGGGCACCACTGCGCTGCGGACCGGCAATGTGGTGACCATCGATGGCGGCACGCTTTCGGGCGCCAACCTCTTCCACAGCTTCTCGCAGTTCAGCTTGGTCGCGGGCGACGTGGCCCAGTGGGTGCGGGCCGGTGGCGGGGCTGGCGTCAACAATGTCATCAACCGGGTGACCGGCGGCGAGGTCTCGCAGATCGCGGGGACCCTCGATTCCACGACCCTGCCGAACGCCAATTTCTACTTCATCAACCCGGCGGGCGTTGTGTTCGGGGCGGGCGCGCGGGTGAACGTACCGGCCGCCGCCTGGTTCTCCACGGCCGATGAGTTGCGCTTCGCCGACGGCCAGCGCTTCTCCATGGCGACGCCGGGCGGCTCGACGCTGTCGGTGGCGGCGCCCGGGAGCTTCGGCTTTGTGGGCGGCCAGGGCGCGATCAGGGTGACGGGCGCCGCCGCCGGCTTCGCGCCAACGTCGGCGGCCCTGTCCTTCGTCGGATCGGATGTGGCGGTCGCTAACTCCCAGATCATCCTTCGTGGCCTGGACCTGGTGGCGGTCGGCGACGGCCAAGCCACGGTGCTGCTGGCAGACCCTCTGGCGTCCATAGGCGGCGGCGCGGTGCAGGTCAGCGCCAGCCAGTTCGTCGTCACGCCCGACGGCGCCTTGAGCGGTCCGCTGCGCATCGGCGGCGGGGACATCACCCTCGATGCTTCCCTGCTGGTGTCGGACAGCCAGCAGGCGACGCGGGGCGGCGAAATTCGCATCGCGGCGGGCCGGCTGCATCTGACGGGCTCTCAGATCGGTGCTTCGGCCAGGGGCGTCGGCGCGGGCGGCGCGGTGTCGCTCACCGCCGGCGATATCGACGGGCAGGGCGGCTCGCTCTTCACGGTGGCGTCGGCGCAGGGCGCCGGCGGGCGGCTTTCGATCTCCGCGGGCGGGCTCCACCTCAGCGGCGTCACCCTGTCGTCCAACAGCACGGCCGACGGCGCGGGCGGGGATATCGAGCTCACCGCCCAGACGCTCTCGGCAAACGCCTCCTACGCCATTTCCAACGCGCTGGGCGCTGGGGCCGGGGGCAGTGTGCGGATCACGGCGCCGTCCATGGAACTGGTCAATGCGATCGCCGTCTCCACCGCGAGCGGCGGCGGCCGGCCGGGCGACGTCAGTCTGACCGGCGGCGAGATCGTCGCCTCCGGCGGCGTCCTGGGGTCGAGCCCGGGGCTGACCAGCGCCACTGGCAACCTGACAATCAACGCCAGCACGAGCTTCGAGGCGCACCAGGTGTCGATGACGGCGGACACCTACGGCGCCACGGGTGGCTCGATCTCCATCACAAGCCCGGTGGTGTTCCTGGACGGCGGCCTCCTTGACTCAGCCTCATTTGGGGACGGCAGCGCGGGTTCGATCCTGATCCAGGCCGGCCGGCTGACGATCGACCACTCGCAGCTGACGGCCGAGGCCCGCGGAACCTTCCGGGGCAGTCTTGGGCTGGTCCAACTCAAGGCCACCGGCGACATTCTGCTGAACGGCGCGATCATCACCTCAAGCGCCTACGGCGAGGCTCATGGCGGGGTGGTGACCATCGAAGGCCGCGACGTCCGGCTGGATGACGCCCGCGTCCAGTCCGACAGCTTCGGCGACGGCCCCGGCGGCCGGGTCTCCATCAAGGGCGACTCGCTGACGATCAGCAACGGAGCTGTGTCGTCCAACGCCTCCCAGGCCGGCGACGCGGGCGACGTCAGCCTGGACGGCCGCGTCATCACCCTGGACACATCGGCCAAGGTTTCCTCCGACACCCTCGACGCTGGGCGGGGCGGGGCGGTGACGATCCGGGGCGGCCAGCTGCTGGTCACGGACGGCGCTTCGATCACGTCCAAGGCCACTGGCGGTACGGGCGACGCCGGCTCGGTTACGGTGGAGGTCGACAGCCTGACCCTGACCGACGCGTCGATCTCGTCCGACACCGAGTCCTTCGGCAAGGCCGGCGCCGTGGTCATCCACACCGGCGACCTGTTGGTCGGGGGCAGCGGCCGAGGCCTCACCTTCATCTCGTCGGACACCCTGGGATCCGGCAACGCCGGTGGCGTCACCATCGACGCGAAGTCCATCGTCGTGCGCGCCGAGGGCTCGATTTCGTCGAACTCCTTCGCCGACGGCGCCGCCGGGCGGGTGACGATCCGGACCGGCTCGCTGGTGGTCCGCGACGGAGGTTTCATCGCCTCGGACGCCAACGGCCTTGGCCACGCGGGTGACGTCTCGATCAATGCCGACAGCCTGTTGCTGGAGGGCGACGGCGACAACATCACCTACATCAGCTCCGACAGCCTGGGCGGCGGCGACGCGGGCGCGGTGACCATCGACGCCAGGGCGGTGAAGGTGAACCGGGGCGGGTTCATCTCGTCGGACACCTACGCGTTCGGCGAGGCCGGCGATGTAACCATCCGGGCCGGCGCACTGTCGCTCGACACCAACGGCAATATCCGCTCCGGCACCTTCAGCAACGGAGGCGCTGGCAATGTGTCGGTGCAGGCGACCTCGCTCAGCCTGGCCAACGGCGCTGCGATCTCGTCGGAGGCCTATGCCGGTTCGGTTGGCGGCGCGGGCGTGGTCAGCATCGCCTCTGACAGCCTGGCGGTGGGCGACCAGGCGCGGGTCTCGACCTCGAGCGGCGGAGCCGGCGACGCCGGCGCCGTCACCATCAAGGCCAAGACCCTCAGCGTCGACGGCGGACTGGTGAGTTCGGCCGCCGTGGCGGGGGCGACCGGCGGGTCGGGCGCGCTCAGCATCACCGCTGACGCGGTCTCGCTGGTGAACGGCGGCAGCATCTCCACCGTGTCCAACAACGACCGGCGCGCCGGCCAGATCGGCATCACCGCGGGCGTGGTCGCCATTGACGGCGCGGGGTCGGGGATCACCAGCGAGAACCAGGCCGGCAACACCGCGCTTGGCAACCGGCGCGGCCAGAGCGGCGCGGCCGGCGCGATCCGGCTGACGGCCAAAGGCCTCACGGTCGCCAATGGCGGTCGCATCTCGACCAACGCCTTCAGTGGCGCCGCAGGTGAGATCGAGATCGCCATGCCGGCCGGGTCGTTGCTGACCCTGAAGGGCGCCGTCGCGCCGGGCTTCATCGAGACCTCGTCCGGCAGCGGGACGGGCGGGCGCATCACCATCGGCGCGCCGCTGGCCATCGTTTCCAACGGCGGCAGCATCCTCGCGCTTGGCGAGTTGCGCGGCGCCAACGTGGCTATCCAGACCCAGTACTTCATCAATTCGGCTGACCGCATCAACACCGTGGCGGTGGACGGCGCGTTCCGGCTGGTGGCGACCACCAACGACGTTAGCAGCGGCACGGTCACCCGCGACCTTTCGGTGCTCGACGCCTCGAAAATCCTGCGCGGCCAGTGCCCGGTAACCCGGTCCACGGGCGTGGTCAGCCAGCTCGTCACCCGACCAGTCGGTCCCTATGTGCGGGAGCCCGCGTTCGAGGTGCTGCAGCACAATCTTGACAGCCTGCAACTCGGCGTAAGGGGCTGCCGTTGAGCCGCCGCCTGCGTGCCGTCGCCCTCGCGGCCCTGCTTGCGTCCGCCGCGCCGGCAAGCGGGCTCGCCCAGGACGCCGCCCGTGAGCGCACAGGCCCCCAGGCTGCCCCGCCGGCGCGCCCGTCCTATTCGAAGCCGCCCGCCGGCCTGCCACCGCGCACCGAACCCGACCGTTCGGACCCGGCGATCGTGGATACCGGCGCGCTCACCCATGTGCGGGTCGCCACAGGAGCGCAGCACGGTCCCGCCCACCCGCCGAAGGCCTGGCGGGCGCCCGAAGCGTCGGCCGCGAACCTGCGGCTGGAGCATTCGCCCGGCCAGAGCCTCGACGAGGCCTGGGTGGGCCGGCAGCTTGAGCTCAACGGTCTGTCCGGCCCGAGCGCCAGCGTCGGCCGCACGCTGGCACTGGTGCAACTGATCAATCGCGCGTTCATCAGCGCCGGCTTCGTCAACTCCGGCGTGATCGTGGAGCCTTCCGGCTCGCCCGGCGAGCTGGCGATGCGTGTAGTCTACGGCGGCCTGGCGCCGCCCGCCGAGGGCCGGCCCGCGCTCAGCGTCGAATGGGCCGGCGGAGCCTCCAAGGGCCTCGACGCCGGCTACGTGCGCGACCGCCTGCCGTCGGCGTTCCGCCGGCCCCTGAGCGGGATCGACCTGGAGCGCGACTTCCGTCTGCTGGCCGAGGACCCGGCGATCCGCACGATCAACGCCGACCTGCGCCCCGGCTCCAGGCCTGGAGAGGCCAGCCTGGCGCTCAGCGTCTATCCGCGCGATCGCTTCGACCTCTACGTGACGGCCGCCAACAACCGCTCGCCGTCGGTGGGCGGCGAGCGGGCCGCGGCCGGTGGCTCGGCGCGCAACCTGATCGCCGCGGGCGATCTGCTCAACGCGGAGGTTGGCGTCACTCGCGGGCTGGAGGATTTGGCCGTCGGCTACCAGCTGCCGCTTCTTTCACCGAGGACGACGCTTTCGATGCGCGCGTCGCTCAATGACGCCGCCGTGGTCGATGGCGCGCTGCAGGCCCTCGACATCGTCGCCCACGACCGCGCCTACGAGATCGGCCTTACCCGGAAGTTCATGGAGACGCCGCTGCTGCCGGACGCCGAACCGGGGCGCTGGTCGCCGGCGCGGACGCTGTCGGGCGGCGTCCTGGTGACCCGCCGCACCTCGCGAACCTGGCTGCTGGACGAGCCGTTCTCGTTCAGTCCGGGCTCGGTCGACGGGCGCAGTGAGTACACTGCCCTGCGGCTGGTGGGTGACTATGTTGTCCGCGGGGTCGATCAGGTGTTCGCCGTGTCGGTCACCGCCACCCGCGGCCTGGACGGAACCCGTTCGGACCTGCCGGGGGTGCCGACGCCCAAACCGCACTTCAATGCGCTGCTGACCCAGGTGAACTATGCGCGGCGCCTCTCCGATAAGGGCCTGGAGATCCGCGCCCGCGTGTCGGGCCAGATTACCGACAGCCTGCTCTATTCCGGCGAGCGGTTCTCGGCGGGCGGGGATACGACCGTGCGTGGCTATCGCGAAAACCTGCTGCTGGCCGACCAGGGCGTGGTGGGTTCGGTCGAGCTCGGCCAGCCCCTGCGCCTCTCCCGCCGGCAGGGCGGCGGAGGCGGCTTCGACTGGGGCGCCTTCGCCGTCTCCGGCTTCGTCGACGGGGCGGCGCTGCGCAACCATCGGGCGCCGCAGCCCGGCCACGGAATTTACAGCGTCGGCGCCTCGCTCGCCTGGACGCCCTCGGAAGCGCTCTACGCCCAGGTCACCTATGGCCAGGCGCTGAAGGCCGCCTCGCTTGGCGGCAAGAAGGATATCCAGGACCGTGGCGTCGCCTTCCGGCTGACGGTACGTCCGCTGCGCCTGCACTGGTAGTCGGCGGACGGTGTTTTTCGGCGCGTGGAAGTTGCGCGCAGGAGCCCCGCGAGGCTCTGTTGCAGTTGCGGCCCTATTGGGGACCGCTGGCCGGGGCGTCGACATGCACAAACGTATTCTGCTGGCCGCCATGGCGGCCGCGAGCCTGCTGGCCGCGCCGGCCCTCGCGCAGCCGGCGGGCCAGATCACCACGCCTCGCGAGGCGCTGGGCCACGACCTGGGCGAGGACTATTTTCTGGCCAGCTACAGCCAGCTCGCGAGCTACTGGAAGACCCTGGCTGGCCAGTCCGACCGCGCGAAGCTGGTCGAGATCGGCAGGACCGCCGAGGGCCGGCCGCAATACATGATGATCGTCTCTTCGCCGGCGAACATGAAGAAGCTGGATCGGTACAGGGAGATATCTGCGCGCCTCGCAACAGCCGACAAGCTGACGCCGGACGAAGCCCATGCGCTGGCCCGCGAAGGCAGGGCGGTGGTCTGGATCGATGGCGGCCTGCACGCCTCGGAAGTTGAGCCGGCCCAGGCGCTGATGCTGGCGGTCTACCGGGCGCTGACCGACAGGGATCCAGAGTGGATGCGGATCCTTGAAGACAACATCATCCTGTTTGCGCAGGACAATCCCGACGGACAGGAGCTGCTGGCGAACTGGTACATGCGCAATACTGACCCGCTGAAGCGGATCGCCGGGGCCTCGACCGTGCCGGACGCGCGTGCCGCAACGCCGCAGCTTTATCACCACTACATTGGCCACGATAACAACCGGGACTTCTACATGTCGTCCCAGCCCGAGAGCACCAACATCAACCGGGTGAACTTCCGCGAGTGGTTCCCGCAGATCATCTACAACCACCACCAGACCGGGCCGACCGGATCGGTGGTGTTCATGCCGCCCTTTCGCGACCCCTTCAATTACAACTACGATCCGCTGATCATGAGCGAGCTCAGCGAGGCTGGCGCGGCGATGCACAGCCGGCTGGTGGCCGAGGGCAAGCCCGGCTCCACCATGCGCAGCGGGGCCACCTATTCGACCTGGTTCAATGGGTCCTTGCGGACAATTTCCTATTTTCACAACTCGATCGGGATTCTGACCGAGATCATCGGCAACCCGACGCCGATGCCGCTCCCGTTGGTGGCGCGCAGCCAGCTGCCGCGCAACGACATCCCGTTCCCCGTGCCGCCGCAGACCTGGCATCTCAGCCAGTCCATCGACTATTCGCTGTCGATGAACCGCAGCCTGCTGGACTACGCCAGCCGCAACCGTGAGCGGTTGTTGTTCAACATCTACCAGATGGGCGCCAACGAGATCGCCCGCGGCTCGACCGACAGCTGGACGGTGACCAGCCACGACATCGAGGCGCTTGAGGCCGCCGCCAAGGGTCGGCCCGCGCCGCCGCAGGGCGGCATCGACCCGGCGCTCTACAGTCAGGTGCTGCGCGACCCGGCCAGGCGCGATCCGCGCGGCTATATCCTGTCGGCCGACCAGCCGGACTTTCCCACCGCGGTGAAGTTCCTCAACACCCTGATCAAGACGGGCGTGACGGTGCAGAAGGCGACCGCGCCTTTCAGCGTGGGCGGGACCAACTACCCTGCCGGCTCCTATGTGGTGCTGACCGCCCAGGCCTACCGACCCCACGTGCTCGACATGTTCGAGTCGCAGGACCATCCACAGGACTTCGAATATCCCGGCGGCCCGCCGGTCCGGCCCTACGACACCACCGGCTACACGCTGGCCTTCCAGATGGGCGTGAAGTTCGACCGGGTACTGGAGGGCTTCACCGGGCCGTTCCAGCCGGTGAACGACCTGATTGCGCCGCCGCCGGCCAAGGTGATCGGCGAGGCGAAGGCCGGCTGGCTGATCAGCCATGAGATCAACGACAGCTTCATCGTCACCAACCGCCTGACCAGCGCCAGGCTGCCGGTCTACTGGGTCGACGGACCGTCGACGGCCGGCGGCCGCGATCTCGGTCGGGGCGCCGTGTGGATCCCCGCCAGCGCCAGGTCCAGGGCGATCGTCGAGACCGCCGCAGCCAGGCTGGGCGTCACCGCCTACGGTCAGTCGAAGGCGCCGGCCGGCAAGCTGATGGCCTTGAAGGCGCCGCGCATCGCGCTGGTGGACGTCTATGGCGGCTCCATGCCGTCCGGCTGGAATCGCTGGCTGCTGGAGCAGTTCGAGTTTCCCTATACGGTTGTCTATCCGCAGCGCCTCGACGCCGGCGACCTGCGCAGGGAATTCGACGTCGTGGTCATGCCGGACAGCCTTGGCATCCCAAGTCACGGCCAGAAGCTCCTTCGCCGCGGGCCCGGCCAGCCGAAGCCGGAGGATATCCCCGAACAGTACCGGTCCTGGCTAGGGACGATCACCGCCGACAAAACCGCCTCGCAGATTGAGAGCTTCCTGAAGGCCGGCGGCTCGGTGATCGCGGTGGGCGATTCCACCGGAGTCGCCGAGATGCTGAAGCTGCCCATCGACGACCCGATGGTCGAGACGGTGGCCGGCAAGACAACGCACCTGCCGAACACCAAGTTCTACATCCCGGGCTCGGTGGTGAAGGCCCAGGTGGACGGCGCCGATCCGCTGGCGTTCGGGGTCACGCCGACTGTGGCGATGTTCTTCGACTCCAGCCCGGTCTTCCGCATCGCTGACGGCGCCCAGGGTATCAAGGCGGTCGCCAGCTTTCAGGGCGATAATTCGCTGATGAGCGGCTGGGCGCTCGGACAGCAGCGGCTGAACGGCGCCACAGCCATCGTCGATGCCTGCGTCGGCAAGGGCCACCTCTTCCTGATGGGGCCGGAAGTGAACCAGCGTGCTCAGTCTCATGCCGCGTTCAAGTTCCTGTTCAACGGTCTCTACTACGGCCCGTCCAGTGGGTGTCGCTGAGCTCGATCAAGACCAGGCGCCGACAATCAGAGTCTTCAGGGCGAGGCCTGCTCGCGGTCAGGCTGCGCCGTCGGTGTGGCTTGAAAAATACATCCGCCGCCGCCTCTCATGGAGACGGTCGCTAGTCGGTTGTTCGCCGCCCCGGCTTCTGTGAAGAACCGCGCCGGGCCTGTTCGACTGGCGTCCGGTTACTGGGGAATCACATGACACACACAAACTCGCGGCTACGCATCGCAATACTGGCGACAACGGCGCTCTGGGGCGTGGCCGGGTTCGCCGCGCCGGCGATGGCGCAGCAGAAGCCTGCGGCCGTCGACGTCGAGGAGGTTGTCGTGGTCGGCTCCCAGATCCAGGGCGCCAAGGTCAACGCCGCACTGCCGGTCTCGGTGGTCAGCGCCGAACAAATCCAGGCGTCGGCGGCGGTTTCGGGCGACGAGCTGTTCCGCACCATTCCCCAGGCCGGTAACGTCAACTTCAACTCGAGCTTCATCCCCAGTTCGAGCAACTCGGCCCGCGGCGACGTCAACTCGCTCAGCCTGCGGAACATCGGGTCCGGCAACACGCTGGTGCTGCTGAACGGGCGCCGCACCATCGTCCACCCGACGACCCAGGCCGAGTCGCTGGTGCCGGTGTTCACCTACAACACCAACGCCATTCCTGTGGCGGGCCTGAAGCGGGTGGAAGTGCTGCGCGACGGCGCCGGGGCCATCTACGGCTCCGACGCTGTGGCCGGCGTCATCAACACCGTCCTGCAGGACCACTTCAACGGCGGAATGGTCGACGCACAATACGGCTACGCCCAGGGAACCAGCCTGCGTGAGGGTTCGCTCAACGGCCTGTTCGGCCGCGACATCCAGGAGGGCCGTGGCAATTTCACGGTGTTCGCCGGAACCACGCGTCGGTCGGCGCTGCTTGCGTCCGATCAGGATCTCACCGCTTCCTCCGACGAGCGCCCGCTGTTTGCGGATACGCCGTTCTCCACAGCCACCAGCCTTGATTTCCGCAGCACCTCGTCGGCCTGGGGTGTCTTCCAGACGCCGGCCTCGTCGGGCACAATCCGGTCCAACGGCGTGGCGGTCACTGGCTCGACTGGCATTTTCCACGTGGCGCCACAGACCAATCCCACGTGTGGCGTGATCACCGCGCCGGGGCTCTGCGTCGACGCCGGCTCACAGGCCAACACGACGACAGACCGCAATCTGAGGCTCGACGCCGCGTCGTTCAAGCTATCGGTGATCCCGGAGGTCGTGCGCTACAACCTCTTCAGCACCTTCAACTACGAGATCTCGCCGGACGTCACCTTCTTCTCCGAGGTCGGCTACTACAACGCCAAGACCCACGGCACGGTCGTGCCGCCCGCGGTCGCCAGCTCGGCGGTGATCACCGTGCCGGCCGCGGGCTACTACAACCCCTTCGGCGCAGCCCTGCTGCCGAACGGCCAGCCCAACCCCAACCGCCTGCCGGGCCTCAGCATCGGGCCGAACGGCGTACCGGTGACGATCAACACCTACGGTTTTGTTGACGTCGGGGGGGCGCCAGTTGTCGTGACCAACAACCAGTACCGCGTGCTCGGGGGCCTGAAGGGCAAGGCGTTCGGCTTCAACTGGGAGTCGGCGGCGCTCTACACCTGGGCGACGGTAAGGGACCTGTCCTACGGCGTCAGCGCCCAGAAGGCCCAGCAGCAGGCGTCGCTGACCACCCCCGACGCCTACAACCCCTTCAACGGCGGATCGCTGGGCAATCCAAGCCTCGGCGACCTCAAGCCCTCCAGCGCCACGGCGCTGGCGGCGATCACCGTCCCGATCCTGCGCAAGGACAAGACGACGCTTGCCCTTTGGGACTTCAAGGTGAGCCGCCCCGACCTGCTTCACATCTGGTCTGGCGACGTGGGCGTGGCTCTCGGCGTCGAGGCGCGCCACGAGACCTATACCGACGACCGTGACGGCCGGGTCGACGGCACGATCACCTATACGGACGCCGTGACGGGGACCAACTTCCCCACTGACATCGTGGGGACGAGCAACTCGCCGGACGTGCGGGGCAAGCGGACGGTGACTTCGGCTTTCGCCGAACTGCAGGTCCCGCTGATTTCGCCGGAGATGAACATTCCGCTGGTCCAGCGTGTCGACCTGCAGCTGGCCGGCCGCGCCGAGCACTACAGCGACGTCGGCAGCGTGGCGAAGCCGAAATTGGCCGGCTCCTGGGACGTCGTCCAGGGTGTCCGCTTCCGCGGCTCCTGGTCCAAGGGTTTCCGCGCCCCGAACCTTGAGCAGCTCAACGTCTCGGTGGTCAGCCGCAGCAACAACCGCACCGACTACATCTTCTGCGAGGCCGACCTCCGCGCCCGGCGGATCACCAGCTTCAACGCCTGCGCGCGCAGCCAGGCGACCCAGGCCCGCCGGGCCGGAAACCCGGATCTGGTGCCGGAGACGTCAACCTCGCTGTCCTACGGCGTGGTGCTGGAATCAGACTTCATCCCCGAACAGTTCGGCCGCGCGACGGTTACGGCCGACGTCTGGAAGATCAAGCAGCAGAACATCATCGGCCTGTTCGGCGAGGGGAACGGCCTGATTCTCGACTATTTTCAGCGACTGCAGGGCCAGACAAACCCGAACGTGCATCGCGCTGCGCCTACACCCGACCAGATCACAGCCTTCGCCGGCGCCGGCCTGACGCCGGCCGGCACGGTCTTGTTCGTCGACGACCAGTACGTCAACCAGCTGCCGCAGCAGGCGTCGGGCGTGGACGTGGGCTTCATCTACCGGCTCAACACCGACAACCTTGGCGACTTTGGCCTGGACATCAATGTCACCCACCAGACCAAGCTGTACCAACGGCCAACCACCGGCATTCAGCAGCTGCTGGCCGCCCGCACGGCCGGCCAGATCAACGCCGGCACCATCATCACCGGCGCCGCCAACCTGATCGGCCAGAACGGCGTGCCTGGCTGGCGCGGCTCGGGCTCGCTGACCTGGCGCAAGGGTCCGGTCAGCGCGACCTGGTTCACGGTCTACACGGGCAAGTTCTACTCCACGGCGCTGACCAACGCGGACGGCACCTTCTTCAACGTGCCGCACACCGTCACGCACAACCTCTCGGTGTCGTACGATTTCGATAACAACAACCGCTATCTGAACGGGACGCAGGTCCGGCTGGGCGCGCGCAACCTCTTCGACAAAAGCTCGCCTCTGTATCCGGGCGGCTTCGGCGGCGGCGCCTACGCGGGGTCGGTCTACAACCCCTACGGCCGCTACCTCTATGTCAACGTGAAGAAGACTTTCTGACGAAAGACCCGCGGGCCTTCCGCTTTGGCGGGGGGCTTCTTCCCTTCTGGAGACGACCATGGCCTTGCGTCCCACCGGCTTGAAGCTTGCGCGCGCAGCGCTGGGCGGCGCCCTGGCATTCACACTGGCCGTCAGCTTGCCGCTCTCCGCCCTGGCGCAGGACGAACCGCCGGCCACCATTGCCAGCGGCGGCGACCTGATCGGTTACAATTCCATTCACCACCCGACCATCGGTCGCGACGGCATGGTGGTGTCGCAGAACAAGATCGCCGCACGGATCGGCGCCGACATCCTGCGCAAGGGCGGCAACGCCGTGGATGCCGCGGTGGCGGTGGCCATCGCCGAGACGCTCACCCTGCCGCGCGCCGGCAATATCGGCGGCGGCGGCTACATGCTGATCTACAACGCCGCCGACAAGTCGACGACGGCGATCGAGTATTATGGCCAGGCCCCGATGGGCGTGAAGCCGGACCTCCTGCTGGATGCAACCGGCAAGTTCGACCGCAGCAAGATGCTGTCGTTCAAGGGCGTCACGGTCCCCGGCACCGTCGCCGGCCTGTACGAGGCCCACAAGCGCTTCGGCAAGCTGGCGTGGGCGCAGCTGATCCAGCCCACCATCGACATGGCGACCAAGGGCATCGTCATGAGCGACGACGAAGCCATCGCGCTCGCCGCCCGCAAGGGCCAGATGGCCAAGGATCCGGGCGGCGGGGCGTCGAGGCTCTATTTCAAGAAGGACGGATCGGCCTACCGGCCCGGCGACATCTTCAGGAACCCCGAACTTGCGGCGACCCTGAAGCAGATCCAGGCGCACGGCGCGGACGGCTTCTACAAGGGTCCCGTCGCCCAGAAGATCGTGGCCGCCATGCAGGCCAACGGCGGCGTCCTCACCCTGGAGGACCTGGCGGCTTACAGGGCCAACGTTCTGCCGCCCATCTGGTCGAGCTACCGCGGTTACAGGATCGCCTACATGCCGCCGACCTCGGCCGCCTCCAGCGTCGCCGAGGCAATGAACATCATCGAGAACTTTCCGATGGAGTCCTATGGCCAGGGCAACGTTGCCTCGATGCACCTGATCGCCGAGGCGCTGAAGATCGTCACGGTCGACCGGCGCTACTCCGGCGGCACGCCGCAATGGCACACGCCGGCCCAGGGCATGGCGTCCAAGGAGTTTGCGAAGGAACGCGCCAAGCTGATCTCGATGGACCGGTCGCTGGACGGCAAGACCCTGCCGCCGCTCGATCCCACGCCCTACGAGAGCAAGGACACCACCCACCTGGCCGTCGCCGACAGGTTCGGGAACGTGGTGTCGAACACCTACACGCTCTCCGACAGCTTCGGGGCGCACGTGGTCGCGCCGGGCACAGGCTTTCTGCTGAACAATTCGCTCGGCAACTTCGACTGGGGCTCGCGCTCATCCAGCCTCGGCAACAGGATCGCACCCGGCAAGCGGGCGCAGTCGACGATCTCGCCGGTCATCGTGTTCAAGGACGGCAAGCCCTGGGTCGCCACCGGTACGCCGGGCGGCGGCACCATCCTGGCCACCATGGTGCAGATGCTGGTCAACATCATCGACTTCAAGCTGAACATCGCCGAGGCAGCCGAGCGGCCGCGCGTCTATCAAGCCGGCGCCGACGGACCGCTGCAGATTGAAGAGGCGATCCCACAGGACCTGGTCGCCGGCCTCGAGGCCAGGGGCCACAAGGTCGAGCGCTCGCAGATCATCGGCTCGACCCAGTCGATCATGATCGGCCCCGACGGCGTCTTCTATGGCGCCGCCGACACCCGCCGTCCTGACGCGGAAGCCGCGCCGGTGCGCTAGGGCCCGGCCAGGATCGCGCCCGAGCGGCTGCGATCAGCGCCCCGGCGGGCGCGGGGCGCCGAGAAAATCCTGCGCGCTGAACTCCTTTGGGGCCGCGACCTCGACGATCGGCTCCTCGCGGTTGTCGTATTCCATCCGCAGCGCACGGGTGATCACCGCATGCATGGCGTAGAGGGTGGTGATGTAGGTGAACTCGAAGATCTGCTCGTCACTCCAGAAGGTCTTGAGCTTGTCGAACACCTCGATCGGCGTGCGCCCGTCGCCGGCGGTCAGGCAGTCGGCGTAGGCCAGCACCGCGCGCTCCCGGTCGTTGAACAGGTCCGACACCGCCCAGTGTGGAATGGCGGCGATCTTGTCGTCGGAGACGCCAAGCCCGCGCAGGGATTTGCAGTGCTGGGAGAACACGAACTGGCTCTCCTTCACCCAGCCGGCGCGGGTCTGGCCGAGCTCGCGCAGCACCGGATCGATCTTGGGGTCGGGGTGGCGATAGACCGCGAAGCCGTCGACGGCGTGCTTGAAGATGTCCGGGGCGAGCGCGAACACAGTCCACCAGTCACCGGGCGTGCCGGTGGCGGTGCCGGGGCTGGCCACTGGATCACGGTCCGGCCCGAACAGGCGGTCGTAATAGGCGGTGATCACCTCGTTGGTGACTTCGGAACGCGGAACCTGGCGAAGAACGGGCATGGTGTTGGACCTCAGGCGAATTTTCGGAATTCAGCGACGCCGGCCGAGTCGAAGTACTCGTCCAGGCGGGTGATCTTGCCGTCCTTTAGCGCGTGGCCGTTGCGGGCGGGGCCCTCGGCGCGAACCCTGCCATGTTTTTGAGCATCTGGGCGCCCAGTACAGCTCTTGGATGGAGGCTTGGGGGGCCCGGCCACAGGGTCCATCGGTTCAACGGCACAGGCGACACGAGCCTAACTGCATCGCGGACGGCCCGCTCGGCCCCTCAGCCGGGGATGACAGACTTCATTTCACCACACAGGGTTGGGACCGTCGGCATAAGGGAGTCGTAGGGTGCAGGAGGCGCGACGCCCGCCGCACACGCCGGCGCCGTCAGGTGAGCCAGATCACCCCGGCGAGGACGAGGCCGCCGATCCAGAGGGTCTCGGCGACCATAACCGCCACCGGCCGCCAGCCCGCGGCGATCAGGGCCTTGAAGGTGGTTTTCATGCCCAGCGCCGCGATGGCCACCACCAGGCACCAGCGGGAAAGCTCGTTTGCCGCGGCGACAGCGGGTTTCGGCAGGAAGCCCAGGCTATTTATCGCCACCAGGGCCGCGAACCCCAGCAGGAACATCGGGATCGGCACTTTGGCGGCGGGCTGGCCGGCCCTGCCGCGCGACATGATGAAGGCGATCGACAGCACCACCGGCAGCAGCATCGCCACCCTGAGCAGCTTGACGTAGGTGGCCACGTCGCCGGTCTGCGGCGAGATCATATAACCGGCCCCCACCACCTGGGCGACGTCGTGGATCGTGCCGCCGAGGAAGAGGCCGGCCCGCTGGTGATCGAGGCCGAGCGCCGTCACCAGCATCGGGTAGAGGATCATCGCGATGGTCGAGAGCGTGGTGACCACCACCACGGCCAGGATCACGTCGCGCTCGGTGTCCTTCGTCTTCGGCAGCACCGAGGCGATAGCGAGCGCCGCCGAGGCGCCGCAGATGCCGACCGACCCGCCCGACAGCAGGCCGAACTCACGGCTCAGGCCCAGCATCCGCGCCAGCAGGTAGCCGACGCTGATCGTTGTGACGATCCCCACCACCACCAGCGCGATCGGCATGACCCCCAGGTCGGCCATCTGCGCCACGGTGATCCGCGCGCCCAGCAGGGCGACGCCGGTCCGCAGCACCGCCTTGGACGCAAACTCGATGCCGGGGATGCAGCGGCCTTCCTCGTGCAGGAAGTGGAAGGTCATGCCGAACAAGAGCGCGAACAGCATCACCGGGGCGGCGTAATGCTGCGACAGCCAGGTCGCCGCCAGCGCGATGGTCAGCGCCGCCAGCACCCCCGGATAGACCCTGAGCGCGAAAGCCTGGGCCGTCAGCCTGGGCCGAACCGAGACGGCCGGAAGCCCTTCCATCCCGTCGAACGACTGGAACATCTCATGGGCCGCCGCGGCGTCCGTATCGATATCCCTGATGCCGCTCGTCACGATGAGATCATGCCTTGCTGTGGGGTTGATGGGATGTCCCCGCCGGCCCCAGGCCGACGGGGATCGCCCGTTCCGTTTGTCTAGAACTTCAAGTTGCCGGTGATGCCGAAGTAGCGGTCGGCCTCGCGGGGGATCAGGTAGCGATAGCTGCCGCCGGGTCCGCCGCTGGTGATCGCCGAGGCGAAGCTGTTGTCGAACAGGTTCTTGACCTGGACTGTGACCCGATAGCGGTCGTTCGGATCGACGATGCCGGCGGACAGGTCAACCAGGCTGTAGCCGTCGATCTTCGTGTTGATCCGGTTGGCGAGCACGGCGTCCGGCTGGCTGATCTGGCTGGACTGGAACGAGGCCTGGCCGCCCAGCGACACGTCCACGACCTTGCCGGTGCGGATACGGTAGTCGACGCCCAGCGAGCCTTTCCACTTCGGCGCATAGGCCAAAGTCGTGCCCGAGGGGATAACGCCGGTGTTGTTGCCGTTGGTGGGGATCTTGAACTTCTCGACCTTGGCGTCGGTATAGGCCAGGCCGCCGGAGATGTTCATGTCGGCCATCGGCCGGAAAATCAGGTCGAGTTCGCCGCCGCGAGTGGAGATCGTGCCGGCGTTGGTGAAGCGGGTCACCAGCACCCCGGCCACCGTGTCGGGGTTGTTGGCCTGGAAGTTATGGTACTTCGCGTAATAGGCCGCGAGGTTGAGGATCAGGCGGTTTTCGAAGAGCGTGTTCTTTAGGCCCACTTCGTAGCTGTCGGCGGTTTCCGGCTCGATGATATTCGTGCCGGTCGCGGTCAGGTTGAAGAAGACGTTATAGGCCGGGCCTTTGTAGCCGCGCGAGTAGGTCGCGTAGAGGGTCGACTCCGGGACGATATCGAACTGCGCCCCGGCCTTGCCCGACCAGTTGTCGTTGGAGGTGCTGCTGGCGAACGGCCCGAAGCTCGGCTGGATGCCGGGGCCCGCGAGCGTCGTGGTGCGCGAATGGAAGACCGCCAGCTTGTCGGCGGTGTAGCGCAGGCCCGCGATCAGGCGGAACCGCTCGCTGATGTTGACCGTGCCCTGACCGAAGACCGCGAAGTTCTTGAAGGTCGAGCCAAAGTCGGCCGTGCCGGCGGGCGTTGTGATGACAGCGCCTGCGGCGGTGCAGGGGGTTAGCACCGTGGGCGCCGGCGACAGGGTGCAGACGATGTCGTTACGAGTGAAGATCCGCTCGGTATGGGCGCGCGAGTAATAGGCGCCGGCGACGTAGGTGAAGAACTGGTTGGTCGGCGAGGCGACACGTACTTCTTGGGTGAGTGTGTTGCTGGTCTGCGGGCCGCGGTCGTGCAGCTGGTTGAGCCCCACATAGGCGCGCGGCAGCCAGTCGCCGTCGCGGATCTCGGTGTTGTCGTACTCGCGATAAGAGCCCACGTAGGTGAAGGTGTAGTCCCCTCGCGTCCAGTCGGCCTGCAGCGAGAGTCCGCCGCTTTTTTCGATGGTCGAGGTGACCAGGTCCTGGTTGACCTCGCGCGTCTTGTCGCCACGCGGCGTCGGCAGGGCGCCGGCGGCGAGGTTGGTGGGCAGGGTCCCGATCAACTCGGCGCAGCAGTCGTCATCGCTTTTGCGGTAGTCCGCGATGACTGTGAGCTGCAGGTCGGGGGTCGGGTCCGCCACCAAGATGCCACGCACACCGTAGTGCTCATAGCCGTTGACCCGCTTGCCGTTGGCGAGATTGCGGATGTTGCCGTCGTACCGGCCATAGAAGGCGGTGACGCGGCTCTTGACGTTGTCGGCCAGGGGCAGGTCGACAGCGCCGCGCAGGCGGTACTCGTTGCCGTGCGTGTAGAAGCCGCCTTCGAGGAAGCCGCCCATCACGTCGCCCGGACGCTTGGTGACGATGTTGATCACGCCGGCCGAGGTGTTCTTGCCGAACAGCGTGCCCTGCGGACCGCGGAGCACTTCCAGCCGGTCGATGTCGACCAGGTCGCTGAACGCCTCGCCGGCGCGGCTGTAGACGACACCATCCACCACCGTGGAGATCGAAGGCTCGCCGGCGATCGAGAAGGTCGAGGTGCCCACGCCGCGCAGGAACAGCGACTGGTTGATCGTGGTGCCCGACTTGCGGAAGTTGAGCGAGGGCACGAGGTACTGCGCGCCCTCGAGATTGACCGCGCCCTTGGCGGCGATCATCTCGCCGGATACCACCGAGACGGCCACCGGCACGTCCTGCAGTTTTTCCGACCGCTTCTGGGCGGTGACGACGATCTCGCTGAGATCGGCCGTCTCGGCCGCGCGGGCCGCCTGGGTCGACATCATCGCCAGGGCGCTGGCGCCGACGATCAAGAGTTTCCTGCTCATATTTCCCCCTGTTGATTTCCGGCCTCAGGATTCGGTCCCGGGATAGGGACGCCCAAGCCGACCATTGGTGTACGCAATTGAATTCGCTTAGAACCCGAGCTCCTGAAGGGTCACCACGCGGCGTTCGCGCGCGCTGATCTCAGCGGCCGTGCCGATGGCCACGGCCATCAGTCCATCGCGGGCGGTCACCTCGACGGCGCCGACGCCCCGGACCGCGGCGTTGAACTTCTGGTGCTGGTAGAAGGTTGAGCCGTGGTGGCTGCCGGCGTTCAGCGCCGTGGGATCGACCCCGACCGTGCGCCGCTCGACCTGCTTTGGATTGCGGAAGCCGACGCGAGGCGAATAGACGATCTCGCCCGAGGGGATCAGCACGTCGAGGCGCGCCGCGTCGCCGACGGCGGTAATCTCTTCCTGGTTCTCCGCCCCGTCGGCGAACATCGACAGGTCCAGCATGGCCCGCACGCCATTGGCGAAATCGACGGTCGTGTAGCTGTTGTCGATGATGTCAGGCCGCTGGCCATCGTAGCGCTCGTCGAGGTGGTTCACGTCCATGGCGCCGGAGCAGTAGACCCGCACGGCCTCGGAGCGGGTGATCAGCCGCATAAGGTCGAAGAAGTGGCAGCACTTTTCGACCATGGTCCCGCCGCTGTTGCGGCTGAACCGGTTCCAGTCGCCGACCTTTTCAAGGAAGGGGAAGCGATGCTCGCGGATCGACAGCATGCGCAGCTGGCCCACCCGGCCGCCGTGGACCTCGTCGATGAACTCGGCCGCCGGCGGCATATAGCGGTATTCCATGGCCGTCCAGAACGGCGCGCCGGACTTCGCGGCGTGATCGACGACCCAGCGGGCGTCGTCAAGCCTGGTGGCCAGCGGCTTTTCGCAGAGGATCGGCAGGCCGGCGTCGAACAGCGGCTCGAGCACCTTTCGATGCGTGAAGTTCGGGCTGGCCACGATGACCGCGTCGACGAGACCGCTGCGGGCCAGGGCCGCGCCGTCGGCAAACGCCTGGACGCCTTCGGCCGCCGCGCCCAGGGCCTTGCGGGCCCAGCCCAGCGAGGTCTCCACCGGATCGGCAAGCGCCGTCACCACCGCGCCAGGGGTCACGGCGAGGTTGTTGATGTGCTCAACCCCCATCATGCCCGTGCCCACCAGGCCGTAGCGCACCGTATCCGACAAATTTTCCTCCGCGAGCGTCTTATGACAGCGCTGACTTATCCGAGCTTTCCCCCGAAGGCCGGCGGCGGGCAAGTCCAAAGTCGGTGCGGAGACTGTTTGAAAGCCTCACTGTGGCTTCGCGGCAATTGGCACGTTCCGATCAAGCCTCCGTTTTCATATGGAGAATCGTTTTTCCCGGCTCCGGCGCGGCGCATAGAGCGCGTCCGGCCCTGATGTCCCATCCGCGGTCCGCGGGATTTGCTTTGCCACGCCGACTCTGACGTCGTTATGTCTCATTGGGCGGGGCTGGACAGCCGTCGTGAACCGGAGGGAGGCGCAACTTCCCCTTGAGTTCGACGCCCGGCAGGGGAGGCAAGGGCTTGTCACAGAGCGAAACGCACGGTCCGGGGTTCAACCGATGGCTTTTGTTCGCGCTGCTCACGATCGCCGGTATCCTGGCGCTGGTCGATCGCCAGATCATTTCTGTCCTTAAGCCGACAATCGCCGGCGAACTGGGCTGGTCCGATAACGACTACGGCACGCTCGGCGCGTCCTTCCAGGGCGCGACGGCCATCGCGCTTCTGTTCACGGGCCCGCTGGCGGACCGGCTTGGGGTGAAGTGGGCCAATGCCTTCGGCGTTTTCACCTGGAGCGTGGCGGCGCTGTTCCACGGCTGGGCGAGGTCGCTCGTCGAGTTCACAATGTGCCGCGTGGCCCTGGGCGCCACTGAGGCCCTGGCCGCGCCCACCAACATCAAGACCATCGCGGTGATCTTCCCGCCCAACATGCGATCGATGGGCTTTGGACTTTCGAATGCCGTGGCCAGCCTTGGGGCAATCTGCGCGCCGATCTTCATTCCGGTGATCGCGCTGGCGATCGGCTGGCGCGGCGCCTTCGTGGCGGCCGGCGCGGCCGGCATCGTCTGGGCGGCGGTCTGGGTGCTGGTCACCCGCAAGATCCGTTTCAACGACTCGGTGGCGGCTGTCGCGCCAGGCGCCGCGGGCGCGGGCCCCTCGATCTTCCGCGACCGGGCGACCTGGGCCGTGGCCGGCGCCAAAACGCTGAGCGACTCGACCTGGTGGCTGATGCTGTTCTGGATGCCCGACTTCATGCACCGCCAGTTCGGCCTGTCCGGTGTCGCCATCGGTCCGCCGCTGGCCCTGGCCTACACGGGCGCGGCCATCGGCGCGCTGCTGAGCGGCGGTCTGGCCAGCCGGTTCCTGATCCGGGGCCATCCGGTCAACCGGGTGCGCAAGATCGCCATGCTGGTGAGTGGCCTGCTGGTGCTGCCCCTGCCGCTTGCCCTTTACGCACCGACGGCCTGGGTCGCTGCGGGCGTGCTGGCGCTGGTGCTGTTCGCCCACCAGGGGTTCTCGACCAACCTCTTCGCCCTGATCACCGACACCACCGACCGGCGAAAGATCGGCCGGGTGACCAGCTTCGCCACCTTCTGCGGCAACATCGGCGGCATGGGCATCGTCAAGGCGGCGGGCATGTTCCTGGTGGCCGGCCTCGGCTACATGCCGCTCTTCCTGTTCGCCGCGGTGTCCTATCTGCTGGCCCTGGGATGGATCCAGCTGTGGCTGCCCCGTATCGAGCGGATCGCGGGTTCAGACGAAGAGCCCGTGGTGGCCGTCGCCGCCCACTAGCTAGACCAGCGGGCCGTGCTCGATGTTCGGCAGGACGTGGCGGGCGAACAGGTCGGCCTCGGCGGCATGCGGGTAGCCGGACAGGATGAAGGCCTCGATGCCCATGTCGCGGTAGTCATTAAGCTTCGCCAGCACCTGATCCGGATCGCCGACGATGGCGGCGCCGCAGCCTGAGCGGGCGCGACCGACGCCGGTCCAGAGGTTGGCTTCCGCATAGCCATCATCCGACGCGCTCTCGCGCAGCGCCACCTGGGCCTGCACGCCGGCCGAAGTGGAATCGAGGGACTTGGCCTTGATCGCTGCGCCGGTGGCGTCATCCAGCTTGGAGAGCAGCCGGTCCGCGGCGGCGCGGGCCTCGGCCTCGGTGTCGCGCACGATCATGTGGGCGCGATAGCCGTAGCGCAGGGTGCGACCATGCCGGGCGGCGCGGGCGGTCATGTCGGCGATGATGTCGGCCACCACCTCCTTCTTGTCCGGCCACATGAGGAAGACGTCGCAGCCCTTGGCGGCGGCCTCGCGGGCGTCTTCGGACAGGCCGCCAAAGTAGAGCAGGGGGGCCTTTCCCGAGACGGTCTTCACCCGCGGCGGGTCGATCTTCAGCTGCCAGGCGTCGCCCTGGTGGTCGAGGCTCTCGCCGTTGAGCATGGCCTTCAGGATCAGCATGGCCTCGAGCGTGCGGCCGTAGCGCGGCGCGGACGCCAGCTTCTGGCCGGGCATGTCGGAGGAGATGATGTTGATGGTCAGCCTGCCGCCCAGCATCTGGTCGATGGTGGCGATCTGGCGGGCCAGCTGCGGCGGCCACATTTCGCCGATGCGGATGGCCATCAGCAGGCGCATGCGCTTCAGCATCGGGGCGATGCCGGCGGCGAAGGCGGTGGTGTCGATGCCGAGCTCATAGCCCGAAGGAAGCAGGATGTTGTCGAACCCGCCGGCCTCGGCCTGCAGGACGATATCGCGGCAATGCTCCCAGCTTGAGCGCAGCATCGGGTCCGGCACGCCCAGGAACTCGTAGTCGTCGTCGCAGAGCGCGGAGAACCAGCTGATCTCGCAGGGCGGCCGGGTCATGGCAGGGGCTCTCCCATCGATGCGGTCAGGACCGCGTACCACTCGGGTCGGGTCCATACGGGTTTGAAGGCGTCCGGAATCTCGGCGATGCGGGCCAGCGTCTGGGTGCCCACGATCGGGATCGGCCGCGCTGGGTGGGCCATGATCCAGCTGTAGGCCGCCGCCGCGCGGGAAACGCCGCAGGCCTCGGCCTTGACGTCCAGGGTCTGGGCCACGGCGCGGGAGCGGTCGTCCTTCGGATCGCCGAGCCGCCCGCCGCCAAGCGGCGACCAGGCGAGCACGGCCATGCCGCGGGCCAGCGCCTGGTCGAGCACGCCGTTTGTAAGCGGCGCGATGGCCAGGGGCGAGAACTCCGGCTGGCAGCTGACGATCGGCAGCGGCAGGTGGGCGGCCAGGGCCTCAACCTGCTGCGGGGTAAAGTTGGACACGCCCACCGCGCCGATCTTACCGGCTCTGTGCGCCGCGACGAGCGCCTCCGCCGTGTCGGCCGGATGGGCGAACATGTCGGGCCGGTGGATCTGCCACAGCGCCACATGGTCGAGGCCCAGACGCGTCAGCGAGGCGTCGATGGCGCTGGCGATGTAGCCCGGACTGGAATCATAGGGCGTGCCGATGACGATGCCGCCCTTGGTGGCGAGCACCATGCGGGCGGCCAGGCCGGGGGCCTGGGCCAACACCCGGCCCAGCAGCGCCTCGGCGGCGCCGAAGGCCTCGCCATTATCGGGGCCGTAGATGTCGGCGGTGTCGAACAGGGTGACGCCGGCGTCGAGCGCGGCCTCCACCCGGGCCTGGGCAGCGGCGACGTCGTCGCCGGCGAAGCGCCACATCCCCCAGGCGATCGAGGAAACCATGGGACCGCCGGCATAGAGCGGGCGGTTGCGAGGCGTTTGCTGAGGAGATGTCATCGCTGTCATGCTAGCCACTGGCCAGCGCCATGGCAACGTCCACCCGGCCCAGACCGGTTTCGTCACCGCAATCGGTGTTTCGGTAATGAATTCATATAGCCTGCGGCCTGTCGACGCCGCGCGGGTCGGGCGCGGCGGAGCGATCCCCGGCCTTTCCGGCGGCAGTACATGATAGCGCTGTCATATCCTATGGCAGGCGCGTGGGGCTTAGTCCGCCCGCGGGGCCGCCGTAGAGGCGCGCAGTACGAGCTCATGTGGCAGCCGGCGGTGAACCGCCTCCTGGTCGCCGTCGAACAGCAGGCTGGCGGCGGCGTAGGCCAGCTCGCGGGTCGGCTGGCGTACGGTAGTGAGCGGGGGCCAGAGCTGGCTGGCCAGCGGCGTGTCGTCGAAGCCGGCGACCGAGAGGTCCCGGGGAAGGGTCATGCCGCGCCGGTGGGCAACGGTGAGCACCCCGGCCGCCATGTCGTCATTGCTGGCGAAGATCGCCGTCGGAGGCTGGGGCAGGTCCAGCAGCACGTCCGCCGCCGCTTCGCCCGAGGTGAAATCGAATTCGCCCGGCCGCACGTACTTCGGTTCGAATGGCAGGCCGGCCCGGTCAAGGGCTCGGCGGTAGCCGAACAGCCGCTGGTCGCTGGCGGTGTGGTTGCTGTGGCCGATGATAAAGCCAATCCGTTTGTGTCCAAGCGAGATCAGGTGGCTGGTCATGTCGTCGGCGGCCTGAACGTCGTCCATGGCCACGGAAGAGCTGCGCCCGTGCTCCGTGCCGGGCGAGATCCGCACATAGGGAATCTGCCGCCGCTCGAGTTCGTCCAGCGCGGCGACCGCATCAGTTACGGGTGACGACAGAATCACGCCGTCGACCTGGGTCTGGTCGATCAGCCCCCCGACTTCCTGGGCCAGACGCATCGAGGCCGCGTCGGTGGGCTGGGCCAGCAGCCGGACGCCTTCTTCCACGCAGCGGGCCCAGACGCCGGTCTGGATCTGGTGGATGTAATGCGGGCTGTGATTGTCGTAGATCAGGGCGATCTGGAAGCTGCGCTTGCCGGCCAGGGTGCGGGCGGCGGCGCTGGGTTGGAAATTCAGCTGCGCGACGGCGCGCTCGACGCGCT
Source organism: Caulobacterales bacterium (assembly GCA_038203295.1). Classification (GTDB taxonomy): domain Bacteria; phylum Pseudomonadota; class Alphaproteobacteria; order Caulobacterales; family Caulobacteraceae; genus Phenylobacterium. Next base: position 26,669 of record JBBREC010000001.1, read on the forward strand.
GGCGGGTCTCGGCGGAGACATAGCGCTCCTTGTTCAGGACCCGCGAGACGGTCTTGGTCGAAACGCGCGCGATCTCCGACACGTCCTTGATCGTCGCCCGCATTCCGCCCTACCCGCCCTCCGTATGGTCCGCCACGATTTTAGGTTCATAACACGCTGCGGCGCACCAAAATTGATGTGGAGGGTACTGACCGCCCATTCAGATCGATCCTGTTGTCGGTGATGCGCAGCGCCCGGACCTGCATCTCGGTCAGGTCGGCCAGCTCGACGATCGGAACTCCAGCGGGCCGGCATCGTAGAGTCTTCGCATATCCGGGCTGGAGCCTTTGGCGGTCTGCGCGGGCTGCGATCAGGCGCGGCTCGGCTTGCCTCCACCGCCCAAGCGCCAGTGCCCGGCGGCTAAAGCTCTCGGTGGTAGCCATTAGATCCGGCCACCTCTTCCCCGAAGCTCGGCGCCTGGTTGGAGGGGGCCGGTCATTCCCCCGGTTGTTGCGCCTGCACGTCATGATCGGCCAACCTGATCTGGCTCAATGAGGCTGGTGCAGACGCAGTATCATGGTCTCTCACACCCGGAGCCCCTCATGACCTATGTCGACGCCTTGCTGCATATCGACAGCTACCCGACCCCGACAACCGCAGACGCCATCGACGAGGCCATCGCCCTGGCGGCGAGCCTTGGCAGTCGGCTGACCGCCCTGGCGATCGAGGTCGATATTCCCGTTCGCAGCAATCGCCTGGCCGACTACCTCATTGGCCTCGGCGCGATGGCCGATGAGGAAGAAGCCAAGAGCCGGGCGGCCTGTCGCGACGGCCTGGCGGCATTTGCGCGAGGCGCCGACGCGGCTGGGATTGAGCACGCGTCGGTCCTCACACGAGTCAACCACTATGGAGTGGGCGATCAGGTCGCCCGGGTGGCGCGGACCTATGATCTTTGCCTCCTACCGCTGATGGGCGAGTTCGACAGTCAGGTCGAGGTGGCGCAGGCCGTTGTCTTCAGTTCTGGTCGGCCAGTCCTGATTTTCCGCAAAGGAGAGACCTTGGGTCTCGCGAACGGTCCCGATCTGGTGGTGATCGCCTGGGATGGCGGCGGCAATGCCGCCCGCGCAATGGCGGACGCCATGCCGATCCTGACCCGCGCCAGGCGGGTGCGTCTGCTGACCATCCTGAATGACAAGCCGGCCGCCACGGCGGCCCTTGGCCTCGACGCCCAGCGGCATCTCCGCGCTCATGGCATCGAAGCTGAACTGGCGAGCGTGGATCGCGACGGGCCCGAGATCGGCAAGACCCTGGACCGATACATCGCGCGGCACGCGCCCGATCTGCTGGTCATGGGCGCCTATGGTCACTCCCGGGCCCGCGAATTCCTGCTGGGCGGGGCCACCGAGCACACGCTCAATAATTCTTGCTGCCCGGTGCTCCTCTCGCATTGACCGGTTCGGATCGTACGCATCGCCGTAACCGTATTGGATCTGGCCCATGGAAACCCTAGCTCGAAACGGACTTAGCCAAGCTGAAGCCGACCGGCGCCTGGCGACCGTCGGGCCCAATGAGCTGCCCGCATCGACGGATCGCGGCATATTTCGCATCGCCTTCGAGACCATGCGCGAGCCGATGTTCCTACTGCTCATCGGCGCGGCGGCGCTCTACCTCGTTCTGGGCGATCTCGGCGAAGGCCTGTTCCTGATGGGCGGCGCGCTGGCCACGATCGGCCTTGTCGTGCTGCAGGAGGCGCGCAGTGAGAAGGCGCTGGCCGCCCTGCGGGACCTGTCGCAGCCTCATGCACGGGTGATCCGCGACGGGGCCGAGCGCTCAGTCGCGGCCCGCGAGCTTGTGCCTGGCGATATTGTCCTGGTCGGGGAAGGGGAGCGACTTCCGGCCGACGGCGTGCTGACCGCCGGCGACGTTCTCAGCGTCGATGAATCCGCCCTGACGGGCGAGTCGGCGCCGGTCTCCAAGCGGCCGGTATTGCCCGACGAGACGCCGGATCCCGACGCGCCGCCGGGCGCCGACTCTGGACCGCACCTGTTCTCCGGCACACTGATCGTGCGCGGCCAGGCCGTCGCCCAGGTCAACCGGACCGGACCGCGCACCGCGCTCGGCAAGATCGGAGTCTCCCTGGCGGCGATCACCCAGGAACCGACGCCGCTTCAAAAGACGGCCGGCCGGCTCGTTACTTGGCTGGGCGCGTTTGCGCTGATGTTCTGCGCCCTTGTCGCCGTCGCCTACGGCCTGCTGCGCGGCGATTGGGTGAACGGCGCCCTGGCCGGAATCACTGTCGCCATCGCTCTGATCCCGGAAGAGTTCCCGATGGTGCTGGCAGTGTTCCTGGCGCTCGGCGCCTGGCGGCTGGCCACGCATCAGGTTCTGGTCCGGCGCAGCGCGGTGATCGAGGCGTTGGGCGGCGCGACGGTGCTGTGCGTCGACAAGACCGGGACCCTGACCGAGAACCAGATGCAGGTCGCCCGGCTGTGGACCGACGGCGCAGATGTCGCCGTGACGGCCGACGAGGCGCTGGCGCCGCCTGCCCGCGCCCTCCTCGTCACCGCGGGGCTCGCATCGGCCGTGCGTCCGGTCGACCCGATGGACAAGGCCGTGCGCGGTCTGCTGGAGACCGGAAGCCCCGGCGAGACGCCAACCCTCGAGGAGCCGGAACGGGCTTGGCCGTTGCGCCCCGACCTGATGGCGGTCATCCAGGTCTGGCCGCAGACCGAGGGCGCCCGGCTGGCGGGCGCCAAGGGCGCGCCGGAAGCCATCTTCCGGCTCTGCAAGCTGCCCGCAGCCGACATTGAACGGCTGACCGCTGTGGTCGGCGCCTACGCCGAGCGGGGACTTCGGGTGCTGGGCGTGGCGTCGAGCCGGGTTCCCGGCCCGTTTCCGGAAGATCCTGAAACCGCGCCCTTTGTGTTCACGGGTTTTGTAGGATTTCTCGACCCCGTACGTAAGGATGTACCCGCTGCTCTGAAGGAGGCCCAGGCCGCGGGGATCTCCGTGGTCATGATCACCGGCGACCATCCTGCCACCGCCCTGGCGATCGCCAGAACGGCCGGGATCGACACGTCGGGCGGGGTGTTGCTGGGGTCCGAACTGGCCGCTTTGTCGCCGCAGGATCTCGCGGCCCGGCTACAGGGCGTGCGGGTGTTCGCCAGGATCATCCCCGAGCAGAAACTGCTGATTGTCCAGGGGCTCAAGGCGGCCGGCGAAGTGGTCGCCATGACCGGCGACGGAGTCAACGACGCGCCCGCCCTTGAAACGGCCCACATCGGCATCGCCATGGGCAGGAAGGGCACCGACGTCGCGCGTGAGGCCGCGGACCTCGTGCTCATGGACGACAGCTTCGCCTCCATCGTCGGCGGCGTACGTCTGGGTCGGCGCATCTTCGTCAATCTGCGCAAGGCTCTGATCTACGTCACTGCGATCCACGTACCGATCGCCGGGCTGGCGCTGATCCCCATCGTGCTTGGCCTGCCGCAGCTGCTCTTCCCGATGCATGTGGTCTTCCTGGAGCTGGTCATCGATCCGGTGTGCGCGATGGTCTTCGAGGCTGAGCCCGGCGGCGCGAGCGCCATGCAACGACCGCCACGACGGCGCGACGAGGCGCTGTTCGGACCGGCCCAACTGGGGTTGGCGCTCCTGCAGGGGACCGGTGTGCTGGTCGGGGTTTTCTTCATCTATGTCTGGTCGCTGAGCCACTACCCGGAGGGAGAAGCGCGAGGCGCGGCGTTCCTGGCCCTGGTCGTCGGGAACCTGGTCTTGGCGCTGGCCGATGCATCTTCCACGGGTGGACGGCTGTTCGCGCCCCACCGCAAAATCTACTGGATCATCTCCGCGGCCGCAGGCGGAATCCTCACGCTGGTGCTGACGGTTCCGCTGTTTTCCAGCCTCTTCAAGGTGATCCCGCCAGACCTTCCGCTGCTGAGTCTTGCGCTTGGCGTGGCCGGTGTGAGCGGAGGCTGGTTTGGCGTCGTAAGGAGCCTCCGGGGCCTGCTGCAGCGCAGCCAGACGAACGCCGCCCGCCTCAAGCCGTCATGACCTCAATCAAGGACAAGCCTGAGAAACAAGCCGTTCATCAACCGAGCAGGCGCGGGCCGGCGCACTCAATCTCGTCAGGCCGCCGCACCGGTGAACGTCGCCAACTGAGGAGAATTCCATGAAGGGTTTTGTCGAGGATATCGAGGATCTCACCTTGGAGAACGCTGCGTTCCGGCGCGTGCTCTACACCGGCAAGCATCTGCAGCTGGTGCTGATGGCGCTGAAGCCGGATGAAGAGATCGGCGCCGAGACCCATGTCGGCCACGATCAGTTCTTCCGGGTTGAAAAGGGCAAGGGCGAGGTCTGGATCGACGGTGAGCGCACCAAGATCAAGCGCGACGACGCGATCATCGTGCCGGCCGGGGCCAGCCACAACATCGTCAATACGGGCGCCAAGTCGCTCAAGCTCTACACGCTGTATGCGCCGCCGCAGCATCACGACGGCGTCGTGCGGGCGACCAAGGCAGACGCAGCCGCCACCGAAGAGCACTTCGATGGCAAGACGACGGAATCGGCCACGCCGGCCAAATCAGCGAGCCCGCGTGGCGCCCATGCGAAGCCCGGCGCCTGAGGCTGAGCGCGTCCGACTTCGGCGCGCCCATTCCGTTGGCGCAGCAAGGCTGATCCGGCGTGACTTACCGGGCTGGAAGCCCGACCGTGCCGGTACGTCGCACTCGGGAAGGGTCACGCCCGCATCGCATGCCGTCCGCTGACACTGCGTCCTTCCTGAGCCGGCCGGAATGGCCGCTGCTCGTTGCGCTGGCGATCGGCTTGCTGATCGGTCTCGAGCGCGAGCGCCGCAAAGGGGAGGGGCCATCGCGCTCTCCTGCCGGCCTTCGCACCTTTGCACTCGTCAGCCTGCTCGGCGGCATCACAGCTCTGATTGGCAATACGGCCCTGGTCGCGATGGCCGGCGCCTTTGTCGCGCTGGGCGCGCTGACGGCCTATGTCATCGGCGACCGCAAGGATCCCGGATTGACGGGGGAGGTCGCGCTCGTGGCCACCTTTGCCCTGGGCGTTCTAGCTCAGACCCGACCGGCCCTGGCCTTCGAGAGCGCCGTCGTGATCGCCGCTCTGCTGGCCTTTCGGGTGCAGTTACATGCCTTCGTCCGCAAACGGATCACGGACCAGGAACTGCTCGACGCGCTCACCTTCGCGATCGCGGCGGTTGTCATTCTACCACTTCTGCCCAACCGCGCCGTCGATCCCTTCGGGCTGCTGAACCCATTCACACTCTGGCGCCTGGCGGTCGTGGCGATGGCGCTCAGCTTCATGGGCTATGTCGCCCAGCGACTGCTCGGCGGACGCAACGGATTGCTGGTGGCCGGGCTGGCTGCGGGGCTGGTCTCGAGCACGGCGGCCGTCGCGGCCATGGGCGCGCGATCCAAAGCCCATCCGGAGCTGGCCGCGGCGAGCGCATCCGGCGCGGTCGCCTCGATGATCGGAAGCCTGGGCTACCTCGCGGCCATCATCGGCGCGGTCAGTCCGAAACTCGTCTGGACCCTGGCGATCCCCCTAACGTCCGCGGCCGTCCTGATGCTTGCCTATGCCGTCTGGTTGGTGCGCCGCACACCCAGGGCCACAGCAAAATCGGAAACCATCGGCAGGGCCTTCAACCCCGTGGCCGTGCTGACCTTCGTCGGCCTCGTTGGCAGCTTCAGCATTGCGTCCGAACTGCTGATCCGGTGGCTTGGCTCTACGGGCGCGATGGCTGGCGCCGCCGTAATGGGCCTTGCCGACGCGCACGCCGCCTCGGTGTCGATGGCGACCCTCACAGAAGGCGGCAGACTGGCCGTGCAGGCCGCCGCTATCGGCGTTATCCTGACCCTGAGCACCAACATGGCGGTGAAGATTCCGACGGCGTTTGCGACTGGGAGCAGGGCCTACGCGCGCCTGGTCTCTTTCGGGGTCGCCATCCTCCTCATTGGGCTCTGGCTTGGGGCCTGGGCCGTCGTCTACGCAAACCCGGGGATGTTCCCATGACGCCTGCACCGGGCAGACCTGTCCGGCCAAAGCGCGTAGGGCCGGCGCACGCTGAGCGCACGGCCGATGCGACGCCCAGGTCCGCCCCGCACCCCTATGTTCAGGCCGCCCTCCTGATCATGGCCGCGCTGCTGGTCTGGAAACTCGCCGGTGTTTTGCTTCTGCTCTTCTCGGCGATCCTGCTGGCAGCCGCTCTTTCGGCGATCGCCGATGGACTTCGCAAGCTGGGACCCGTTCCCACCCAGGTCGCGGTGTTGCTCGCCGCGCTGCTGATGTTCGGCGTTCTCGCGAGCGTCATCACGCTCTTCGGCTGGCGGATCGTCGCGCAATTCGAGGAGATCATGGGCAAGGCTCGCGAAAGCCTGCAGGCGCTGATGACCTATACCCGCGCGCAACCCTGGGGCGACGCCCTGCTGAAGCAGGCCAACGGCGCGCGTATCACGGATGCGACCGATACGCTGGCGCCGATCCTCGGAAGTGTCGTTGGTGGCGCAGCGCGCTACCTGACCTATGGCGCTATCGTTCTGGTCTGCGGGATATTCCTGGCGCTGAATCCCACGCGATATCGTGATGGCGCCTTGATACTGGTTCCGGAATCCCACCGCGGCGAAGTCTCGGCGTTCCTCACGCAAAGCACCGACATCCTGAAGCGGTGGCTGGTCAGCCGGCTGATCGTGATGGTGGCGCTGGGCGTCCTGGTCAGCATCGGTCTCACCATTCTGCGGATATCAGGGGCGGTGACCCTGGGCCTCACCGGCGGGCTGCTGACGTTCATTCCATTTCTGGGCGCCTTGATGGCGGCCGTGCCCGCGGTGCTGGTCGCTTTCACCATCAGCCCGTTGAAGGCCGTGCTGACCGGCCTGATGTTCTGGGGCGCGCATTTCATCGAGGGGACGTTCATCACCCCGCTCGTCCAGGACGAGAGCGTAGACCTTCCACCTGTCCTGACGATTTTTTCGACCCTGGCCTTTACGGTCATCTTCGGCCCGTCGGGCGTCCTGCTGGCGAGCCCCCTTGTCCTGGTCATCATCACAGCGATCCGGGTCTTCTACCTGGAAGGCCATCTCGGACGTCCGCGCATCGCGGACGGACCAAATCGGCAACCTTGGCGTTGGCCATGGGCCGGCCGGGGGAGGCCGCCCGCGAAGGAGGGCTAGGATGGAGCGCTCTGGAGCCGCGGGCCTGGCGCCCTGGCCGATATCTTGGGCAGTGACCTGCGCGATCTCTTCTGCACCGGCCGCGCCTGGCTAGCGATCCGCGTCGTGCGTTTCGCGCCCTGTTGAGATAATCTTCGGCAATGGGCGGCTCATTAATCCGGCTGTCCCCTCGGCGATCACCATCTGCTCGTCCGTTGGGATCACGAGCACCCTCACGGAGCTGTCGGCGTTGCTGATCTGCAGGTCGGCGGCAAGGTTTGCCACCGGATCCAACCGCACCCCCAGCCAGTCGCACAGACCGACGATGCGATGGCGTATGGACGCAGAATTTTCGCCGACGCCGGCCGTAAACACCAACGTGTCCAACCCGCCCAGCGCCGCCGTGAGCGAGCCAATTTCACGGGCGATCCGATAGACATAGACCTCAAGCGCCTGCGTCGCCCCAGGCTCGGCGCTGGCGAGCAACGTGACCATGTCGCCGCTCAGGCCGGACAACCCAAGCAGACCGGAATGATTGTAGAGCAGGTCGCTGACCTCGCCGACGGACATGCCCCGGTCCTGGATCAGATGAAGCACGACGCCAGGATCCAGCGAACCAGAGCGCGTGCTCATCGGCGGACCTTCCAAGGCGGAAAATCCCATGGTGGTGGCGATGCTGCGGCCCTGATCCAGGGCGCAAAGCGAGACACCGCTTCCCAGGTGCAGGACGATGCAGCGCCCGCCAGCCTTTGGCCCTTCCCGGGCGCGAAGTACGCCCGAGATGTAGTCATACGACAGGCCGTGGAAGCCATAGGCGATGACGCCCTGCTCTATCAGGTCCCGGGGTAGGGCGTAGAGCCGCGCGATCTCGGGCTGCTGAGCATGGAACGCGGTGTCGAACACGCCGACCTGCAGCGCGTCAGGCAGGCGCTGCGCGGCGATCTCGACCCCCCGCAAATTGAACGGCTGGTGTAATGGCGCCAGCGAACCGAGGTCGGCCAGACGCGCCATGACCGCTGGGGTCAGCCGCGTCGGTTCCCGGAAATCCCGACCGCCATGCACGATGCGATGCCCGACGGCGACGACGCCGTCCGTCCAGCCGTGTTCTGCAAGCCAGGTGAAGACCCGCGGCAGGGCGGCCTCCAGTCCGGCGGTTTCGGGCCAGGCTTCGTCGACCGGGGTCTGCCCGTTCGCGATGGCGCGGATCCGCGCCGGACCGCCAATCCCAGAGACCTGTCCCGAGAGGAGCAGGGCAAGATCCTTTGTGAACTCATAGACGCCAAACTTCAGACTGGAAGAGCCGGCGTTGAGCGTCAGCAGGCGCAGCGGGCTCATCGCACGTATTTGCTCGGCGCATGCTGTCGCACAAGGATCGCAAGGGCACAGGAGGCCAGGCGGGACGCCTCCGGGTCAGAGCGGCTCGTAAGAATAATGGGAACCCTGGCGCCCATCACGATCCCCGCGGACTGGGCGTGCGACATGTAGAAGAGCTGTTTGGCGAGTATGTTGCCCGACTCGATGTCCGGGACGATGAGGATGTCGGCCCGCCCAGCCACCTCCGAGACAATGCCTTTGGCGGTCGCGGATTCCGCGGAGATGGCGTTGTCGAACGCCAACGGACCGTCCAGAAGGCCACCGACAATCTGGCCCCGCTCGGCCATCTTGCATAGCGCAGCAGCGTCGATCGTCGAGACCATGTTTGGATTGACGGTCTCGATCGCGGACAGGATCGCGACCTTCGGCTCAGCGATGTCCATCGCCAGGGCGCAGTCGATGGCATTTTGGACGATGTCGCGCTTGGTGGTCAAGTCCGGCGCGATGTTCAGCGCTGCGTCACTGACCAATAGCGGCCTGGGATGGCCCGGCACGTCGAGGACGAAGACATGGCTCATGCGTCGTTCTGTCCGCAATCCGGAGCCTTCGGCCACCACGGCCTCCAGGAGCTCGTCGCTATGCAGCGCGCCCTTCATGATCGCCTGCGCCTCGCCGCGCGCCGCCAGCTCGCAGGCCTTCGCGGCCGCTTCGTGACTGTGCGCCACATCGATCAGTCGGTAGGGCGTGATGTCCAGTCCGGCGGCCAGGGCCGCCGCTTCGACACGCGCTTTCGGACCGATCAGGATGGGCAGAATGAGCCGCTGCAACGCCGCAGCGACGGCCCCGGACAATGACAGGGCGTCGACCGGATGAACGACCGCCGTCTTCAGGGGCTGCGGCGACTCAGCCATCCGCATCAGCCGCAGGAGTTGAGAACCCATTGGCGATGTCGGCGACGCGGCGCTCTCGGACGGAAACGTTGCCATTGGACTCCTTCGGCCCGGCTTTACGGCGTGATGGCGACCTTCAGGACCCGGTCCGGCTGGTGGGCAAACAGATCGTAGGCTTCCTCGATATCATCGAGATTGAACGGGTGTGTGAACATTGCTTCGAGATCGACGCGGCCCGGCTCAACGAACGTGCAGCCCTCAGGTCTTCAAGACGTGCTTGGCAATGATGTTGCGCTGAATCTCGTCGGAACCACCCGCGATGCTGGCGGCCCGGCCTTCGAAATAACGGGCGACTTCAGGGCGCGCCCAGGACGGCCCGATGTCCGGCGCATTGGAACCGGCGATCTCGGGGAACCAGGGCGCGGCGTAGGGTCCTGCGCATTCAACGAAGAACTCGGTCATGCGCTGGACGATGTCCGTACCCTTGAGTTTCAGCATCGAGGACTGGTCGCCCGGCGCGCCGCCTGCGGCCACTTCGGACAGGGTCCGAAGCTCCGTCATCGCCAGTGCCTGGAGTTCGATGTCCGCCAACGCCAGCCGGCTGGCGAAGCCCGGGTCTTCCAGAAGCGTGCCGCCTCTTGATCCCGGCAGGGTCGCCGCCGCCTCGCGAATACGGCGCAGGAGGTCGGTGGACAACGAAACGAAAGCCTGGCCGGTCCGCTCGTGCGTGAGCAGCCCCTTGGCGACTGTCCAACCCTCGCCTTCGCGGCCCACACGGTGCTCGACGGGGACGCGCACGCCGTCAAACGTCACGCCGTTGAACATGTGACGACCGTCGATCGAGATGATCGGCCGCACAGTCACGCCTGGCGCGTGCATGTCCAGCAGCAGGAAGGTGATCCCGGCCTGGCGCTTGGGCTCGTCCGACGTGCGGGTCAGGCAGAACATCCAGTCGGCCCGGTGGGCGCCGCTCGTCCACACTTTTTCGCCGTCGACGACGTAGTCGCCGCCGTCCAGCACCGCGCGGGTGCGCAGGGAGGCGAGGTCCGAGCCTGCGCCCGGCTCGGAGTAGCCCTGACACCAACGCACGCGGTCGTGGAGGATGTCGGGCAGGAAGCGGGCCTGCTGCTCCGGAGAGCCGTAGGCGAACAGGATCGGGGCGAGCATACCAATGCCCATGCCGCCCACCAGGGGCGGCAGACCGGCCGCGGTGACCTCGCGTTCCCAGATGAAATTTTGCGTGGGGGTCCAGCCCGGACCGCCGAATGCGACGGGCCACTTGTTGACCGCCCACCCTTTTCCGATGAGCGCCTTGTGCCAGCGGCGTTCGTGCTCCGGTCCGCCGTCGTATTGCAGCGGTGGGGGAAAGGACGCGGCGATCAGGTCGCGGACCTCATTTCGAAACAGGATCTCGGAATCTGAGAGGCTGAGGTCCATGGACAGGCGACCGCGTTGTATTATACGTTTCGTCAATAAGAACGTCCGAGCGCATCGGTCAAGGGAGGATGAGTTGGCGACAGTCGCTTTTACCGCCGTCGAACAGGACGGCGTGCTCGCGGGTCCCGTCCGCCATCCTGTCAACTTCTCGCGTGACGCGGTGGGCTCGATCCACGACGACAAGACTGCCCAGACCCTCGGCTTTCGGGGCGGGACGGTGGCCGGAAACATCCACTTTGAGCAGTTCCCGCCGCTGATGCTCGCGCGGTTCGGCCAGGGCTGGCGGAAGCGGGGCGGCCTGTCGTTGTATTTCATCAACGCGACCACGGACGGAGAGCCCGTGCAGGCTTTCGTCGGGCCTGCCGAAGAGGTGGCCCCGGGCGTGCGCCGCGCGGCGGCCTGGATGGAAACACCGGAGGGCCTGCGCGTCAGCGAAGGCACGGCCTGGGCCGGCGGCGAAGATCCCGGATCGGCCCTGCGGCTTCGCGTGGCTCAGCAGCGTCCGGCGACGGACCTGCGCATCCTGACGGCCTCAAAGACTGGCGACGCCGTGACGGACGTTCCGAGCCGCCTGGACGGCCCGACAGCGCTCCGCCGCCTCGAGGGCGTCACGGAACCGCTACCCGAGTATCTCGATGCCGCCCTGTTCGGCGGACAGGTCGCCGCGCCGGCAATCGCGATCGACGCCCTGCGCGCGGTGGAGGAGCCGCTGTTCCGGGCGGGCAAGGACTTCGTCGGGATGTTCGGCGCCATAGAGCTGGAGTTCCTGGACGGTCCCGTCTTCGTGGATCGCGACTACTTGGCCGACGGCCGTATCCTTGCCCTCGGCGAGTCCCCAAAGACCGAGGTGGCCTGGTACGAGAGCACGCTGCGCGAGGCGAAGGACGGCCGTCCCGTGGCGCGGCTTGTGATGATGACTCGTCTGCTGAAGGCGTCCTCTGCCCTGTGGGCCTAGGCGCGTTGGCGGACAGAGCCGGGCGCCCCTAGACTGGCGAAAACGGGGCGAGGGCGGGCGATGACATCCAACACCGTGCAGTGGGGCGTCTTCGCAGGACTCACCCTGCTGATGGGACTGGCCACCTGGTGGCAGGTGCGGCGGATGGGCGGCCGCTCAACCGACAGCAACAGCGAGTACTTCCTGGCCGGACGGAACCTGTCCTGGCCGTTCGTGGCCGGCTCCATCACCCTGACCAACCTGTCCACCGACCAGCTCGTCGGCATGAACGGCAACCAGATGCTGCTGCTCGCGTGGTGGGAACTGGCGGCGATCGCGGGCCTGGTGATGCTCGCCCTGGTCTTCCTCCCGATCTACTACCGCAATAACTGCACGACCACGACCGAGCTGCTGGAGCGAAAGTACGGTTCCAAGGGCCTGCGGGCGACAGTGTCGATCCTGTTCCTGCTGGGCAATGTGTTCATCTACCTGCCAATCATGGCCTACACGGGGGCCCTGTTCCTGAAGACCATGTTCGAGACCGGTCCGCCGCTGATCGTCATGGCGGGCGGCATCGCCGCTGTGGGTGCGGCCTACACCATCCTTGGCGGTCTCCGGGCCGTGGCGGTCTATGACACCCTGTCGGGCGTCGGCGTGCTGGGCATGGCGGCGGCGGTGACCATTCTGGCGATGGCGGCCATCGGCTTCGACTTCTCCGGCATTCCTGCGGAGCGGCTGAGCATGGTGGGCGGTCCCGACAGCCCGATCCCGTGGCCGACCCTGCTGACAGGGATGATCTTCATCCAGATGTTCTACTGGTCGACCAACCAGACGATAACCCAGCGCGCCATGGCCTCGCCCAGCCTCGAGGAAGGCCAGAAGGGGGTGTTCGCCGCGGTGGCGATCCGCATCCTGTTCGTGCCGGCCATTGTCGTGATCCCGGGCGTCTGTGCCTACAAGCTGTTCGGCGACCTCGGCGACGCGACGTATGGCCGGGTAGTTGCCGCGGTGATGCCCGCCTGGCTGTCGGGCGCCTTCGCCGCCTTCATGGCGGCGGCCGTCCTGACCAGCTACACCTCGGTGCTGAACTCCTCGGTGACGCTCTATGTGTGCGACCTGCACGAGCCCTACATCGCGCCGAAGCCCAATGTGAAGCGGCTGAACACCATCATCTCGCTGGCGTTCATGGCGCTGTCGATCGCCCTGGTCCCGGTCTATTCGGGCGCCGCCTCGATCATCAATCTTGTCCAACAGCTCAACGGCCTGCTCTCCATGCCGATCCTGTCGGCCTTCATCCTGGGGCTGGCCTTCCGCAATGTCGACGCGCGGGCGGCGATGACGGCGGTGGTGTTCGGGGTGGCTCTCTATGCCGTCTTCACATTCGTCTGGACCCCGATCCACTACATCCACCTGATGCTGGTCACGCTGATCATGTGCCTGGGCGTGGGGCTGGCCGTGAACCGCTGGGTGTTCGGCCGCAGGGCGTCGCTGGGGCTGGCGTTCGGCGGTCCGCGCACCGGGACGGTGATTCCCTAGATGTCAGCTCACGAGAGGCTGGATGGGGGCGGCGACACCCTGCTGATCGGGATCCGCGACGGCCGTCCGCACCTGGATTACTGGGGTCCGGCGCCGGGGACGCCCGACCCGCGCCTGCTGGAGCGCGCCGGGCCTCACGGCATGCTCGACGCGGGCGAGGCCTTCGACCTGTTTCCGGAAGCGGGCGTGGGGTTCACGGCGACACCGGCTCTGCAGGTCAGCCGTCCGTCCGGCGGCTTCATCACTCAGCTTGCGCACCGGCAGACCCTGACGAGGGACGGCGGTGTTGACCTCGTGCTCGCGGACGACATGGCCGGCGTGGAAGCCGTGCTGGCGGTGGACCTCGACCCGGCCACCGGGGTCACTTCGTTCCGGACACGGATCTGCAACCTAGGCGGTGAGCCACTGCGCCTCGATTGGGTAAGCCCGGCCGCCCTGGAGCTGCCCGACGGCGAGATCCTGGCCTTCGGCGGGCGCTGGGCGCGGGAGTTCGACGCCCACCGGTTCCGCCCGGAGGCGGGCGTTTGGGCTTCAGAGGCGCGGACCGGGCGGACGTCGCACCATGCGCCGCCCTTCCTCGTGGCTGGCGAGGCCGGCTTCAGCGAGCGCCATGGGCGGGTCCTGGGCCTCCACCTTGCCTGGAGCGGCGATCATCGCCTGCTGGTCGAGCGCCTGCGGGACGGCCGGCTGCAGGCGCAGGCGGGCGAACTGTTCTGGCCTGGCGAGGTCGTGCTTGCGCCCGGCGAAACCTATGACACGCCGGCGCTTTACGCGGCGCGTTCGGACGCCGGCCTGAACGGCCTGAGCGACCGCCTGCATCCTTTCGTCCGCGACCGGATCCTGGAGGGAAGGCTGCGCGACAGGCCGCGGCCCGTCCACTTCAACACCTGGGAGGCCGTGTACTTCCGCCACGACCTCGCAGAGTTGACGGCCCTGGCCGACAGCGCCGCCGCGGTCGGGGCGGAGCGGTTTGTGCTCGACGACGGCTGGTTCCGCGGCCGTAACGACGACACCGCCGCCCTTGGCGATTGGACGCCGGACCCGATCAAGTATCCCGCGGGGCTGGGCCCGCTGGTCGACCACGTGCGCGGCCTGGGTCTTGAGTTCGGACTTTGGGTCGAGCCGGAGATGGCCAACGCCGACTCCGATCTCCTGCGCGCCCACCCTGACTGGATCCTCGGGGAGCCGGGCCGCGTCCAGCCGCTGGGCCGCGGACAGTATGTGCTCGACCTGACGCGCGCGGAGGTCTCCGAGGCGATCTTCGGGCAGATCGACGTCCTGCTGGCAGGCCAGCCCATCAGCTACCTGAAGTGGGATATGAACCGCGACCTGACGCATCCCGCCAGCCGGGGGAGGCCCGCTAGCCACGCACAGACCCAGGCGGTCTACGCCCTGATCGACCGGCTGCGGGCGGCGCATCCCGGCGTGGAGATCGAGTCCTGCGCCTCGGGCGGGGGGCGGGCGGACTATGAGATCCTGCGCCGGACCGACCGCATATGGACATCGGACTGCAACGATCCGATCGAGCGTCAGTCGATCCAGCAGAGGTTCTCGATCTTCTTCCCGCCGGAGGTCATGGGCGCCCACGTTGGTCCGGCCGCCAGCCACACGACCGCGCGGACCAGCAGCCTCGACCTCCGGGCCATGACAGCCCTGTTCGGGCACATGGGCGTCGAGGCCGACATCCGAGCCTTCGCCCCCAGCGAACTGGAGGCGCTCAAGGCCGCTGTCGCTTTGCACAAGGCGTTGCGGCCGCTGCTTCACGGGGGCCGCCTGGTCCGCCAGACGCCGCCCGATCCTGGGGCGATCGCCTTCGCGGTGGTCGGCGAGGCGGGCGCCGTGGCCAGCCTGGCCCAGATCGACACCCCGCGCACGGCCGGGGCCGCACCGTTCCGGCTGGCCGGCCTGGACGCCGACACGCTCTACGATGTCCGACTGATCAATCCCCCACGGCGGGCGCGGGCGGCGATGAAGCGGGTTCCAGCCCTGGTCCGGGGCGAGACGGTCCGGGCCACCGGCCAGTGGATCGCGCATGCGGGGCTGCCGACCCCGATCCTCCGCGCCGGCGAGATCGCGGTCTATCATCTGGCCCGGAGCGCGGCATGAAACTGGGCGTCTGCTACTATCCGGAACACTGGTCGGAAGACCTTTGGGCGGACGACGCCCGGCGCATCGCAGAGCTCGGCATCGCCTGGGTCCGGATCGGCGAATTCGCCTGGAGCCGCATCGAGCCGGAACCCGGCCAATTCGACTGGGCCTGGCTGGACCGGGCGGTGGAAACACTCGCCGCGGCGGGCCTCAAGATCGTCATGTGCACGCCCACCGCCACGCCGCCCAAGTGGCTTGTGGATGCCGATCCCGACATGCTTGCTGTGGACGCGGACGGCCGGCCAAGGGGCTTCGGCTCACGCCGCCACTATTGCTTTTCCAGCGAGGCTTATCGCGTTGAATGCGCGCGGATTATCGAGGCGGTCGCCGGCCGCTATGGACGCCACCCCGCGGTCGGCGCCTGGCAGACCGACAACGAATTCGGCTGTCACGACACCACGATCAGCTATTCGGCCAATGCAGCGCGGGCGTTCCGGATCTGGCTGGCGCAGCGCTACCAGTCCGTACAGGCGCTGAACCGCGCCTGGGGCGCGGTCTTCTGGTCGCAGGAATACCGCGACTTCGACGACGTCGAGCCGCCGAACCTGACCGTCACCGAGGCCAATCCCAGTCACCGGCTAGACTACAACCGCTTCGCCTCGGGCGAAGTGGCGAGCTTCAATCGCCTGCAGGTGGAGATCCTACGCAGGCTGTCGCCTGAGCGTGACATCACCCACAACTTCATGGGTTTCTACACGGAATTCGATCACTTCGCCGTCGGCCGTGACCTGGACCTGGCGAGCTGGGATTCCTATCCCCTTGGGTTCCTGGAGCAGTTCTGGTTCCCCGAGGACGAGAAGCTGCGCTACCTCCGCCAGGGTCACCCGGACATCTCCGCCTTCCATCACGACCTCTATCGCGGGGTGGGTCGCGGCCGATGGTGGGTGATGGAACAGCAGCCAGGACCAGTGAACTGGGCCCGCTACAATCCGGCGCCGCTGCCCGGCATGGTGCGCTCCTGGACGTGGGAAGCCTTCGCTCACGGGGCGGAGGTGGTCTCCTATTTCCGTTGGCGCCAGGCGCCCTTCGCTCAGGAGCAGATGCACGCCGGTCTGAACCGTCCGGACAATGTGCTGGACCGTGGTGGTGAGGAGGCCGGGGAGGTCGCCGCCGAACTGGCCGGACTTGGAGCGCTGGAGCCCTGCCGCCGCGCGCCGATGGCCCTGGTGTTCAGCTATGAGGCGGACTGGCAGTTTGGCATCCAGCCGCACGCCAAGGGCTTCCGCTGGCTGCAACTGGCGTTCGAGATGTATTCGGCCGTGCGCCGCCTGGGCCTGGACATCGACATCGTGCCGCCAGATGCGGATTTCACCGGCTACGCATTGGTCGTGGCGCCGTCGCTGCCGATCCTGGACGAGGCGACGCTGGGCGCGCTGGCGGCGTCCGACGCCGTGGTCCTGTTCGGGCCGAGGACCGGCTCGCGCACCCGCGAAGGCCACATCCCCGCAAACCTGCCGCCTGGAACGCTGCAAGGCCGGCTGCCACTGCGGGTGACCCGGGTGGAAAGCCTCAGGCCGGGCGCAGGACCGATAGTGGAACATTCGGGGCAAACTTTCGTTGGGCGGCTATGGCGGGAGGTCGTCGAAACCGACCTTCCGCCGCTGGCCGCGTTCGCGGATGGCGGCGTGGCATGGGCGGCCCGCGAGTCGTGGCACTATCTGGCGACCTGGCCGGAGACTGCCTTGCTCGACCTCGTCATCGCCCGCGTCGCTCTGGAGGCGAACCTGCCTGTCAGAACGCTCGACGAGGGCGTCCGGCTGCGGGACCGCGGGGATGTGCGGTTCGCCTTCAATTTCGCGCCCCAAGCGCGCCGGACCCCGGCGCCGACTGGCGCGCATTACCTGCTGGGCGGGCCCGACCTGCCGCCGGCGGGGGTGGCGGCCTGGCGGATCGAGACGGCATGACCTTGGCCGAGCCCCGCAAACGCACGCGCCTCGCGCCCGAGGCCCGCCGCGACCAGATCCTGGACGTGGCCGCGCGGCTGATCCTGGATGAGGGCCTCTACGCCGTCAGCATGGAGCGGCTGGCGCGCGACGTCGGGATCAGCAAGGGCCTAGTCTACAACTACTTTGCGACCCGGGACGCGCTTCTGACGGCGCTGCTCTCGCGTGAACAGGCTGAACTTCGCGACCGGGGGATGGCCAGTGCGCTCCAGGCCCAGACCTACGTCGACCTGATCCGACAGACGACCCGGCTCTATCTGGAGCAGACCCGCGACCGGGGCGGCCTGGTCGCCGCCCTGCTTTCGGATCCGTCGGTGGCCAAGCTGATGCAGGAAGAGGGCCGCGCTGAGCGGGACAGAACCATACGGTATTTCGTCCGAGCGACCCGACGGGCCTATGACCTGCCGCTTCCTCTGGCGATCGCCGCTGTCGAGCTGCTTTCGGCCGTGACGGATCGCGCCGGCAAGCTGGTCGCGGATGGTCTGATGGACGTCGATTCGGCGACCGAACTCTGCGTCGAGCTGATCACCGGGGGCCTGGCCGGCGTCAACCGCGACCGACCCCTGAAGAGGTAAAGAGCGCCGCTACTGCGCGTGCAGGAACGCTCGCACGGCCGACAGATAGTCGGGGAAATTCTCCCGGCGGACATTGTGACCGGCATCGCCGATCCGGACGGTCTGGACGTTGGCGTTCAGGGACATGGCCTCCGCCGCGATGGCCGGGGTGACCAGGCCCCCACGCTCCGCGTCGCCATGGATCAGTAGTGTGGGGGCGTCGATGCGGTCGATCTGCGCTTGCCAGGGTGTGGCGTAGGCGGGGAAGGCTTCGGGGTCGACCTGTCGCTTGGCGGCCGTCCAGGCGGGGAAATCGTCCCCATGCCAGTTGGGCGAGGTCGTCCGTCCCATGGTGGTGATCTCAGCCTCGGTCATGGACCGGAACCGTTCCACCTGTTCACGGAACTTCCGGCGGCGGAGCTCGGTCGCCGAGGCGTCAGCCAGGGGGAGGAAGGGCGGATCTTCCAGAACGACCTTCGAGATCCCCCCGGGATGAGCGTTGGCATAAGCCGCGGTCGCCCGGGCGCCGACCGAATGCCCCATGACGATGGGCATTTCCAGGCCCAGCCCCTCAATCGCCTGGCCGATGTCGCGGGCCGGATCGTGAGGCTCCGCGACGGGCAGCCTGGAGCTGTCGCCATGGCCGCGCCCATCCAGCATGATGATGTCGAACTCGGCCTCCAGCGCCGAAGTCAGGCGGCTCCAGCACAGGCCGTTGTCCGTAAGGCCGTGCGACAGCACCAGCGGTGGGCCATCGCCGCCGGTGCGGTTATAGGCGAGGAAACCGCCGGAGACGGCGACAGTCCCGGTCCGCCAGGCGGTCATGATCCGCGTTTCGGTGGCGCCGCGCCTACCAAGCGTAGGCCTCCGGCGCCGGACCGAACCCTGGGAAAATGCCCTCGATCCGCGTCAAGGTCTCGTCGTCCAGCCGGATGTCAGGGACGTGCAGCACGGAAGTCAGCTGGTCGCGGCTTCGGGGACCGATGATCGTCGCCGTGATCCCCGGCTGCCCCAGCAGCCAGGCCAGGGCCACCGCGCTTGGGGAGTGGCCCAGGCCATCGCAGAGCGAGCCGAAGCGGGTGAGCTGCCCTTCGCGGGCGGCGGCGGCCTTGACCGCGTCCTCCGATCCGCGCCGCCCGCCGGGATCACCGCCGCCGCCAGCAAGCAGTCCGCCCGCCAGGGGACTCCAGGTGATGACACCGACGCCGTACGCGCGGCAGGCCGGAACCACCTCAAGCTCGGCGCGGCGTTCGATGAGGTTGTAGAGGCTCTGCTCCGAGATGAGCCCCAGACGCTGCCCGGCGATGGCCTTCTCGTTGGCTCGGGCGATCGCCCATCCCGGGAAGTTGCTGGAGCCCACGTAGGTAATCTTGCCCTGGGCGATCAGCCGGTCCACTGCCTGCCAGATCTCTTCGATCGGCGCGGTCCGGTCGATATGATGCATCTGGTAGAGGTCGATGTGATCAACGCCGAGGCGCCGGAGGCTGGCGTCGCAGGCCATCTGGATATGCCGCGCCGACAGGCCGCGGTCGTTGATGTCGTCCGACATCGGCTCGTGGACCTTGGTAGCGAGCACGATCCGGTCCCGCCGGCTGCGATCCTCCGCGAGCCAGCGGCCGAGCAAGGTCTCGGTGGTTCCGACCCCCAGATGGCCGCCGTACTGGTCGGCGGTATCGATGAAGTTGATCCCGGCCTCGACCGCAGCGTTCAGGATCGCGAAGCTGTCCGGCTCGGAGGTGCGGGGACCGAAGTTCATAGTGCCGAGACAGAGCTCGCTCACCTTCAGCGCGGAACGGCCAAGCTGGCGGTATTTCATGTCGCGCTCCCCGGCGGCGGGTTCATGGCGCCCGCAGAGTGGGACCGGTGACCAGCGCCTCGCTGGAATCGGCGACACAGTGCCGGACGATGCGCTGGGCCTGTTCGGACAGCTTTCTGTAGTCGTCGTAGGTAATGCCTGGAACGATCGGCTCCCGGAACCAGGGCGCGTAAAATTCCAGATTGGGGATCGATCGGATCGCGTGAGAGACGTTCGGCGTTCCGCCATGCCAGGCGCGGACGTCGCGGATCATGATGGCGCCGGCGGGCGCGGGGCAGACGGTGCTAAGACGCATCCATTCGGGCTCCTCGGCCAGGGTCGGGATCGGTGTCCGGGAATGCTGGGTTCCGGGGATCTGTCTCGTGGGACCGTTCTGGCGTGTCACGTCCTGGGGCAGGAAATTTACGCACAGGTAGGGGCAGGGCAGGTCGCGGATGGTCAGTTGGCCGCGGGGATCATGGAAGGCGCTGAACGGCGTGGCTGCGTTGCTGTTCCAGTCGCGGACGTCGGAATGCAGAGGCTGGTATTCCACCGCCCCGGGCAGGCAGAAGTCGCCGCTGGCGGCCCGCAGCACGTAGTCCGGCGACCCGAAGATGGCGGTGACCAGCTCCGTGACGATCGGGATATCTAGCAGCATCTGCCATTCGGGCCGGTGGAGCTGGCTGCGGGTGAGGCTCGAGCCGCCGAACGAGTAGCGGTGCGAGCCGCGGTTGCCCTTTCGCCCGTCGTCAAGCGCAAGGATCTCGCCCGCCACATCAGCACAGCCGTTCGCGAGAATATCGACCTTTGCGCTGTCCAGTACGTCGGCGATGACAACGAAGCCGTCGCGGCGGAAGAGTTCGACGGCGTGGCGCGCGTCGGCCGGCTCGAGAATTTCCAGCCCCCGGATACCTGTGTTGGCCTCCAGGTAGGCCCGCAGCGCGAGGACGTCAGGATCCTGCAGCCAGGCGTCGCCGGCTGGGGTCAGTTGCCTTGCATTCTCCATATTCGAGCTCCCGATGCGATGCCCTCAGACCTATTATAATAACCGTCAATAACTAACTCAAGGCCCCGGCACAAGCTTTCCGCGCTCGGATGGCGCCACGCATCACAAGAACGGCGCGGCGGCCGGGTCGCCCGCCTGCGAGCGGCGCTTCCGCCGGAGCGCGGTGGCGATGTCGGCGTGTCGCGCGCGGGTGATGCTGTACGACGCGAAGATTAGCATCGAGATTACCGCGACGACGGCCGGAAGGGGACCCCAGACCAGCACAAGCCGGACCTTCACGTCATGCGGCAGCACGGCGCCGACCCTTTGGCCGATGTCGCTGGGGAACCGGATGAGGTCGAGCGCGGTCCCGGCCAGGAGGACGCCAATGCCGACGGCAGCCTTGTTGGCGAAGCCGAGGCCGGCAAAATAGAGCCCCTCCCGGCGGCGGCCGAAGAGGTGTTCGTGTTCGTCCGCGGCGTCGGCCATCATCGAGGGATAGGCGACGCTGACGAAACCGATCCCGATTCCAGCGACGAAGGAGTTGAGCTGCATCGGGGCCAGGGCTGCATCGCCGATCGGGCTGTAAACGCCGAGCAGCCATGAGCCCTGCATCACCAGCCAGTTGGCGATCAGCAGCGAAAGCCCGAGCAGGACCACCTGCTTCTTCTCGAGGCGCAACTGGATCCTCGGCGCGGCGCCCACGCCCAGCAGCAGCCCGGCCATGAAGGCGTAGCTGATGAACTGGATATTCTCGCTCTTTAACCGCCAGACGAACACGAAGGCGTGGCTGTTCAGCGTCGCGTTCAGACCCTGGGCCAAGTAGGTGATCACGGCGGAGACGAAGAGCAGGCGAAACGAACGGTTGGCGAAGATTTCCTTCACCTCCACGGGAAGCCGGCGCCACATCGGCTGGGCGATCTGCTCGGGCTGCGGGAGCGACCCGGCGTAGCGGCTCACACCGAGGCAGCAGGCGGTCATACAGGCGCACAGGATCGCGGCCGCGGACCAGCCGAATCCGGGATAGCCGGCCGCGCGCTGCAGTCCCCCGTTGGCGAAGAACACCGAGAACCCGAGGGCGGTAATAGCAAGGCCAGAGAGGATCCCGGCGGCGGACCTATAGACCACGACGCTGGTGCGCTCGGCATAGTCGGTGGTCAGTTCCGCGCCCAGGGCGACGTAGGGCACGTGGAACAGGGAGATCGCGCTGCGTCCGGCGACCGACAGGACCGCGAGCCAGGCGAACAGGAGCGGCTGGCTAAGGCCCGCCGGAGGCGAGAACAGCAGGCCAAGCGACAGGGTGGTCAGGGGAATCGCTGCGATCATCAGCGGCAATCGACGCCCAAGACGCGACCTGATGTTGTCCGACCAGGATCCGATCATGGGATCCACAAACGCGTCGAAGGCCAGGCCCACCGCCAGCGCCACACCGACCAGCGCGCCCGACAGGCCCAGCACGACCGAGTAGTAGAAAAACACAAACCCCACCGCGGTATCGAAACCGCCCGACTGAGCCGCCTGTCCCAGGCTGTAGAAGATCTTCTGAGCCATGGTCGGGCGGATGGGAGCGTCCTCCGCGACCCGCGCGACCGTCGCTGCGCCGGCTGCGCTGATCTCCCCACCAGACCGTTCCATGACGCGCGCCCTCCCTACTGACGGTGATTGTAATTGGACTTGACGCCCTCGCCAGTCCCGCCCAAGTTATTGACGATAGTTACAATAAAAACACTGGCGAACAAGGGGGATGCCCCGCCGCCAGAGGGGAGAGCGAAATGAGAATGTGCCGTTTCGCCGCGATGGCCGCGGTGTCCACGATCGCCCTGACGATGGCGGCGCCGGTCGCAGCGCAGAGCGTAAACGAACTTGAGCAACTGGTCGTCACCGCCCAGAAGCGGGAGCAGAATCTCCAGGAGGTGCCGGTCGCGGTCAGCGCCTTCTCCGAGGCTGCGCTGGACCGGGTACAGATCGAGGACGCTACCGACATCCAGTTCTCGATCCCCAACGCTGTCCTGACGGGCAACGATCGGTTCACCCTGCGCGGGGTCGGCAACAATGCTCTTGCCGCGGTCGACCTGGGCGTACCCGCGTTCGTCAATGGCGCGGCCCTCGGCTACCGGTCCGTTCCACGGCGACTGGACGGCGACATACCGGGTCGACGCCACATGGCAGGATTCTTACTTCGCCCGCGAGTACGACACACCCACCGACCGCATCGACTCCTGGGGCGTGATCGATCTGCAGCTGCGCCTGGACAATGATCCGGCCGGTCTGGGCGTGCGCTTCTTCGTCAAGAACCTGACCGACGGCGACAACCTCACCAACATCATCATCGAGGACGCCCTGATCGGCCGCTATCGCAACGCCCGCCTGCTGGAGCCCCGGACCTATGGCCTCATCTTGCAGAAGCGGTTCTAATCCCGCGCCGGGTGGTGTTGGGTCTCGCGCGGGGGTGGACGGTTCTCCGTTGACGCCGGCGTGGCAGCACCGGCTCTTTGCGCCCAGCGTCGCCGGACTGCGGCCGCCGCTGTATGAGGGGACAGTCCCCGCCCCGGAGTCTCCCCATGGCCGACAAGCCGATGCGCAGTCAGAAAAACTTCGGCAAGCTGGACCGGGACGGGTTCATCCACCGCAGCTGGATCAAGGGCACAGGCCTGCCGGAGCACGTCTTCGACGGCCGTCCGGTGATCGGCATCTGCAACACCTGGTCGGAGCTGGTCACCTGTCAGTTCCACCTGCGTGACCTTGCCGAGTATGTGAAGCGCGGCGTCTGGGAGGCGGGCGGCGTGCCCATCGAGTTCCCCGCCATGTCGCTGCCCGAGACGCAGATGCGGCCGACGGCGATGCTGTTCCGTAATCTGCTGGCCATGGAGGTCGAGGAGAGCCTTCGGGCCAATCCGATCGACGGCGTAGTCCTGCTGGGCGGCTGCGACAAGACCACGCCGGGCCAGCTGATGGGCGCGGCCAGCGTCGATCTGCCCACCATGGTGGTCTCGTCAGGACCGATGCTGAACGGCAAGTTCCAGGGCCGCGATATCGGGTCGGGCACCGATGTGTGGCGGTTCTCGGAGGCGGTCCGCGCCGGCGAGATGACCCTCGCCGACTTCATGGGCGCCGAGGCGGGCATGAGCCGCAGCCACGGCACCTGCAACACCATGGGCACAGCGTCCACCATGGCCAGCCTGATCGAAGCGCTGGGCGTTAGCCTGCCAAACAACGCCGCGTTGCCGGGCGTGGACGCCCGCCGCAAGACCCTGGCGCACCTGACCGGCAACCGCATAGTCGAGCTGGTGAAGCAGGATGTGCGGCTCTCGCAGATCCTGACCCGAGAGGCGTTCGAGAACGCCATCCTGATGCACGCGGCGATCGGCGGTTCGACCAATGCGGTGGTGCATCTCCTGGCCCTGGCCGGCCGGGTCGGCGTGCCTCTTTCACTTGACGACTTTGACCTGATCGGGCGCGAGGTCCCGCTGCTGGTCGACCTGATGCCCTCGGGCCGCTTCCTGATGGAGGACTTCTGCTACGCCGGGGGCTGCCCGGCGGTGATGAAGGAGCTTGGCCCGGTGTTCCGGCGCGACGCGGTCACGGTGTCGGGCTTTGCCCAGGGCGCCATCGCCGACGCCGCTGAGGTCTGGAACCGCGAGGTGATCGGCACGCGTGAGGCGCCGATAGGGCCATCGTCCGGGGTCTGGGTTCTGCGGGGCAACCTGTGCCCGGATGGCGCGATTCTAAAGCCCAGCGCCGCTACGCCGGAACTCCTGACCCACCGCGGCCGCGCGGTGGTGTTCGAGACCATCGAGGACTACCACGCCCGCATCGACGACCCGGACCTGCAGGTCGATGCCACGTCGGTCCTGGTGCTCAAGGGGTGCGGGCCGAAGGGCTATCCGGGCATGCCCGAGGTGGGCAACATGGCCCTGCCGGCCAAGCTACTGCGGCAGGGGGTGCGCGACATGGTCCGCATCTCCGATGCCCGGATGAGCGGCACGGCCTATGGAACGGTGATCCTGCATGTGGCGCCGGAGGCCGAGGCCGGCGGCCCGCTGGCGCTGGTGCGCGACGGTGACGAGATCGCCTTCGACGGGCCGAACCGGAGCCTCGAGCTGGTCGTGGACGCCACCGAACTGGCGCGTCGGCGCCAGGAATGGGAGGCCGTCCGCCAGCCGCCCGCCTTTACCCGCGGGTGGGCCAAGCTGTACGTCGACACGGTGCTGCAGGCCGACCGGGGCGTGGACCTGGACTTCCTGGTGGGCAAGTCGAGCGCCGATGTCACGCGCGAGTCCCACTGATGGTCTTCGCCCGGTATCCGAGCCTGGAAAGCCGCGTCGTGTTCGTGACCGGCGGCGCGAGCGGCATCGGCGCCAGCCTCGTGGAACAGTTCCACGACCAGGGCGCGAAGGTCGCCTTCGTGGACCGTCAGGCCGACGCCGGCCGGGCGCTGGCGGACCGGCTGCCAGGCGTGTGGTTCCGGGCGCTGGACGTCACCGCCGCGGCGGCCCTCACGGACGCCATCGCCGCGGCGGCCGAGTCCCTGGGGCCGGTCGCGGTGCTGGTCAACAACGTGGCCGACGACACCCGCCACGTGGCGGCCGAGACGTCGCCCGAGGCCTGGCGCGCCGGTCTGGCGGTCAATCTGGACCCCGTCTTCATCGCCGCCACCGCGGTCTATCCGATGATGCGCGGGGCCGGCGGTGGGGCGATCGTCAATATCGGCTCGATCAACGCCCTCTGGGGCCCGGCCGGCATGGCCGCCTACGTCGCCGCCAAGGGGGCCATAAACAGCCTGACAAAGGGGCTAGCGCGGGAGTGGGGCGTCGACGGGATCCGGGTTAACGCCCTGTCACCGGGGTGGGTGGTCACCGACCGGCAGCTCGAGTCGTGGCTGACGCCAGAGGCGGAGGCGGAATGGGCGCGCCACGTGGCCCTGCCCGGACGGATCGCGCCCGACGACATCGCGCGGGCGGCCCTGTTCCTGGCGTCCGATGACAGCCGGATGATGACCGGCCAGAACATGGTCGTGGACGCGGGCCGCACCTGATGACAACCGCGACCCTGCTGGCCTGCGACTGGGGCACGACGAACCTGCGGGCCTGGACTCTCGCCGACGACGGGGCGGTGGTTAACGCCCGGGATTTCCCCTTCGGTGTCGCACGACTGCGCGCGGGCGAAGCGCCGGCGCGGTTCGCGCAGGTGCGCGAGACCCTTGGGGCCGAGGGCCTTCCCGCGATGCTCTGCGGCATGGTGGGGTCAAACCTGGGCTGGACCCTGGCGCCCTACGTCGACTGCCCCGCGGGGTTCCAGGAGATCGCCGCGGGCGTGGTGGTTGTCGGTGAGGCCGGCGGGCCGGTGCGCATCGCCCCCGGTTTGCGGGCGGCGGGCTTCAACGGCCAGGGCGATGTGATGCGCGGCGAGGAGACCCAGGTCCTCGGCTGGCTTGCCGCCGACCCGGCCCGTGCGGAGGGTCGCCGCCTGATTTGCCATCCCGGAACCCACGCGAAGTGGATGTCGCTCGAGGCGGGCCGGCTCACCGCCTTCGTCACCGCCATGACGGGCGAACTTTATGGCCTTCTGAGGGACCACGGCGTCCTCAAGACCGATGCGGCCGCCGACGACATGGCGGCCTTCGACGAGGGCGTGGCCGCTGCCGGCGAGGGCGACGCGCTGGCGGCGCGCATGTTCACGGCGCGGGCTCGCGTTGTGGGTCGGGGGAAGCCGGCGGACAGCACGGCCAGCTACCTTTCGGGTCTGCTGATCGGGGCCGAAGTGGCGGCGACGCCGCGGCTGCTCGGCGCTGGCGGCTCGGGCGCCGTGACCCTGCTGGGCGATTCCGACCTTTGCGGCCTCTACGCGCGGGCCCTGGCGGCGCGGGGCGCGCCCAGCGAGATCTACGACGGCGAGGCGGCGGTGCGCGCGGGCCTGCAGGCGCTATGGGGGGCGACAGGATGATGAAGCTTGAGGCCGCACTCGGCGCGTGCCCAATCGTGGCGATCCTGCGCGGCGTCCAGGCGCACGAGGCCGTGGCGCAAGCGGCCGCCCTGTTCGACGCGGGCGTCCGGGCGCTGGAGGTGCCCTTGAACTCGCCGCGTCCGCTGGACAGTATCGCCGTGATCGTCGCCGCTTACGGCGGGCGCATGGCGATCGGCGCGGGCACGGTCCTCACAGCCGAACAGGTCGAGGCCGTGGCGGGCGCCGGCGGCGGGTTCGTTGTGTCGCCGAACACCGAACCCGCGGTGATCCGCGCGGCCCTTGCGCTGGGCCTGGAGCCGGTTCCGGGGTTTGCAACGGCGACCGAGGCCTTCTCGGCCTACGCCGCCGGCGCGCGGCGCCTGAAGCTGTTCCCGGCGGCGACCTATGGCGTGGGCCATCTGCGTCAGCTCAAGGCGGTGCTTCCCTCCGATGCGGAGGTCTGGGCCGTGGGCGGGGTCGGGCCGGACACTATCATGGATTGGGCGGAGGCAGGTGCAGGCGCCTTCGGCCTGGGCGGCGAACTCTATCGCGCCGGGCAGGACCCGGCGCGGACCGGGACGGCGGCCGCGCGCGCGCTTTCCGTGCTTCCCCAGCGAAGACACGCGATGTGATCGATCCGTCGCGCGGGCGAGACTGGTCCCGGAAACTGGGCCGCGGGTGACGGATTGAGGCGTCAATTGCTGGGCGAATTCAAACAACAGGGAACGCGAGCGGCCAAAGGAGACCACTGGCCCAGACTGCGATGGCGGCCCGGGAGGGACTCGAACCCCCGACCTTAGCTTTAGGAAAGCTCTGCTCTATCCGGCTGAGCTACCGGGCCGTGCTAAGGAAATCAGTAACTAGGCGTGAGGCGAATTCCTCGTGCCGTCTAGGTCACAGATAGGTCGCAAAATGGCGACCCGACACGGCTTCTAGCGAGGATCGGCGCTTGTGTCAGCCCGCCCGACCCTGTGGTCTCGGCGAGACGTTCATAGGGACCCGATAGAAGGCGGCGACGCGGGCTGGATTTCGTGTGAGGCCACAATGCGCGGATCTTGCCGGTCGATTTCTCTCGTCAGGTGAATCGATTCGCCTATCCAATTTGGCTGGATGAATGTTTTTATGGATCGCGTTCCACGAACGCGGATTTGCTACTCAGTGGGGCGAAGCTGATGAATCTGCGCATGAAAATCGGTGTTTCGGCAATCGCGGTCGTCGCCGCTCTTGGAGCCTACGGCTCCGCATCCGCCGCCGTTTTTGCCACCGGCGATATCTTCGCCGCGGTGAACGCGGGGAATGTCAATCACTACAACAGCGCCGGAGTGTTCATTGAGACGTTGAACACCGGACAAGGCGGCTACACGACCGGCATGGCCTTTGACGGAGGTGGCAACCTTCTGGTGACGAACTTCTCCGCCGGCAACATCACCAAGTTCAACAATACCGGCGCGATCGTTCCACCGAACCCGTTTACGTCTCCGGGGGCAGCCCCGGAATCGATCTCGTTCGATGCCAGCGGCAATTTCTACGTTGGCCGGGCGCAGGGAACCCCACAAAAATATGATGCGAACGGAACGCTGCTCCAGACGTTCAGCACCCCGGTCAATTCGGACTGGCTGGATCTGGCCGCCGATCAGACAACGCTTTTCTACAATGACGAAGGCGGCGTCATTCGGCGGTGGAATACCGCGACCAATACCGCGCTGGCCAACTTCGCGAACAATGGACTTAACGGCGGGACGAGTTCTTTTGCCCTTCGAATTCTTGGGAATGGCGACGTCCTGACCGCAGCAGGAACCAAGGTGCTTCAGTACAATTCAGCCGGAACCTTTCTTGGCGGCTACGATATTACAGGCGTCGACGGCTTCTTTGCCCTCAACCTGGACCCCAATGGCACGTCGTTCTGGAGCGGAAGCTACGACAACTCCACGCTCTACAAATTTAATATCGGAACATTTGGCCTCAATACGTCAATACAGAATATCTATACTGGAGTGGGGCAGTACAATCTGTATGGCGTCGCCATAGCCGGCGAAATTACCGCCGGTGGGCCACCTCCGACCCCCGGGATTCCCGAACCGTCCACCTGGGCGATGATGCTGCTCGGCTTCGGCGGCCTCGGGGCGATGCTTCGCCGGCGAAGGGCTCAGTTCCGGCCCGTGGCCGGCTGGCGTCTGACAGAGATGTCACGGCTCTAGGCGTTTGCAATCAGCCGGCGCGCAAGCGCCGTGCTTGATGCTGCGCCTCCGCTTGCTGCGTCTCGCGCCGCCGGGAAAGCGTGACTGATCAGCCATTTTTCCGGGGTACTCGCTTGAGGAAGGCTCTGCTCTATCCCGGTGAATTACCGGGTTACGCGGCGCGCGCGGCGCCGCGCAACTAGGCGGGCGCCAAGTGTCGATCCCTGAATGTCTTTGAGGGCGCGATTGCGCCGCAGGCCGCTTCGGTCATAGCTTCGCCCCGGGCGCGCCGCCGTCGGGCGGCGCTTTGGGGAAGCGGTTCATGGGATTCCTGCGGCATTTCCGTGTGCTCTACGTTCAGGTCCTGATCGGGGTCGCGCTGGGCGTGCTGGTCGGCGCGCTGTGGCCGACCTTCGGGGCGGACCTGAAACCGCTGGGCGACGCCTTCATCAAGCTGATCAAGATGGCCATCGCGCCGGTGATCTTCTGCACCGTGGCCGGCGGCATCGCGCGGATGAGCGACATGAAGGCCTTCGGCCGGTTGGGCGCGCGGACGCTGATCTATTTCGAGGTGGTCTCGACGCTGGCGCTGGCCATCGGCCTGATCGTGGGCAAGGTCGTCCAGCCCGGCGCCGGCTTCAATGTCGACCCGGCGACGCTGGACCCCAAGATCGGCGCTGAATATCTGGCCAAGGCGGAGCACAGCGACACGGTCGTCGCCTACCTTCTGCACCTGATCCCCGACACCTTCGTGGGCGCCTTCGCCGAGGGTCAGCTGCTGCAGGTCCTGGTGATCGCGATCCTGACGGGCTTCGCCTGCACGCGGCTGGGCGACTTCGGTGAGAAGGTCGCCGGCGTCCTGGACGACGCGGGCAAGCTCTTCTTCGGAATCATCGGGGTGATCGTGCGGCTCGCGCCCATCGGCGCCTTTGGAGCGATGGCCTTCACCATCGGCAAGTATGGCGTGGGCGCCCTGGTCAAGCTGGGCGCGCTGATCGGCACCTTCTACCTGACAAGCGCGCTCTTCGTGCTGATCGTGCTGGGGGCCATCGCCTGGCTCTCGGGCTTCTCGATCCTGAAGTTCATCGCCTACATCCGCGAGGAACTGCTGATCGTGCTCGGCACCTCGTCGTCGGAATCGGTGCTGCCGCAGATGATGGCCAAGCTGCAGCGCCTGGGCGCCGGCAAGGGCACGGTCGGGCTGGTGATTCCCACCGGCTACAGCTTCAACCTCGACGGCACCAACATCTACATGACGCTGGCGACGCTGTTCCTGGCCCAGGCCACCAACACGCCGCTGAGCCTTGGGCAGGAGCTCACCATCCTGGGCGTCGCCATGCTGACCTCGAAGGGGGCGAGCGGAGTGACCGGTGCGGGGTTCATCACGCTCGCGGCCACCCTGGCGGTGATCCCCGACCTGCCGATCGCGGCGCTGGCGCTGCTGGTGGGCATCGACCGGTTCATGAGCGAGTGCCGGGCGCTGACCAATCTGGTCGGCAACGGCGTGGCGACCCTGGTCATGGCCCGATGGGAAGGCGACCTCGACCGCGAGACGCTGCAGCGCGAGCTGGACCGCGGTCCAATGGCCGCGGCCGATCCGCTGCTGGCCAACGCCGAGGCGGATTAGGCGACGATCCGCACCGGCAGGGCTTCGTAGCCCTTGACGAAGTTGGACTGCAGGCGGCGGGGCTCGCCCACGACCTCGATGCGCTTGAAACGCTTGAGGATCTCCTCCCAGACCACCCGCAGCTGCATCTCGGCCAGACGGTTGCCGACGCAGCGGTGGATGCCGAAGCCGAAGGCCACGTGCTGGCGCGGCCGCTCGCGATCGATGATGAACCTGTCGGCGTCGTGGATCACATCCTCGTCGCGGTTCCCCGAGACGTACCACATGATCACCTTGTCGCCTTTGCGGATGGTCTTGCCGCAGAGCTCGTAGTCCTGCATCGCCGTGCGGCGCATGTGGGCGACGGGGCTCTGCCAGCGGGCGATCTCCGGGACCGCGGAGTCCAGCAGGGCAGGATTGGCCCTCAGCCGCTCATATGCGTCGGGATAGTCCTGGAAGGCCATCAGGGCGCCGGTGATCGAGTGGCGGGTGGTGTCGCTGCCTGCCACGGTCAGCAGGATGATGTTGCCGAGATAGCGTTCGGGGTTGTCGTCCTTGCGGGTCGCCGGGTCGTGCGACAGCAGCGAAATCAGGTCTCCGGCGGCCGGGTTTGTGTCCTTGCGCTCGTTCCACAGGCCGATGAACGGCATGATCAGCGGCATGAACGCCGTCTGCAGCGCCTCCGGCGAGGGAACATTCTCGCCGGTTCTTGGCCGCGTGAGGATCATGTCCGACATTTGAGGCAGGTTGCGCCGTTGCTCGAACGGATAGTCGAACAGGGTGGCGAGCATCTGGCTGGTGAGCTCGATGGAGACTCTGTCGACGAAATCGAAGGTCTCGCCCACCGGCAGTTCGTCGAGGATTGCGGCGGCGCGTTCGCGGATCAGCGGTTCCAGCGCCGCCATGCCGGCGGTGGAAAAGATCGGCGTGACCACCCGGCGCTGGGCGTCATGCTCCGGCGGATCGAGCGCGATGAAGCTGGAGCCCTCGCTTCCCTCGGGGGCGTCGGCGATCATGATGCCGCCCCGCTCTGACGACGAGGAGAACACCTCGTGGTTGGAATCGACGGTGACGATGTCGTTGAACCGGGTCACCGACCAGTAGGGACCGTATTCGCTGTCCGCGCAGTAGTGGACGGGATCCTCGCGCCGCAGCCGTTCAAACCATGGCCAGTGGGTGTCGCTGGTGAAGAGGTTCACATCGGCGACCTGGAAGTCCTTGAGCGGCGTCGAATAGGCCTGCTCCCGGGCGTTCCTGGCGATGGCGCTGGCGTCGTCGGCCATGGTTTCTGCTCCCGCGGGTGTGCGCCGAAGCTTGCGCGGGGACGGGCCGGGCCACAAACGAAAACGCCCGGCGGTGAGGCCGGGCGTCTCGAATTCCTGGACGGTTCGTTCGGTCCGCCTACGCGGCCACGGCCTTGATCAGCGACTTGTTGAGGATGCCGATCGCGGCGTCGCGGTCGATGCGCTCGATCGCGGCGACTTCGCGGGCCATGCGGTCCAGCGCCGACTCATAGAGCTGGCGTTCGGAATAGGACTGTTCCGGCTGGTTTTCGGCGCGGTGCAGGTCGCGGACCACCTCGGCGATGGAGATCAGGTCGCCGGAGTTGATCTTGGCTTCGTATTCCTGGGCGCGACGGCTCCACATGGTGCGCTTCACCCGGGCGCGGCCCTTGAGGGTGGTCAGGGCCTGGGTCACGACATTGGTCTCGGCGAGCGCGCGGAGGCCGGCGGTGCGCGCTTTTGCGGTTGGAACCCGCAGGGTCATTTTCTCGTGGTCGAAGGTGATGATGTAGACTTCGAGCTTCATGCCGGCCACTTCCTGGGTCTCGACGCCCTGAACCTGTCCCACTCCGTGGGCGGGATAGACGACGTGATCGCCAACCGAGAAATCGTGACCGCTCTTGCTCATGGAGAAACCCTTCTCAAATCCTGGTCCGCGCATTCGTCGGACCGCTGACTCATGCAGCCGCCAAACGACAAGCCCACCCACTCCGCGAAAGGATCGCGGCGGGATCGTCGTTTGAAGCGGAAGTAAACCTCTTAAGACACCCTTCGCCCTATTCCTGACCTGGCCCTTTGGCGGTCCCGGCCGGAACGGCATTTCTTCTCGGAAGACGGGCAAGGCGAAGAGCCTGATCGCCACGTCACAAGCTGACCATAGCACAAAATTAAGCCAGATGAAAGGCTTGCCCCGGCGGACCCGCTGCCGAGCTGTTACAGTGTAGCGTCGACTTTAGGAGCCGCTGCCGGGCTTCTCGGAGAAATATTTCTCTAGTTTGCCGGTTTCGCGCTCGAACGCTTCGGCATCGGCGGGCGGCTGGCCCTTTACCGTAATATTCGGCCACACCCGCGAATATTCCGAGTTGATCCGCAGCCATTTGCCGTCGGCGTCGTCCTCGGTGTCGGGCTTGATGGCGTCGACCGGGCACTCGGGTTCGCAGACGCCGCAGTCGATGCATTCGTCCGGATTGATCGCCAGGAAGTTCTCGCCTTCGTAGAAGCAGTCCACCGGGCACACTTCCACGCAGTCCATGAACTTACATTTGATGCAGGCGTCCATCACGATGTAGGTCATGGCGGGGGCGGAACTCCGGTGGAATGCCCGGGACTACGGGCGGCGGTTTTTCACGGTGCGGCCCGGCATTGTCAATGCCGCCGCCCATTCGCAGCTACGAAGAAATCTCTAAAGGTGAATAGAGGGCGAGGGCTTCGGCCGGTGGGCCACGGCGTTCACCGATAGCCTCGACACGGACGGCGGTAAGCCGGCCGCCAAGCGCGAAGACGAGTGTATCGCCGATCTTGACCGGTCTGGCGGGCTTGTCGAGGCGGGTTTCCTGGCCGGCCCGGGTGAGGCGCACGCGGCCCTCTTCACAGACCTTTGCGGCCAGCGAGCGGGTCTTAAAGAAGCGCGCGCGCCAGAGCCAGACGTCCGCGCGGGCGGCGTCGTCGCTCACGCGCGGCGCTTGCGACGTTTGCGCCGGAGGGGCGCGGGCTCGCCCTGCAGCGCGGCCAGGGCGGCGAACGGCGAGTGGGGGACGATCGGGCGGTGTTCGACGGCGAACTCGCGTTCGAAACGACGCCGCCAGGCGGTGGCCTCGCCGGGACGCCGAATGGCTGCGAAGCCAAGACCGCGCAGGACCGCCTGGGCCTCAGCGTCGGTCCAGCCCAGCGTTTCGCGGGCGGCCTCGGAGAGGATCACTCCGCCGCCGTGCTTCACGCCTGCCCGCAACAGGTCGTCGAGGCGCTCGAGCTGTTCCACCGGCGCGGCCAGACCGCCGACCGCGCGTACGCCAAAGGCGGCGAGTGCGCGGGGGGCGGGCGCCGGTTCCGGCAATCGGCTGAGCTGGCCGGGGGTTGGCCGCCAGCCGCCCGCCTCCCGCGACGCCAACGCCTGGGTGAGCGCTCGGGCGTCGGGCTGCAGCAGGCCCGGCATGTAGATCGAAAAAGCGCCGATGCGCACGCCGAGGCCGCGCAGGGTGCGGCGCTCCACCTGGCTCAGCGCCCGGACCTCGGCCCGCACCTGATTGCGGTCCAGCACCCCGCCGGCTTCGATCAGGCGGAAGGCGAGGCCGCGGGCCAGGCCCTTGATCAGGCCGTCGGCGACCGCGCTTTCCAGGCGGCGGAGCGCCGCGAGCCTGCGCGTCGCCTCGCTGGCGACAAAGGCTTCCAGACGCTGGGCGGCGCGCTGGCGGGCGGCGTCGTGGCCGAGGTCGCCCAGCAGGCGCACGCGCGGGCTGAAAGGCTGGCCGCCAGCCAGCACACCCGCCGTCTCGCCGCGCCAGAGGACCGCGCCGTCCGGGGTCAGGGCAAAGGCCTCGTCGGGTTCGGCGGCAAGCGCGCCGAGCCGCCGCGCGATCTCCGGCGACACGGCATGGGTGGCGGCGGCTCGCAGCGCCTTTTCCTCCAGCACGGATGAACCCTGTGCGGGCTCGAACTGAACGCCGGTCAGCTTGCCGACGTAGTGGCCCTCGACGGTTACCGCGCCATCCGCGCCGACGCCCGCCAGCATGTCCTCGCGAACCCGCAGGCCGCGCATCAGGGCGCTGGTCCGCCGGTCGACGAAGCGAGCCATGAGCTTTTCGTGCAGGGTGTCGGAGAGTCTGTCTTCAAGGCCTCTCGTCTTAGCTTGCCATCCAGTCGGGTCGGCCAGCCAGTCGGGGCGGTTGGCGACATAGGCGAGCGTGCGGACGTTGGCGAGGCGGGCGGCCAGGGTGTCGATCTCGCCGTCGGTGCGGTCGAGACCCTTGTACTGGTGGGCGATCCAGTCTTCCGGAATGCGGTGGCGGCCAGTCGTCAGGTGCAGGAAGAATTCCCGGCTAAGCCGAAGGTGCTCTTCCATCCCCGTCTTGCGGAAGTCGGGCGTCTGGCAGACGTCCCACAGCCGCTCGATAGCCGCGCGGCCCCTGGCGCGGTCTGCGACATTGGGGTCGCCAACGAGCTGGCGCAGCGTAATCTCGTCCAGCGCCTCGGCGGAGAGCTTCAGGCCTTCGCGATCGGGCAGCTGGTCGAGGGACTTC
The DNA here is from genome assembly GCA_038203295.1 of Caulobacterales bacterium. Classification (GTDB taxonomy): domain Bacteria; phylum Pseudomonadota; class Alphaproteobacteria; order Caulobacterales; family Caulobacteraceae; genus Phenylobacterium. The sequence continues at coordinate 61,598 of JBBREC010000001.1, forward strand.
AGCAGGCTGGGCAGGCTGGCGAAGTCGAGCTTCGACGATCGCCACTCTGCCCCCGCCACCGCCTCGAAGCGGTGCTCCTCGACGGCCTGGACGAGATCCTCGTCCATCTCCTCGGCCTCGCCAGTGACGCCGAAGGTGCCGTCGCGCTGGTAGCGGCCGGCGCGACCGGCGATCTGGCCGACCTCCTGCGGATAGAGCCAACGGGTGTGCTTGCCGTCGAACTTGCGCAGCCCCGCGAAGGCGACGTGGTCGACGTCCATGTTCAGGCCCATGCCGATGGCGTCGGTGGCTACCAGGAAGTCGACTTCGCCGGATTGGTAGAGTGCAACCTGGGCGTTGCGGGTGCGGGGCGAGAGACTGCCCATCACCACGGCGGCCCCGCCACGCTGGCGGCGGATCAGCTCGGCGATGGCGTAGACCTGGTCCGCGCTGAAGGCGACGACGGCCGAGCGGCGGGGCAGGCGGGTGAGCTTTTTCGGCCCGGCGTAGGTTAGGTTCGAAAACCGCTCCCGCGTCACGATCTCTGCGTGCGGCAACAGGCGGCGGACCAGTGGCGCCATGGTCCCGGCGCCCAGCAGCATGGTCTCGGCCGTGCCGCGCGCATGCAGCAGCCGATGCGTGAAGACGTGGCCGCGCTCGGGGTCGGCGCAGAGCTGGATCTCGTCGACCGCGAGGAACTCGACCTCGCGCGACAGGGGCATGGCCTCGACGGTGCAGACGAAATAATGCGCCCGGGGCGGGACAATCTTTTCCTCGCCGGTGATCAGCGCCACCGAGCGGACGCCACGCAGCTTGGCGATTCGATCGTAGATCTCGCGGGCCAACAGGCGCAGCGGCAGGCCGATCATGCCGGACGCGTGGCCGAGCATCCGTTCAACCGCCAGATGGGTCTTACCCGTGTTGGTGGGGCCCAGCACCGCCACAAGTCTTGGCGGGGCCGCGCCCGCGGGGCGGTGGCTCATGGGTCTAAGTTGGGGACGAAGTCAGAGTCGGGCAAGCGCCGCTATTCCGGATGGACCTGCGTCGTGTTGAGGCGGAAGCCCAGAGGCAGCAGCTGCTCGATCGTGTGGCGCCCAACCTCGCCGTCGGACCCCAGGCTGACGACCTCGCAGCCGTTGGCGGCGAATTCGAAGATTTTCTGGCGGCAGCCGCCGCAGGGCCAGACCAAGCCCGGCAGGGACGAGGCCACATAGACCCGCACGAAGGTCCTGCGCCCGTCGGTGACCGCGCCGGAGATTGCGCTCGCCTCGGCGCAGACGCCTTGCGGATAGGCGGCGTTCTCGACGTTGACGCCATAGTTCAGGACGCCGTCCGGGCTCTCGACGGCGGCGGCCACATGCACGCCGGAATAGGGTGCATGCGCATTCGCCAGCAGGCGGCGAAGCTCCTGGACGATCGCAGTCTCGTCGGTCATCGGAGGATTTGTCCCGGGCGCGCTCAAGGGACGGCGGAGTCTAGGGCCGCAGAGCGGTGGCGTCCACCTTACCGGAATGTAATCCGACGCCGATTGCCCCCGCCGCGCGAGCCGCTAGGGTCCCGCCACAACCTCTCAGGGAAGCCCCACACATGACCGCCAATCGCCGCCAGATGTTGCTGAGCGCAGCCGCCGCGGGCCTGGCCGCCAGCGCGCCGTCGCTGGCCCTCGCTGCCGCCGGGCCCGTCGCCAATCCCGGGCTCTCCGCCCTGCTTGACGCCTTTGTAGATGAGGCTCTGCGCGACTCGCCGGAGACCGCCACCGGTCTGGGCCTCGACACCGGCAATTACGCAGCCGCCCGCAGCCGGCTGGACGATCGCACGGCCGCAGCGCGGCGAAAGGCCACCCGGGACTACGCCGAACGCGCGCGGCGCCTGGCGGCGATCCCGCGCGCTGGGCTCTCGAGCCATGACCTGACAATCTACGATACGGTGCTCTACGCTATGCAGGCGGGCGCCGAGGGCGGCAAGTTCTCCTACGGCGGCGACTACGCCACGCCCTATGTGGTCAGCCAGCAGAACGGCGTGGTCGGCAACCTGCCGGAATTCCTCAACGCCCAGCATCAGATCAAGGACAAGGCCGACGCCGAAACCTACCTCGTGCGCCTCGGCCTTATGGCAGGCGCGCTGGACGAGGAGACGGCGCGGATCCGGGCCGATGCGGCGGCCGGCGTCATCCTGCCGAACTTCATCATGGCCAAGGCGCTGGCCCAGTTCGGAGACCTGCGAAAGACGCCCGCGTCGCAGACCGGCATGGTACGGTCGGTGTCGGATCGCGCTAAGGCCAAGGGCGTCGCTGGCGACTATGCCGGCCAGGCGACCTCGATCGTCGAGCAGAAGGTGTTCCCAGCCCTCGACCGCCAGATCGCCGCGCTTACGGCCCTGCAGCCCAAGGCCAGGCACGAGGCGGGCGCCTGGACCCTGCCGGACGGTGCCGCCTACTACGCCTGGGGCCTGAAGCTGGGCACCACCACGACGATGACCCCTTCAGAAATCCACCAGATGGGCCTGGACCAGGGCGCGGCGATCGATGCGGAAATGGATAAGGTCCTGAAGGCGCAGGGCTTCACACAAGGCACAGTCGGCGAGCGGATGAGCGCGCTCACCAGGGACCCGCGCTTCCTCTATCCGAACACCGACGCCGGCCGGGCCGAACTGATCGCCTACCTGGAAGGCGCGATCGCCGGTATCCGGCCGCACATGAGCCAGCTCTCCAAGCTCGGCCTCAAGGCGCCGGTGCAAGTGAAGCGCGTTCCGCCTGACATCGAGGCGGGCGCGGGCCTCGGCTACATGAATTTCGCCTCGCTCGATGGGACACGGCCGGCGATCTACTACGTAAACCTGGCCGATACCGGGAACTGGCCGCGCTACACGCTCAGCAGCCTGACGATGCACGAGGCGATCCCCGGCCATGCCTGGCAGGGCGCCTATCTGTCCGAGCGGCAGAACGAGGTCCACCGGATCAGTTCGCTGATCGGATTCAACGCCTTTGTGGAGGGTTGGGCACTCTATGCAGAGCAGCTGGCCAACGAAGTCGGCATGTACAAGGACGATCCCCTGGGCCAGCTCGGCTATTTCCAGGCCCAGCGGTTCCGCGCCGCGCGCCTGGTGGTGGACTCCGGTCTGCACGACAAGCGCTGGAGCCGCGAGAAGGCCATCGCCTGGATGGTCGCAGCCACCGGCCGTTCCACCGGCGCCGTCACCAGCGAGGTCGACCGCTATTGCGTCACCCCGGGCCAGGCCTGCGGCTACAAGATCGGCCACACCGAGATCGTCCGCCTGCGCGAGAAGGCCAAGGCTGCGCTTGGGCCGAGGTTCGACATCCGCGATTACAACGACGCGGTTGTCTCAACCGGCGGCACGCCGCTGACGGTGCTGGAGTCGGTGATCGACCGGTATGTCGCGGGGGCGAAAACCTAGTCCAGCGTCCGTCGGTAGCGCGCCATCGCCAGCGCCGTCACTACGCAGACGAAGGCCATCAAGGCCAGGAGCTCGCGCCATATGTCGCCGAGATCCTGGCCTTTGAGCAGGGCGCCCCTGACGACCCGCAGGAAGTGGGTGACGGGGATGACCTCGCCGATCCACTGGGCCCAGACCGGCATGCCGCGGAACGGGAACATGAAGCCCGACAGCAGGATCGACGGCAGGATGTAGAACACGCTCATCTGCATGGCCTGCAGCTGCGAGCGCGCCGCCGTCGAGATCAGGAAGCCTAGCGCCAGCGAGCCCACAATGAACAGGCTTACGCCCATCGAAAGGCCCAGCCACCCGCCCCGCATCGGCACGTCGAACAGAAAGCGGGCCAGCGTCAGAATGATAACCGTCTGGACGAGTCCGATGATGACGTAGGGCGCGAGCTTGCCGGCCATCACCTCCAACGGCTCGACCGGGGTGGCCAGCAGCGACTCCATGGTCCCGCGCTCGGTCTCGCGGGTGACACTGAGCGATGTCATCATCACCAGGGTCATGGAGAGGATCACGCCCAGCAGGCCGGGCACGATGTTGTAGGCGGTGATGGCCTCGGGATTGTAGCGGCGGTGGACGACCACCTCGAACGGGACGACGACCTGACCGCGCGACGCGAGTGCGCCTTTCAGGTCATGTTCGAGCGCGTGGGCGGGCAGGGCGGCCAGCGCGGCGATGGCCCCGCCGGTGGCCGACGGGTCCGTGGCGTCGGCCTCCATCAGGATCTGGGCGTGGTCGCCACGCGCCACGCGGCGGGTGAAGTCGCCGGGGATGGTGACCGCGAACTGCACGCGGCCGTCGCGGATCATTTCGTCGAGTTCGGCCGGCGAACGGGCCTGGGCGACCAGTTTGAAGAAGGCCGAACGGTGCAGGGCGCCGACGATGGAGCGCGCGAAGACGCTGTCCTCCTGCACCAGCACGGCGGTCGGCAGGTGGCGCGGCTCGGAGTTGATGGCGTAGCCGAACAGCAGGAGCTGGATCACCGGCAGCCCCAGCATCATGGCGTAGGTCAGCCGGTCGCGGGTGAGCTGCTTGATCTCCTTGATCATCACCGCGAGCACCCTGATGCCGGAGACGCCCCTCATGCGAAATTGTCCTCGGCCTTGCCCATCAGCTGGATGAAGACGTCCTCCAGGGTCGGCGGGACCTCGGTCCAGCGGTAGGGCGCCTTTCGCCACGGCGCGATGGCCGCCTCCAGCGCCGCGCGATCCGCACTGCTGACGTGCAGGGCTGCGCCAAACGGGGCGACGGTCTCGACCCCCGGTCTGGCGGCGATCTCATGGCTGAGTTTGCCGACCTCTGGGCCTTCGCCGTGGAAGGTGATCAGGTGCGAGGCCTCCACCACCTCATCCACCGTGCCGCGGGCCATCAGCCGACCGTAGGCGATGTACGCGATCTCGTGGCAGCGCTCGGCCTCGTCCATGTAGTGGGTGGAGACCAGCACGGTCAGCCCATGGGCGGCGAGCGAATGGATCTCGTCCCAGAACTCGCGCCGCGCCTTGGGATCGACGCCGGCGGTGGGCTCGTCGAGCAACAGCAGCCTGGGCTCGTGCAGTGTGGCCGACGCCAGCGCCAGGCGCTGCTTCCAGCCGCCGGACAGCGAGCCCGCGAGCTGATCCTTGCGCCCAGTCAGGCCGAGGCGTTCCAGCGCCGCAGCCACCCGCTCGAGCCGGCGATCGAGGCCGTAGATGCGGGCGGTGAACTGAAGATTCTCGGCGATGGTCAGGTCCTCGTAGAGCGAGAACTTCTGGGTCATGTAGCCGGTCTCGCGTTTGATCCGGTCGGCCTGGGCAATGATGTCGAAGCCGAGGCAGGTCCCGGTCCCCGAGTCGGGCGTCAGCAGGCCGCAAAGCATCCGCAGCGTCGTGGTCTTGCCTGAGCCATTTGGACCCAGGAACCCGCAGATGCGGCCCGGCTCGACCTGGATCGAGAAGTCCTGGACGACGTGCTTGTCGCCGAAGCTCTTGTTGAGCCCCGCCACGTCGATGGCCAGCGTCACTTCAGCGGCTCGACATCGACGGGTTGGCCCGGGTTCAGGCGCTGCGACGGGCGGGCTTCGACAAGGTAGACCAGCCGGTCTCGGGCCTCGCGGCTGTAGATTACTGGCGGGGTGAACTCGGGGCGCGGGGCGACATAGGCGATGCGGGCGGTCAGGCCAGTCGCGCAGCCGTCGCAGGTGAATTTGATCATTCGGCCGATGCGATAGGCGGCCAGCGCCCTCTCTGGCACGAAGAACCGCACCTTTATCCGGTCGTCCGGCAGCAGCGACAGGATCGGGTGGTTGGCCGGCGCCCACTCGCCTTGCTGGAAGAAAACATCCTCCACACGGGCGGATGCGGGGGCGGTGGGGGCGACATCGTTCAGGCGTGCGTTGGCGCCGGTGAGGCCTGCCGTGGCCTGGCTGACGCGGGCGTCGGCGGCGCGGACTTGGTCCTCGCGCGCGCCAAGGGTGGCGGCTTCGCGCTGCTTCCGGGTGGCCTTTGCGGCAGCCTGGGCGGCTTGCGCATCGGCCCGGGCGTTGTCGAGGGCGGCCCGGGACTCAAAGCCCTTGGCGGCCAGTGCCGAAACGCGGCGGAGCCGGGCGTCGGCGTCGCGGGCGCGCGCGGCGGCGACGGCGGTATTGGCGTCGAGGACGGCCAGTTCGATGGGCCGCTGGCCCTTGCGCGCGTCCTGCGCCTGCGCCTGGGCGGCGGCGAGTTCGGCGGCGGCCTGGTCGCGGGTCGAGGTCACCTGCTGGGTATCCACGACGAAGAGGCGCGCGCCGGCCTTCACGGTATCGCCACGGGTCACGTACATGGCGGTCACCGTTCCGCCGACCGGGGCGGCAAGGTAGAGCGGTTCGCCCTCGATGTAGCCGGTCAGGGTCTCGGTGCGGCCGAGGCGCGGAACCAGCACCACCAGCGCGACGATGATCAGGCCGGTGAGCAGCAGGCCCGCGACCAGAAGCCGTTGCCGGTTCATGCTACAGCCTCCTCGATCATCAGCCCGCCGAGCAGGGTCTCGACGTGCTGGCGGATCAGAGCCGGCAGATCGAAGGGCTGGGCGCCCACGGGTACGAAGGTCTCTCGCCAGATGACCCCGGTCAGGATCGGGGCGACGATCTGCAAGGCGTAGGTGCGAGGGTCGCCGGCCCTCACCTCGCCGCGGGCCTGTGCGGCGGTGACCGCGTCGGTCAGCGCACCCAGCGCCTGGGAGATGAGGGCGTCGTGATAGACCCGCGCGATCTCCGGAAAATTGCGCGCCTCTCCGATCACCATCTTCACGACGCCGCCGATCGGCAGAGTCTCGGCGAGCCCGTTCATCCGCGCGGCGAAGAGGCGCAGGAGATCGGGGAAGGGTCCCGGGTGGGCGGCGATCATCGCGCGGATGACCAGGATGTTCGGCGCGATAGCCTGTTCGACGACGGCGCGGAAGAGCTCCTCCTTGGTCTCGAAGTAGAGATAGAGCGCGCCCTTGGAGACGCCGGCCCGCGCGGCGATCTCGTCCAGGCGCGCCGCAGCGAATCCCCGCTCGGCGAAGACGGCCATGGCGGCGTCCAGAATCTCGGCGGGCCGGTCGGCCTTGCGGCGCCGGAACTTGGGTTCGCCGGGGGCGAGCATGCGGACATCCTAATAACTGACTGGTCAGTTATTAGTCGAAAGATCGGCGTTCCGCAAGCGTCGCGCCTGCAGCGGAGTCAGCCGCGCAGGGTTTCGGCGAGGACCCGGTACTGGGCGGCGAGGTCCGTCAGGCGCAACCCGGCGTAGATGACCGCAAGATTGTGGGCCGCCATATGGCCGCCGCGGCCGGCGACGGCGCCGTCGAGGTCCGGCCGCTCACCGATCTCGAGGCACCGCTTCCAGGCCTGTTCGGCGATGGGGAGGAAGTCGTTGGCGCGTCCGGGATCCTGCGCGGCGGCTTCAAGGTAGAGGTCGCCGACCGTGAAATAGAAGTCGGGAGAGTCCGGCCAGTTGGTGACTTCGCCGTCGGCCAGGACCAGCGCCTCGTGCAGGTCGCCCGCCGCTTTCAGGGCGATCATCGCGCGGACCACCAGGGCGTGGCGGTAGCCGGCGTTGGCGGGCGCCAGGCGCAAGGCCTCGCGGAAGCAGAGCGCCGCCTGCGGGGCGCGGCCGCGCGCTTGGTGCTCCTTGGCCAGCTGGAACCAGAGGTAGGCGTCCTGCGGCGCGTCCTCGAGTTCGCGCATGAGCAGCGTCTCGTTCCGCGCGCCCTTTCGCGCCAGGTTCTCGGCGGTGTAGCCGTCGTGGCCGAGGGTGAGGGGGATGCGCACGCGCGGAAGGTCGCTCACCGGCTGTTCGTGGATGCGGCCGGCGTAGCCCACCCCGCGCGGCAGAAGGCGCGGCAACCAGGCCTGGCCGGTCCCGGCGACGCCGTCCTGGTCCATACGGCTAGCGACCCGCACCTCGCCCAGCGCGACATGGGTGGGCAGCGCGGCAAGCGCCCCGGCCCCGGCCTCGATCCATTCGTCGGCGTCGAGGACCAGGTTCCATTCGGCGTCGGAGCAGGCCAGCGCGGCGTTGCGGGCGGCGGCGAAGTTGTCGCACCAGGCGAAGTCGCGCACCTCGGCGCCGGCGGCCTGAGCGATCTCGCGGGTGGCGTCAGAGGAGCCGGTGTCCAGCACGATCATCCGATCGACGTGCGGCCGCGCGCTTGCCAGGGCGCGGGCGATCGCGCCCGCCTCGTCCCGGGCGATCATCACCATGGCCAGGCGAGTCACGCGGGGCGCTCCAATGCGGGGATTAAGAGCCGGCAGAACAGGGGCGAAACGAATCGGGACCGAATCAGCGATTTCGCCCGATTCGGTTTTTGTTCACCGCAACATGTTGTATATCAACAGCCTTCGGGCACAAGTCCGACCGATGGAGTCCGCGGGGAAATCGTCATTGAATCGCCGCGGAAGGCCCGCCTCGCCTTGACATTGGCGCCGGCCTTCCTCTATATCGCCGGCTCTCGCGCGGACGCCCGTCCGCTGCGTCCATTTTCCTTGCGAAGGTTTTCGCTATGTCGCGTCGCTGCGAACTCACCGGGATCGGCCCGATGGTCGGCCACAATGTGAGCCATTCCAATATCAAGACGAAGCGCCGGTTCCTGCCTGCGTTGTCGCCGGCCACGCTTCAGTCCGACGCGCTGGGCCAGTCGTTCCGTCTGCGCATCACCAACGCGGCGCTGCGCACGCTGGACTTCCGGGGCGGCCTCGACCCGTTCCTGCTGAAGGCAAGCGACGAGGACCTGTCGCCGCGCGCCCAGAAGATCAAGCGCCAGCTGAAGGCGAAGCTCGCCGAGCAGCCCGCCGCCGTGTGAGCGTCGCCAGATTGTCGTGCTGAAGAGGCCGCCTGAAAGGGCGGCCTTTTTCATGCCTCCCATGCAAAACAGGGGTGACAAGATTACTTCAGCGCCTCGTTGAACAGCGCCACCAGTTCCTTCCAGTGCCGCTCGGCGGCGTCCTCGTTGTAGACCGGCATGTCCTTCGGCACCCAGCCGTGCCTGGCGCCCTTCCAGATCGAGACCGCCGCCTCGACCCGCGCGTCCTTGAGGGCGGCCTTCAGGCGGGTGTTCTGTTCCTCGGGATAGCTGCGGTCCTCGTCGGCGCCGGCCACCAGGATCCTAGCGGTGATCTTTGGCGCCAGCAGGTGCGGGCTATTGGGCTCATCGGTGGCGAGATTTCCGCCATGGAAGGACGCCGCCGCGGCGATTCGGCCCGGGAAGGTCCCGGCGGCGCGGATGGCGATACCGCCGCCCATGCAGTAGCCGGTGACGCCCACCTTTCCAGCCCTGGCCTTGGGCTGGCGCAGCAGCCAGTCGAGGAAGGCCTTGGTGTCGCGCATGGCGCGTTCGTTGTCCGTGGAGGCGCGCAGCTTGCCGAATAGCGCCTGCATCTCCGGATCGCCGGCCCGCGCCCTGGCGATGTCCAGCGGCGGATAGGGTCCTGCGCGCCAGAACATGTCGGGAAGCAGCACATAGTAGCCGGCCTGGGCCAGCCGCTCGCCCATGTCGAACATCGCCGGGCGGATGGCGGGCGCGTCCATGTAGAGGATGGCGGCGGGCCAGGGCCCCTGGCCCTCGTCGGGGGTGAACACAAAGGCCCTCGCATCCCCATCCGGCGTGGGAATGCTGACTTCCTGCTGGCTCATGAAACTATCTCCCGCCTCCCGGCCGCCAATCGAACGCCACGAGCAGGGTCCGCTGGGACTTTGAAAAATTGTCGTCTGAAATGAGATAGAAGCGCAGGCCGCCGCTGGGACTGGGTGCGGTGGCGAGACCTTCGAAATTGTCGACGGTGAGCGGTCTGGCGAGTTCGAGCTGGTCTTCGGTCGTTCCGTCGGCCCCGACGATACGCAGGATCACGCGGACGCCGCGCACGGGGTCGTAGGCGCGCAGCAGATAGGCCATTCGCCCACCCGACAGCACTTTCAGGGCGGAGAGTTCGTAGCCGTCCTTCAGTTCAACAGTCCGGTCCCTGATGCAGGTCGTCGAGAGCCGGCAGATGTAGGTCTCGCCGCTGGCCTCTATCCCCACGACATAGGCGTCGGGGCCGGCCTGGGGATAGACGTCGAGGCCCTCCATGCCCTTGTTGCTGACCCACTTCACGTCCGGGATCGGGGCGAAGGTCGGTGGGCCACCGCCGTGCCTGTAGAAGAGCATGCGGTCGTGCTGCTCCAGGCTGATCAGCCGGTCGCCGTTGGGGAACTCTGCGATCCCCTCGCTGTCGTACTCGTGGTCGCCATGGCGGGTGATCGGCTGGCCGTCGTCGCCGATGATGGAGGTCAGTTTCGCGTCCTTCAGGCCGGTCGGGCGCCCGGCGTAGTCGAGGATGAGATGGGCCTCGAGAAGGTCGCCCTGGTCGCCGACGGCCAGGATGCGCCCGTCCGGCCAGACCTTGAGGTCCGACAGGCCATGAAGGCGCGAGGTTTGGTCGGAGGTGAGCGCGACGCCGCCGGCCCAGGTAAAGTCGCCGATCTGTTTCTTCGCCGGTTCCTGGGCGTCGAGCACCAGGGGTTCGGCCTGGATCGCGATGACCGGCCCATAGGCGATCGGCGCGGAGGGCAGCTGCGGCGGAGGGGTCTGCGTGCAGGCGGTAAGCAGGAGCGCAATCGCGAAACCTGCCAGACGCCTCAAGCCACCGCCCTCCGAACTTCCTTGAAGGTCGAGCGGCGAACCGGGCCCGAGGGCCCCTGCGTATTGGGCGGCGGCGCCAGAAGGCCGGCATTCTTGCGGGTCATCTTGCGGATCTCCTCATCGAAGAGTTCGGCAAGCTGGTCGACGATTGCGCCGGCAAGCTGTTCGACGTCCACGATGGTCACGGCGCGACGATAGTAGCGGGTGACGTCGTGGCCGATCCCGATGGCGATCAGCTGGACCGGGCTCTTGGCCTCGATCTCGCCGATCACCTCGCGCAGATGGCGCTCGAGGTAGTGGCCTGAGTTGACGCTAAGGGTGGAGTCGTCCACTGGCGCACCGTCGGAGATCACCATCAGGATGCGGCGAGCCTCGGAGCGGCCCAGCAGGCGCTGGTGGGCCCACATCAGGGCTTCGCCGTCGATGTTCTCCTTGAGCAGCCCCTCGCGCATCATCAGGCCGAGGTTGCGCCGGGCGCGCCGCCAGGGCGCGTCGGCGGACTTGTAGATGATGTGCCGCAGGTCGTTCAGCCGGCCGGGCTGCGGCGGCTTGCCGGCCTTCAGCCAGTCCTCGCGGGCGGAGCCGCCCTTCCACGCGCGGGTGGTAAACCCGAGAATCTCCGTCTTGACCCCGCAGCGCTCCAGCGTGCGCGCCAGGATGTCGGCGCAGACGGCGGCCACCATGATCGGGCGTCCGCGCATCGAACCGGAATTGTCGATCAGGATCGAGACCACGGTGTCGCGGAACTCGGTGTCCTTCTCTTCCTTGAACGAGAGCGGGGCGGTGGGGTCGACGATGACCCGGGTGAGGCGCGCGACGTCGAGGATGCCTTCCTCAAGGTCGAAGCTCCACGAACGATTTTGTTGCGCCAGCAGCTTGCGCTGCAGCTTGTTGGCGAGCCGGCTGACCACGTTCGACAGGCTGGCGAGCTGCTGGTCAAGATAGGCGCGCAGCCGCGTCAGCTCCTCGGCGTCGCACAGCTCTTCGGCCGCCACGATCTCGTCATGGGCGGTGGTGAAGACCCGGTAGGTCACGACCTTGCCTTCGCCCTTAAGGTCGGGACGGGCGGGCTGCTCGCCTTCGCCCATGTCAGGCGGCTCGTCGGTCTCCTCGGCGTTGGGATCGTCCTCCGCCTGCATCATCTGGCTGTCGGCGTCCTCGCTCTCGCGATGGGTCGCCTCGTTCTCGTCCATCGCCGACTGCTGGGGCGACTGGCCCTCGCCATCGCCCTCTTCGTTGTCGTCGCTGGCCTCGGGCTCGCCGTCTTCGCCGCTGTCCTCGTCCTGGTCGGCCTGATCGGAGGCATCCGACATGTCATCGCCCATCTTCAGGTCGCGGATGATCGCGCGGGCAATACGCGCAAAAGCCTTCTGGTCCTGGACGGCCTCGGTCAGCCTGTCGAGGTCGGGGCCGGCCTTGGCCTCGATTTCCCCGCGGAACAGGTTGACCAGCGGCTGGGCCATGGCCGGCGGCTCGTCGCCAGTCAGGCGCTCGCGGACCAACAGCGCCACAACGTCTGCCAGGGGCGGGTTGGCCAGGGCCTCGACCTGGTTGAAGGATCGTTTGGCCCAGGCCTGCTCCATGACGGCCTTCAGGTTCTCTCGGACACCGCTCAGGGCGTTCGCGCCGATAGCCTCAAGGCGGGCCTGCTCGATGCCGTCGTAGATCGGCTGGCCCAGCACCGAGGCCGGTCGGGCCTTGGCGTGGGCGGCGGCGTCGTGGTGGGCGATGCGCAGCGCCATCTGGTCGGCGAAGCCGCGGATGCGCGCGGCGTCGATCGCGGTCAAGTCGCGGGGCGGGTGGGGAAGTACGGCGCGGTTGCCGGAGAGCTGCGGACCCTCGCCGGAGTAGACGATTTCGAGATCCGGCGACTCAGCCAGCGAGCGCGTCGCGTTGATCAGCGCGCGCTTGAAGGGCTCCAGGGGGCTTTCCGGATTCTTGGCCATCAAGGTGGTCTTAGATCAGGCGCGGCAGCGGACGAAACAGAAAAGGCCCGCGGATTGCTCCGCGGGCCCGTTCAGATCGATATCGAAAGCGTCTCAGGCGTCTTCGGACTCGCTGGCCGGCTTGGCGACGCGCTTGCGGCGCGGCTTGGGGGCCGCCTCGTCGCCATCGGCGGTCGGCGTGGCGCGTGGCGCCGGCGCCTGCAGGAAGGCCGGCGCGTGGCTCTCGCCGCCGTCCGAGTCACGCAGCACGCGGGCCGGCCGCTCGGCGCGGGACGGGCGGTCTTCGCGAGCGGGACGGTCTTCACGAGACGAGGGGGCTTCACGGGGGGCGCGGTCCTCGCTCACCAGCGGGGCGGAAGCCTGGGGTTCGACCACGGCCAGGGGATCGCGGGCCGGGCGGTCGTCGCGGTTGCGGTCGAAGCGCGGACGGTCATCGCGAGGACGATCGTTCCGGGGACGATCGTCGCGGGGACGGTCATCGCGCTGGCGATCGTCACGCGGGCGATCGGCCTGCTGCGGCGGGCTCTCGTCCCGGGGCCGATCGTCGCGCCAGCGGTCGCGGCGGCCCGGGCCGTCACGGTTCTGGTCGCGATTCTGGCCGTCGTTGCGGTCGCGATTCTCGTAGCGGGGCCGGTCGTCCCGGTTCTGGTCGTTCCTGGGGCGGTCGTCGCGTGGTCGATCGTCGCGCTGCTGGCCGTTCTGCTGCGGCTGCTGCTGGCTGCCCTGCGGCGGCTGGCCGTCGCGGGCCTGCCAAGTCTCAGGGGTCTCGCCGGCTTCGGCGGAGGCCAGATCGGCGGCCTCGGACTGCGCCTGGGCGCCTTCGTCCTCGAAATCGATGTCGAAGCCGGAGGAGAAATGGTCGCGGCCGAGGATTTCACTGGCCGGACGGGTCGGCTGCATGGCGCGCAGCAGGCGGAAATAGTGTTCGGCGTGCTGGAGATAGTTCTCGCCGAGGACGCGGTCGCCCGCCGCCGAGGCGTCGCGGGCGAGCTGCTGGTATTTCTCGAAGACGTGCTGGGCGTTGCCCCGCACTTTCGACCCTTCGGGGCCGTTGGAGTCGAACGCCCGGTTGGCGTTCTGGGCCTGCGGCTTGCCGCCGCCCCCGCCACCGCCGCCACCGCCGCGGTTGCGGCCGCGCTGACGCTTCATACCTTTGAAATCTCTCATTATTCGATAACCGTTTGGTTCTTCCTGGGGGCGGACCCGCCTTGAGAGGCGGTCGGCCTGTGCGCTAGCCTTCGGCGGGATCGGGCGGCCGCGGCCCGGTTGGATTGTTGAAGACGCTAAGTGTTCCCCGTCTTCCGCCCGGAAGCTTCAGCGTGGGCCCTTTTGGGAGGCTCTCGCCTGTCGGGCCTGGCGGCGTCCTTATGGGGGACACATCTACCTGAAGCCGACGAATTGGGTGGAGACACGATCTAAGTAGCGATTCAGGCGGGGGTTTCCAAGGGATTTTTCACGCCTGCGACAACCCTGTCCCGGTCGCACAGATCGCGGATGGTCACCACGCTCGCCGCGCCGGCGTCACGGAACAGCGCCTCGACGGCGTCCTTCTGGTCATAACCGATCTCGACAGCGAACCGACCGCCCGGTTTCAGCACCCGCAGGATCTCTGGCGCGAGAGTGCGATAATGCAGCAGGCCGTCGGGTCCACCCTCCAACGCGATGCGCGGTTCATGGTCGCGTACCTCGGGCTCGAGGGTCTCGATGACGTCGGTGGCGATGTAGGGCGGGTTGGAAACCACCAGATCGAAGGACGCCTCCGCCAGGCCAAGTGTCCAGTCGCTGCGCAACAGGGCGAGGCGCCCCGCGAGCCCCAGGTGGGCGGCGTTGTCCCGCGCGACCGCCAACGCCTCCTCGGAGACGTCGATCCCCAGGCCACGCGCCGCCAGCCGCTCCGCCAGGATCGAGAGCACGATGGCCCCTGACCCGACTCCCAAGTCGAGAATCGACCAGGGCGCATGCTCGGGGAAATCGCGCAGAACATATTCCACCACAGTCTCGGTGTCCGGCCGAGGCGTCAGCACATCCGGTGTGACATTGAGCATGATCTTCCAGAAGCCCTTGCGGCCCAGGATGTGGCTGACCGGCTCGCGGTGTTCACGCCGCGAGAGGTAGTCCTCCAGCGTGGCTTCCTGTGCCGGCGTCAGGGTGCGATGCGGGTCGGCGACGATGTCGGCGCGGGTCGCCTCGGCGGCGGCCTCGACGAGCAGGCGCGCATCGATCACCGGACCGGTCAGCCCGGCGGCGTCCAGGCGCTGCCTGGCCGACTGCCACGCCTTCACAAGGGTCAAGCTCAAGGGGTCGTCTCCGCCGGTTGATCATCCATGTCGGGCGCGGTGACCGCGTCGCCCAGGCTCAGCGCCCCGGGCGAGGTGACGCGTACATAGACGCCGCAGAACAGGTGGCCGTAATTGTCGAACAGGGCCTTGGTCACGTCGAGATCTCGCTCCGCGGTCGCGGGGTCCACGTGGACGGCGGCGCAGCGCACGATCGGCTTGAAGACCTGCGCCTGGGCCCACCCCAGCATCAACCGCCGGTCGGTCCATTGGTTCTCGGCCCAAGCCGGCCAGCCCTCGACATAGACATTAGCGCGGAACCGTAAGGGGTCGAGCTCGACCCCCATCTTCTGGCCAAGGTCGCGTACGCTGGCCAGGTTGACCAGCGACACCTGACCCAGCGGATGGTCGGTGAAGCGCCAGGCGCCAGGCGCCTCAAGCACCCGTAGCTCGCCACTTACGTCCTCACCCAGCAGGTCGGTGAGCCAGACGGCGAAGGCCTCTCGGCCGGCCTCTTCGGTCAAGTTGCCCAGGAACTCCGGCGCTCCGGGCGCCGTGACGTGCAGGCCGCCGGTGGCGTCGTCGTATCGGGTGCGGGCGGCGGCGACCCGGGCGATATGGGCCAGGACGGTGAATTTCTGCTTGGGGACAAAGGTCGGAGCCGCCGGATCGAAGCCGCAGGGCCCGTGCTCCACCGCATAGAGCCGGTCGTTGGGGAAGCCTTCGCCGGGCGCGAGCCGCACTGTCGCCAGCGCCTCGGGCGTGAAGCCCTTGATGGGGTGGCGGAAGATGGCCGCCGTGTGACCGCTCATGTGCGCCCCCTTGCCGCAAGCCTCGCGTGTTCACAAGCGGAACGGACGCCGCGCCGCGGGGTTTGAGCAAGCGCCGCCTTGGAGAGACGAAGTGTCGGGGCCCATCGATTCGAATCTTAAGGCTGTCGCCGGGCGTGCGGCCGCTCTGTTCGTGGCTGTGGCGCCATGGTTGGGCCTCGTCGCAATCTCGGCCCTGTGGGTGCGCGATCGCCGCCGGCCGCGCGCGGGCCTCAGCCAGGACACCGTTGCTGCGCCAGCCTATTTCGAAGCTGCCGATCCCGGGCGTGGACGTCTCGCTAAGGCGCCGGCCCGCATCCCGGCCCTCGGCTGGCGCGACATTATCTGGCGCACCTGGCTCGAGATGGGCCAGGACCGGTTGCCTTCGGTGGCGGCCAGCGTGACCTTCTACACGTTGCTGGCGATCTTCCCGGCCGTGGGGGTCTTCGTGTCCCTCTACGGCCTCTTCGCCGACGTCGGCGCCGTGCGCCAGCAACTGAACGATCTGGCCGCCTTCGTCCCGCGCGAAGTTCTGACGCTGGTGGGCGACCAGATGATGGTCATCGCCACCAAGCAGGACGCCGGCCTGTCGGTCGCCTTCGTGGTCAGCCTGCTGCTGTCGCTCTGGACCGCCAACGCCGGAGTCTCGGCGCTCTTCGACGGCCTGAATATCGCCTACGATGAGACCGAGAAGCGCAACTTCGTGGTCCGCCGCGCGGCCAGCTACGCCTTCACCGCGGCCCTGGTGGCCTTCGCGACCGTCGCTACCGGCGTACTGGTAGCCGTGCCTGTCCTGCTGAGCGGGCTCGGCCTGATGAACAGTTGGCTCGTTCCGTTCCGATGGGTGGTGCTGACCGTGCTGGCAGCCTGCGCGTTCGCGGTGCTCTACCGGTTCGGGCCGTCACGGCGGCAGGCGCGCTGGCGCTGGGTGCGCTGGGGCGCGGCCTTCGCGGCGGCGGCCTGGGTCGCCAGCAGCCTGGGCTTCTCCTGGTACGTCAATCACGTGGCCCACTACGACGCGACCTACGGCAGCCTGGGCGCGGCAGTCGGCTTCATGATGTGGATCTGGGTCTCGGTAATGGCGGTGCTGATCGGGGCCGAGCTGAACGCCGAGATCGAACACCAGACGGCGCTGGATTCCACCACCGGCGCGGCCCTGCCCATGGGCGAGCGGGGCGCGGCCATGGCAGACACGGTGGGCCTGCCGTTCAAGGGCGTGCGCAAACTGTGGGGTGATCTCAGGACCAAGGCCCGCCCGCGCGGCTAGTTGAACTCGTCTTCCAGCGCCGAGAGCCTTGCCGCCTGGTCCTCGGCGATCAGCGGGTTGATCACGTCGTCAAGCGCCTCGCCTTCCATGATCTTGGGCAGGTTGTAGAGCGTCAGGTTGATCCGATGGTCAGTTACCCGGGCCTGCGGATAATTGTAGGTGCGGATGCGCTCAGAGCGGTCGCCGGAGCCGACCTGGCTCTTTCGGGCGTCGGAGCGGGCGGTATCCAGCGCTTCGCGCTGCTGGTCGTAAAGCTTGACCTTGAGCGCCTTCATCGCCCGCGCCCGGTTCTGGTGCTGCGATTTCTCAGATGATGTCACCACGATGCCGGTGGGCAGGTGGGTGATCCGCACGGCGGAGTCGGTCTTGTTGACGTGCTGGCCGCCGGCGCCGGACGAGCGATAGGTGTCGATGCGGATGTCGGCGTCACGGATGTCGATCTCGACGTCCTCGGGCTCGGGCAGGACGGCGACGGTGGCGGCCGAGGTGTGGATACGGCCCTGAGCTTCCGTCGCCGGCACGCGCTGCACGCGGTGGACGCCGCTCTCGAACTTCAGCCGGCCGAAGACGCCGTCACCGGTGACCGCGGCGATGATTTCCTTGAAACCGCCGGCGTCGCCCTCCGACATGCTGTCGATCTCGATCCGCCAGCCCTGCAGGACGGCGTAGCGCTGGTACATACGGAAGAGGTCGCCGGCGAAGAGCGCGGCCTCGTCGCCCCCCGTGCCAGCCCGCACTTCAAGAATCGCCGACGCGTTCTCGTCGCGGTCCTTGGGGGCCAGCAGCAGGGCGACTTCGTGTTCGAGGGCCGGCAGCTTGTCCTTCAGCACCTCAAGCTCGTCGCGGGCCATGGCGGCCATTTCGGGGTCGCCCGCGGCCGCCATCTCCTCCAGCTCCGGCGCCTCGGACTTCACCCGCTCCAGCGCCAGCACCGCGTCGGCCACAGGCTTCAGCTCGGCGTGCTCCTTGCCCAGACGCACGATTTCCTGGCCATCGGAGGCCGCACCCATCCGCGCCTCGATCTCGCGGAAACGATCGAGCACCTGATCGAGCCTGGCCTGGGGAAGTCTCAAGGGTCTGGACGCCTGTTCGGAAGGGGAGCTTCTCTAACCTCCTGTCGGCCGGATGCAAACCGGCGGGTGAGGAGGCCCACCATGTACCACGATGGAAATCGTACGCTGCAGGACGAGTTTGGCAGCCGCGCGCTTGCCGATCGGCTCGAGGAACGGCTACGGCGCGACCGGTTCAACGACGACGACGCGGCCTTTGTCGCCAGCGTCGGGTTCTTCTTCTTGGCAACGGCGGATGCGGGCGGAGCGCCCGATTGCTCGTTCAAGGGCGGGCCGCCGGGATTTGTCTCCGTGGCCGCGCCGGACCTGTTGTTGTTTCCGGACTACGACGGCAACGGCATGTTCAAGAGCCTCGGCAACATCCTGGCCAATCCGCAGGTGGGGCTACTGTTTATCGCCATGGGCGAGGCGCCGAAGCGCCTGAGGGTGAACGGACGGGCCGAGGTGGTGCGGGATGATCCCGCGATCGCGGCGACGCCCGGCGCGCAGCTTCTGATCAAGGTCACGCCTGTGGACATCTTCCCCAACTGCCCGCCCTACATCCCCCGCACCGAGACCCTGGCGATGTCGGAGTACGCGCCGAACCCCGACGCACCGCCGGTAGAGCCGAAATGGAAGAGCTTCGAGATTTTCTCGGACGTCGTGCCGCCGCGGCGACGCTGAAACGACAAAGGCCCCCGCCGTCGCCGGCGGGGGCCCTTCTCGTACGCGCCCGGAGGCGCGACGTCTCTTAGACGCGGACGCCGCTCAGGGCCGCGTTGCCGAAGGCGCCCAGCTTGACGTTGCCGGTCATGGCGTCGCCCGCCACGGTGGCTTCGAATTCCAGGGTCATCGGCATCGGGCTGGTGATGGCGCTCGACCAGGTGAGCGTGTCGCCGGCGACCTTGCCGCTGACCTCAGCGTCGCCCATGCGGCCCGAGGTCTTGCCGGTGAAGGTGTCGCCGCTCGTGGTGATCGAGGCATTCACTTCCTGCGCGCCCATGGGCGTGTTGATGGTGATCTTCCAGTTGCCGTCTGCTGCGGACATGTGTCGCTCCCAAAAATGGTGCCGCACCTAAGCGCGGATGGCGATGCCGCGCAAGAGTGACGCAGGCGTCACTTTTATGACGTCACGGAAGGCTGCCGGCGACCGGATTATGCGGCAACCTGCGGGACCTCCTGGGACGCCAGTTCCGCCGCCCGAGCCTCGACTAGCTCGACGATGTGGTCAACCATGCCCTCGTTGTCCATCTTGTGGTCTGGGCGGCCGGCCACATAGACCATGCCCGCGCCCTTGCCCCCGCCGGTAAAGCCGAGGTCGGTCATCAGCGCCTCGCCGGGGCCGTTCACGACACAGCCGATGATCGACAGGCTCATGGGCTGCGAGATATGCGCCAGCCGGCTTTCCAGCGCCTCGACGGTCTTGATAACGTTGAAGCCCTGCCGCGCACAGGACGGGCAGGCGATGATGTTCACGCCGCGATGGCGTAGGCCGAGCGACTTCAGAAGGTCGAAGCCGACCTTGATTTCCTCGACTGGGTCGGCCGCCAGGCTGACGCGGATGGTGTCGCCGATGCCGGCCCAGAGCATTGCGCCCATGCCGATGGACGACTTCACGGTGCCGGTGCGCAGCGCCCCGGCCTCGGTGATGCCCAGATGCAGCGGGCAATCGATGACGTCGGCAAGCTGCTGGTAGGCGGCGACCGTCATGAAGACGTCCGACGCCTTCACGCTGATCTTGAACTCGTGGAAGTCGTGGTCCTGCAGGATGCGGGCGTGGCGCAGGGCGCTCTCGACCATGGCGTCGGGGCAGGGCTCGCCGTATTTTTCCAGCAGGTCGCGTTCCAGCGAGCCGGCGTTGACGCCGATGCGCATTGAGCAGCCGTTGTCGCGGGCTGCGGCGATCACTTCGCGCACCCGGTCAGGCGAGCCGATGTTGCCGGGGTTGATCCGCAGGCAGGCCGCGCCGGCCTTTGCCGCCTCAACGCCGCGCTTGTAGTGGAAGTGGATGTCCGCCACGATCGGCACCTTCACCCCGCGCACGATCTGCTTCAGCGCCGCGGTGCTTTCCACATCGGGGCAGCTCACCCGCACGAT
>JBBREC010000002.1:0-62605 GCA_038203295.1 Caulobacterales bacterium
GACTACCTCTACTGGGACATTGAGCTGGAGGCTTAGGGCTTCACGCCGTTCAGGCGGCGCGTTCGAAGGTCGCGGGAGGTCCGTCCGGGTCGGCTCTTGTGAGCCGGACGCGGAGGTCCTCGCCAGGCGCGGCGCCCGGCGCGGCGATGCGGGCCACGATTGGCAGGTCGCACAGCTGCATCCGCGCTCCGCGCTCGTCGATGTCAGTGACGACCGCGCGGAAGGTTTCACCCTCGCGGCCCTGTAGCATCACGGCCTCGGCGAGATCGATGACGGCGCGGTCGATTTGTCCGCCGTAGGCGGCCGCCCTGGCCATGACGTCCGGCAGTTGCGCGAACGCGTTGGTGGCCGCGGCGGGCACGGGCTGGCCGTTAGCGATCGCCAGGGCGGTCTCGACGACATAGCGGTCGGCCAGCCGCCGCAGGGGTGCGGTCGCGTGGGCATAGGTGGCGGCCATCGCCGCGTGCCACGGCGTCACGCCGGCCTGATAGGGCGTGTAAGACGCCCCGGCGCTGGCGCGTCTTACCGCCTGCATGAAGGCCGCCTGTTTGGGGTTCCCGGGGCGAAGGCTCCGCTCGAACTGGACCAGGCTCGCCATGCCGGGCCAGGGCAGGCCGAAGGCGTGGGCCGTGCGGCGCAACCGCTTCACGGCGCGCTCGTCCGGTTCGGGCATCACCCGGAAAAGTCCGGTGGCGTGCGCCTGCAGCGCGTCGGCGACGGCGAGGTTGGTGGCCAGCGACAGGGCGGCGTTTCGGTCCTCGGCGTCCAGGCGCGGCCGGAACCGCAGCTGAAGCCGGCCATCGCCCAGGTCGCCGACCTCCTGCTCCGGCGGATCGACACGCGTCGCTCCACGACGGGCCTCGGCGGCCTGGATACGGTTCGAAAGCTCGGCGAAGTCCGCCGGCAGGTCGGAGGGGCTGACGCTGTCGTAGGCGAACTTGGCGACGCTGCGGATGATCGCACGCTCCGCGCCGTCGAGATGCACCGCGCCATCCGGAGCCACGCACACGGTGAAGATCACGGCCGGACGGGGCCCGGCCGGCAGCAGGCTTGCGGCGCCTTCGCTCAGCACGGGTGGATAGAGGCCGGCCTTGCCGTCGGGCAGGTACTGGGTGACGCCGCGCCGCCAGGCCTCTGCGTCGATCACGCCGCCATCGTCCACGAACCAGGCGACGTCGGCGATGGCGTAGCGCAGCACGAGGTCCGCGCCGGCGGGCTCGATCGTGAAGGCCTGGTCGAGGTCGGTGGACGAGGCCGGGTCGAGGGTTACGAAGGGCAGGGACGTGCGGTCCGCATGCTCGGCAGGCGCCCGCCTCGCCGCGGCCTCGGCCGCCGCCAGCACCTCGGGCGGGAAGGACTCCGGCACCTGGAACCGGGTGCGGATTCGCGCCAGGCCCTGGCTAAGGGCATTCTTCGGATCGACGAGCGCCTTCATGCCCAATGGTCTGCACCGTCCAGATGAGGTCAGGCCAGCGCAAACTTCGCTTGAACCCCGAGCGGTTCGCCGCGAAGCTGACGCTAGCGTCATTTTTGAGCGGGCCAGTCTACGCGCCGCGCCGCGATTGCCCCGAGGAACAGGTCCATGACCGACAAGCCGCCGCCGTCGCTGTTCGAGCTCACGGCGCTGAACCCAGCCTACCGGGCCGACCCGCACGTGATGCTCGACGACCTGCGCAGCCGCTGTCCGGCGCATGCCGACGCAGGGTCGGGGTCGACGGTGTTCAGCCGGTATGGTGACGTCCGCGCGGTGATCAACGACCGCGGGCTGTGGCGCGATCCGATGCGCGCGGAGGCCGGCGCGGTCCTGCAGCGCCGCTTCGCCGAGGGCGCGGACCCCAGCCTGCCGCGCACCAGCACGACCTCGATCCTGATGCTGGACGACCCCGACCACGGCCGCATCCGCCAGCCGCTGGCCCAGGCGCTCTATGCCCGCGTGGCGAAATTCCGCCCTGAGGTCGAGCGGATCGTCGCCGAGGCGCTGAACGGCCTGGCCGACGAGACGGCCTTCGACCTGATGGACCGCTTCTGCGTGCCGATCCCGATCGACGTCATCGCCTCGATCCTGGGAGTCGACCATGCCCGCCTGGGAGAGTTCCGCGCTTGGTCGGAGGGCGTGATCCAGGGCCTCAACCCCTTCCGCACCGCCGGACAGACGACCGCCATGGAGGCGGCCGGAGCCGCGCTCAACGCCTATTTCACCGAAGCCATCATCGACCGACGGGCCAACCCGCGCGACGACCTGATCAGCGACATGGTCACGCTGCAGTCCGAGGGCGCCGGGCTCAGCGACGACGAACTGCGGATCAACCTCACCGCCCTGCTGGTCGGCGGTAACCTGACCACCACCGACCTGATCGGAAACGCTGTGCGCCTGTTGCTGCTTAACCCCGCCGAACTCGCCAAGCTGCGCGCCGATCCGGGCGTCATCAATGCGGTGGTGGAAGAGGTGCTGCGCTACGAGCCGCCGGTCGACATCACCGGCCGCATCGCCTCGGGCGAGGGGGAGGTAGGCGGCTGTCCCGTGCATGCGGGCCAGGCGCTGACCGTGATGCTGCGCGCCGCCAACCGCGACCCCGAGACCTTCGAGGACCCGCACCGCTTTGACGTCAGCCGCAAGCACCGGCCGCACGTGGCCTTCGGCGGCGGCGCCCACATCTGCATCGGCGCGCCGCTGGCGCGGCTGGAGGCGCAGGTGGCGCTGGTCCGCCTGTTCGACCGCTTCCCGGACCTCAGGCTCGCCGACCCCGAAGCCACGCCCGCCTGGCGCACCCTGCCGTTCTTCCGCGGCATGGAGACCCTCCCCGTTGTGACCTGATCCCCGCGGCTCGCATTGCGCGACCGACCCGGTTTGCTACTGATTGCGGGCAATCGGGGTGTCAGTTCATGAACTACCAAGTCGCAGCGATCCTGGCCGCCGTCCTCGGCGTGACCCAGGTCCAGGCCCAGGCGGCCGCGCCGCCAAAGCCCGCCAAGTGGGACGTCAACGCGCCGCCCGGCCTGACCGTGCGCCAGGCGCCGATCAGCGTCGACGAAGGCACCTGGATGGATGTCGACGTCAGCCCTGACGGCAGGACACTGGTCTTTGATCTGCTGGGCGACATCTACACCATGCCCATCTTCGGCGGGACGCCGACCCGGATCGCCGAGGGTCTGGCCTGGGAGGTGCAGCCGCGCGTCTCGCCGGACGGAAAGCGCATTGCCTTCACATCCGACCGCGGCGGCGGCGACAACATCTGGGTGATGAACCTCGACGGCTCAGACAAGCGCCAGGTGACCAAGGAAGACTTCCGCCTGCTGAACCAGCCGACCTGGAGCGCCGACGGCCGGTTCATCGCCGCCAAGAAGCACTTCACCACCGGCCGCTCGCTGGGCACCGGGGAAGTCTGGCTCTACCACGTCTCCGGCGGCGGCGGCGTGCCGCTCGTCAAGCGCGCCAGCGAGGCGCTGCAGAAGGAGCTGGGCGAGCCGACCTTCGCCCGAGACGGCAAGAGCATTCTCTACACGCGCAACATCACGCCGGGGCCGATCTTCCAGTACGCTCAGGATTCCAACACCGATCTCTTCAACATCGAGCGCTATGACCTCGACACCGGCGAGGTGACCACGGTCGCCTCGGGCCCCGGCGGCTCGGTGCGCCCGACGCCATCGCCGGACGGGACGAAGATCGCCTTCATCCGCCGCGAGCGGACCAAGTCGAAGCTCTATGTGAAGGACCTGACGTCAGGCGTTGAGCGCAAGATCTACGACGCGCTGGACCAGGACGTGCAGGAGACCTGGGCGGTCACCGGTCTCTATCCGAACATGGCCTGGACGCCGGACGGCAGGTCGGTTGTCTTCTGGGCCGGCGGCAAGATCCGCCGGGTGGACGCCGACGGCGCCAACGGCGCGGTGATCCCGTTCAAGGTGAGCGACAGTCGCGGGATCATCGACGCGACCCACCCCAAGGTCGTGGTATCGCCTGACCGGTTCACCACCCACATGACCCGCTTCGCGACGGTCTCACCCGACGGCCGCCAGGTGGTCTTCGAGAGCCTGGGCAAGCTCTATGTGAAACCGATGGGCGAGGGCGCGCCGAAGCGTCTGACCAAGGCCGACGACGGCTTCGAGCTGTTCCCGGCCTGGTCGCGCGACGGCCGGACCATCGCCTTCGTCGGCTGGACCGACGCCGGCCTCGGTCACATCCGCGTGGTCGCCGCGGCCGGCGGCAGCCCGCGAGAGGTCACCGCCCAGCCCGGTCACTACGGCCTCTTGAGCTTCTCGCCCGACGGCAAGACCATCGCCTTCGAAAAGCGCGCTGGCGGCGCCCTGACCTCGCCCAGCTGGTCGGAGAATCCCGGCGTCTACCGCGTGGCGACGGCGGGCGGCGTTCCCGTACGGATCACCAAGGATGCCGCCGCGCCGCAGTTCGGCGCGTCGAACGACCGGTTGTTCATGGAGGCGTCCGACAAGGGCAAGCTCTCCCTGATCAGCACCGACCTCGACGGCGAGAAGCGCCGGGTCCACGCCACGGGCGAACTGGTCGGTGGCTACAGCGTCTCGCCTGACGAGCGGTTCTTCGCCTTCAAGCAGAACTTCGAAGTCAATGTCATGCCGCTGATGCCGGGGCCGCAGGACGTACCGGTGGACCTGAAGGG
The DNA here is from genome assembly GCA_038203295.1 of Caulobacterales bacterium. Taxonomy (GTDB): domain Bacteria; phylum Pseudomonadota; class Alphaproteobacteria; order Caulobacterales; family Caulobacteraceae; genus Phenylobacterium. Next base: position 4,635 of record JBBREC010000002.1, read on the forward strand.
CGGGCCGATGCCGGTAACCCGGGTCAGCACAGGCGGCGCCGACTATCTCAACTGGTCGAACGGCGGCGGCGAGCTCCACTGGACCGACGGCCCGACCGTCTTCACCGCTCAGGCCGGCGCGCTGTTCGCCTCGGCGCCGCCCGGGGAAACGCCGGCGAAGTTCCAGCCGCCGGCCGCCGGCGTGTCGCTGGCCCGTGACGTCGCCGCTGACCGTCCCACCGGGACCACGGTGCTCACTGGCGCGCGCATCGTCACCATGGCCTCGGCCGACGGCGGCGTGATCGACGACGGCGTCATCGTGGTCGAGGGCGATCGCATCAGGGCAATCGGCAAGCGTGGCGCGGTGGCGATTCCCGCAGGCGCCCGGACTGTGGATCTGGCCGGCAAGACCATCATCCCCGGTCTGATCGACGCCCACGCCCATGGGCCGGAAGGTGACGACGAGGTGGTGCCGCAGCAGAACTGGTCAATGCTGGTGAACCTGGCGCTGGGCACCACCACGCGCCACGATCCCTCCGCCCGCGCCAGCGAGATAATGGCGGCGTCGGAAATGCAGCAGGCGGGCGTGATCGTCGGCCCGCGCACATTCTCCACCGGCGAGCCGATCTATGGCGCCAAGGCCCGGGGCGGCTATGCGGAGATCGAAAGCCTCGACGACGCGCTCGCACATGTGCGGCGACTGAAGGCCGAGGGAAGCCACTCGATCAAGAACTACAACCAGCCCCGGCGTGAGCAGCGCCAGCAGGTGGCCGAAGCCGCGCGGCGGGAGGATATGCAGTCGGTGGCGGAGGGCGCCTCGCTCTTCAATTTCGACATGAGCCTGATCGCCGACGGCACCTCGACGCTGGAACATAATGTGCCGGTCTCGACCTTCTACGAGGACGTGCTGAGCTATTTCTCCCAGAGCAAGACCAACTACACGCCGACCCTTGTGGTCAGCTATGGCGGGCCGGCGGGCGACCCCTACTGGCGCTCCCACACCGATGTCTTCGAACAGCCGATCCTGAAGCGGCACATCCCGCCGACCCAGCTGCTCGCCGCCAACGCGCGGCGCGAGATGGCGCCGGAGGGGGACTACGTTGACCGCGACAACGCCCGCGAGGCCCGCAAGCTCGCCCAGCGCGGGGTGCTGGTCTCTATCGGCGCCCACGGCCAGCAGGACGGCATCGGCTCGCACTGGGAGCTGTGGTCCTTTGTGCGCGGCGGCATGAGCCCGGCGGAAGCGCTGCGCGCGGGCACCATCGTGCCCGCGAAATCCCTGGGCATGGACGCCGACATCGGCTCGCTGGAAGCTGGAAAGCTCGCCGACATGGTGGTGCTGGACGCCGACCCGACGGCGGATATCCGCAACAGCGAGAAGGTCAACCGGGTGATGCTGGGCGGGCGGATGTACGATCCCCTGACCATGAACGAGGTGGTCACCGGGACGCGGGTTCGCGCGCCCTACTGGTGGGAGGCCGCCCGCTAGCGGAGCCTGATGCCCGGTCCGGGCGTTAGGCGGCCATGGATTCCCGATCGCTCTCCAGCCACGAGTCCGACTCCGTAGAGTCGGTCGTCGAGCTGCACGAAGACCACTATCGCCACGCCTCAGTCCTGCAACGCGCCATCGACGGCGTCACCGACGGTCTGGGCCGCCCGCCCGTGGTGATCGGCCTGATGCTGGTGCTGCTTGTCTGGACAGCATTGGCGGCGCTGACCTCGCGCGGCCGGTTCGACGATCCCTCCTATGCGTGGCTGGAGCTGTCGGCGACCCTGGCGGCCCTGCTTATCGCAGTGGTGATCCTCGCGACCCAGAGGCGTCAGGACCAGCTGGCCGAGCGCAGTGAGCAGCTCACCCTCCAGCTTGCGTTGCTGGCCGACAAGAAGATGGCGAAGACCATCGCCCTGTTCGAAGAATTCCGGCGTGACAATCCCGACGTTGCCGACCGCGTGGACGCGGAGTCCGACGACATGTCCAGGCCCGCCAATCCCCAGGAAGTGCTGGCTGCGATCGACCAGCGCGCGAAGCCCGCCTCCGGAAAATCCTGAATCCTGCGCGACGCTGGAACACGGCGCGCGAAACGGCGTTTGGCATCCAACCTGAACTGGAGAGCCCCATGACCACCGCCGCCGAAACCCCCGACGCCGTCGCCCTCCTGAAGGCCGACCACCGCAAGGTTGAAGACCTTTTCGCCCAGTTTGAAGCCGCCAAGGGCGACGGCCGCAAGCAGGCCCTCGCCGAACAGATCTGCATGGAACTGACGGTCCATACAAAGATCGAGGAAGACATCTTCTATCCAGCCTGCGAAGGCGCGGTGGAGGAAGCCCTGCTCAAGGAAGCCTATGTGGAGCACGACGGCGCCAAGGTGCTGATCGCCGAGATCGAGGCCGGCGGCCCCGACGACGAGTTCTACGAAGCCAAGGTGAAGGTGCTCTCCGAGATGATCGAGCACCACGTCGAGGAAGAGGAAAAGCGCGTCGAGGGCATGTTCAGCCAGGCGCGCAAGGCTGGCCTCGACATGGACGATCTGGGTGAGCGGATGGCCACCGAGAAGACGCAGCTGGTCGCGGCCTACAAGAAGGGCGGCACGCCCCGCCCGAAGACGTCAACCTTCAACGGCACGGCGCTCGCTTAACCACGGACATGGACAAGGCTTTCGCGAAATTTGCGAATGCAACGGCGAAGGCGACGGGCAGTCCCGTCGCCTTCCTGCTGTGTGTCGCGGCCGTCTTGATCTGGGCGGCCACAGGTCCGATCTTCAGATTTTCGGAGACTTGGCAGTTGGTGATCAACACCGGCACCACCATCGTGACATTCCTCATGGTGTTCCTGATCCAGAACACCCAGAATCGCGACGGTCTGGCGATCCAGACCAAGCTCGACGAGCTGATCCGCTCGTCCGACGCCGGGAACGAGTTCATGGGCATCGAGAAGCTCACCGACCGCGAACTCGAGCACCTGCACACCAAATGCAAGCGAGCGGCGCAGAGCAATGAGCGGATGCTCAAGCGGGCCGAGGCTGAGCACAAGGCGCGCTTGGCGGCCAAGGCCAAGATGCCGGGGGCACGTGCGGCAAAGACGGCCTGAACTTCCCATCCTGTTCCGCCTGGGCTATGAGGACGCCGTCTCGTTCTGTTGGCTGGTGATCCCGATGCGCGCTCCGCGCCTCACGTCCGCGATGATGATTACCACCGGCCACATGGACGGGGGGCGATCGCGCGTGGATTAAGGCCCACTTCAGATCGAAGAAACAGCCACCCCGCTCCGGATCAGGACGCGGGGTTTTTTAATGCTCTCACGTCCTGGCGCCGTAGCCAGCAAAGGACGAGATAGATGAGCGAAGTTGACGATGCCAAGGACGGTGCGGAAGCTGTCCGGCGATTTGCCGCCCAGGTTGGCGTGCGCGCCCGCGTCCCGGACCGGGTCCAGGCCAGGCTCGACGGCGAGGACGGCATGGCTGGCCTCTGTGCAGTCGAGGCGGCGCTGTCCGACCTCTGGCCGCCGGCGACCGCCAAGGAACTCGTCTGGCTGACCCGGACGGCGTCGGCGGGCGCGGGCCTGCTGCACCTGCAGGCCTACAGCGCCGACGGCGAACTCCTGGGCGACGCCCGGTTCCGGTTGAGGCCCCGCGATGCCCGCGCCTGAGCGCCATGAGTTCCGCATCGAGGCGGACGCCGTGAGCGACATCCTGCTGCGGATCACCGGTCCGTTCGCGGTCCAGGGCGTGGCGCCGACGAGCGTGCGTCACGAACAGGACGGGGAGGGCGCCTGGACCCTGCTGGAGGTGGCCGGGCTCACCTCAGAGCGGGCCGAACAGCTTTCATTGCGCCTAGCTCAGGTCCCAAGCGTGCGAGGGGTCCGGGTGCGGCGCCTCCACACGCTCGCGACCGCGGCGAAATGACCTCGATTTGGAGATCTTCCGAAACGAATCCGTCCCACCGCGGCTCCTCCGTCTTCCCCGTCAGAGAAGCCGTCTTCCAACCCTGCCAGTGGACAATCGAGCCCAACCTCTGCAACAAAGCCACGTCGCGGCAGCCCATCGCCGCGGACATCCGCCTCATGCGGATGCACCACAATGCGCGCCGAAGCCTTCGGGCTTAATCGGGAACGCAGGAGGGAGGCGCAACGCCTCCTGATCTGCGGCTGTCCCTGCAACTGTGAGCGGCGAGCGCTTATGCAACGGCGAGGGGCCTTTCCCCGAAGCCAGCCACTGGGTCTCTCGGGATCCGGGAAGGTCTGCGTAGGCGCCGAGACCCGCAAGCCAGGAAACCGGTCGGTGCGTGTCGCTCGAGCCATCGGATCAGTGCGAATCCGGGGCGCGGTTTCCGTCTGAGCGACGAGCTAGCCAAGCGGTGGAGAGCCGCTTCGACCGGTCCGGCATCGCGCAAGCGTCAACGCCCGCCGGCCCGTCGGCCTGCGGGTTCGCCCGCCGGAGGCTCTCCGTCAGTCGTTCAGGACGCGAGACCACGGAGGGCTTCAATGCCCAGACACCTTCTCCACGGCGCGAGCTTCCTCGCGCTTCTCCTCGCCATGCCGTTCGCTGCCGGCGCGGCTGACGCCGCCCTGGCCACGGTCGACGACCTGCTTGTCACCGGCACGCGCGCCACCGACGGCGTGGAAGCCGACAGGATCGGTTCGTCGGTCACCGTGATCACCGCGCAGGATTTCCAGGACCGCCAGATCCGGGTCGTCTCCGACGTGCTGCGTGACGTCCCCGGCGTCGCGGTCAGTCGCAACGGCGCGGTCGGCAACCAGACCCAGGTCCGGGTGCGCGGGGCCGAGGGCAACCATGTCCTGACTCTGATCGACGGCATCAAGGCCTCGGACCCGTTCTTTGGGGAGTTCGACTTCGCGACCCTGATGGCGGACGACGTAGCGCGCGTCGAGGTGCTGCGCGGCCAGCAGAGCGCCATCTATGGCTCAGACGCTATCGGCGGCGTTATCAACTACATCACCCCCACCGGCCGCCAGGCGCCTGGAACCCGACTTCGCGCCGAGGGCGGGTCCCTGGGGACCTACGACGCTAGCGCGCGGATCGGCGGCTATAAGGACGGCCTGGATTACGTGTTGAGCGGCGGCGTCCAGTCGACCGACGGCTATGTGGTCGCCCCTGGCGGCAGGCGCGACATTGGCTCGGACCTGGGCGCGTTCGCCGCCAAGCTCGGCTATGAGGCCGCGCCGAACCTGCGCCTGCGCGCGGTGGCCCGCTACACCAGCACCCGGGCCGACACCAACGGCCAGTCCTTCAGTCCGCCCGGCTTCGCCACGGACTCCCCTGGCAGTTCGACGAAGGCGGTGAGCCGATATGGCTTCCTGGGCGCCGACTACGACATGCTCGACGGCCGCTGGACTCACAGCCTCTCGGTCCAGGGCGTCGACGCCGAGCGCAACAACCGGTCGAACTTTGCGCGCACCGGCGGCGACAAGGGCTCGCGGGTGAAGGCTTCCTACGCCACCACCTTCCGCCTCGAGGCCGGCGCGCTGACCCACAAGTTCACGGGCGCCTATGACTACGAGCGCGAGACCTTCCAGAATACCAATCCGCCGGGCGCCTTCGCCGCCGACACCACCAGGCGGGCGGTGCGCAACGACGGCTTCGTCGGCCAGTACGACATGACGGTGGGCGAGGTCGCGGGCGTCGGCGCGGCGATCCGCCATGACCGGAACGACCTCTTCAGCGACGCGACAACCTATCGCCTCCAGGGGTTCTATCGGGTGAACGACACCCTCCGGCTGCGGGCCGCGGCCGGCTCGGGAATCAAGAATCCGAGCCAGACCGAACTGTTCGGCTTCAACGCATCGGCCTTCCCATTCGTGGGCAATCCGGACCTGAAGCCCGAGCGGTCCGAAGGCTGGGAGGTGGGCTCCGACCTGACGCTGGCCGAGGGCAGGCTGCGGCTGGGCGCGACCTGGTTCGACTCGCGCCTGAAGAACGAGATCTTCGACGTGTTCGGGGCGCCGGTCGCGCTCTGCAAACGGCAGGGGTTCCCGGTTCCGACCAGTTGCAGCACGTCCGGCAATCGCGCGACGACGTCAACCCAGCGCGGCGTCGAGCTGTTCGCCAACGCTAGGCTCTCCGACGCCTTCAGCGTCGACGGGGCCTACACCCACCTGACCGCGCGGGAGAACCACGTGAAGGAGATCCGCCGACCGCCGACCACCGCCAGCGCCAACCTGACCTGGCGCGCGCCGGACACGCGCGGCAGCGCCACGCTGACCGTGCGCTACAATGGCGGCATGACCGACAGCGACTTCTCGGCCTTCCCAGCACGCACGGTCATGCTGAAGGCCTTCACCCTGGTCAATCTCGCCGGGAGCTGGAACGCCACCCCGCACATCGAGGTGTTCGGCCGCGTCGAGAACCTGGCCGACGAAAAATACCAGGAGGTCTACGGCTTCAACACCGCGGGCCGCGCGGGCTACCTCGGCGTGCGGGCCCGGTTCTGATGATGGCGCGCGCCCTCCGCAGCCTTGCGTCGGGCGTGGCCGCCGCGGCCTTGGCGTTGAGCCAGCCGGCCGCGGCGGCGCCGCAGCGCAGGCCGATGCACATCATGTCGATGACGCTGTGCGCGGACCTGCTGCTGTTACAGCTGGCGCCCCGCGACCGGATCGCTTCGGTCACCTACCTTGCCCATGACGGGGCGGAGGCGCTGTTTCCGGGGGCCGACGCCGGCATCGCGGTCAACCACGGGACGGCCGAGGACATCATCGTCGAGCGGCCCGACCTGATCCTGTCCGACGATTTCTCAAGCGCCGTGACGCGGCGGTTGGCCCGCAGGATCGGCGCGCCGCTGGTGGTGGTGCGGGACGCCAGGACCTTCGAGGACATCCGCAAGGAAGTCCGGCTGGTGGGGGCCGCGGTCGGCGAACCGGCGCGGGCCGAGGCGCTGGTCGCGCGGATCGACGCGGATCTTGCGGCGCTGGCCGCCAAGCCCGGCCGTCCGCCGCGGCGGGTGGTCGCCTGGGGCGGCGGCGACTCCGTGCCGGGCCGCGACACCCTCTCCGACCGGATCATCGAGGCCGCTGGCGCGGTCAATGTCGCCGCCCGTCCCGGCCTCGGCTACACCTCGTTCGATGTGGAGCAGCTGCTCATGGCCGATCCCGACGCCGTGCTTTTCGGCGGCGGCGGCGTGGTGAAGCCTTCCCTGCGGGACGACGCGGGTCAGCACCGGGCGATCCGGCAGCGCTACGCGGGCCGGCGTATCGTCTTCAACGACACCGCACATACCTGTGGTCTGCCGCAGTCCGTCCGCTCGGCCCTGGACCTGCGGCGCGCGCTCGACGCCCTGCCGGACCGCAGGCCCGTCCGATGACCGCTTCGCGGGTGACGCCCTGGATCGCGGCCTTGGTGCTGCTGGCGGCGGTGATCGCCTCGCTGTTCCTCGGTCGGGTCAATGTCAGCCCTGTTGACCTCGTCCAGGGCATGCTGTCCCCCAACGCCAGCCTGGCGGGCCTGGTGGTGACGGAGCTTCGCCTGCCGCGCGCCGTGCTCGCGATCCTGGTGGGCGCTTCGCTGGGCCTGTCGGGCTCCGTGCTGCAGGGCCTGCTGCGCAACCCGCTCGCCGAGCCGGGCCTGCTGGGGGTCGGCAATGGCGCGGCGCTGGGCGCGGTGCTGTCGATCTACTACGGGCTCTCGACCGCCTTCCCGCTGACGACGCCGCTGCTTGGCCTAGTGGGCGCGGTCCTCGCGGGCGGCCTGACGTTCGCCTTCGGAGGGCGCAGCACCCTGACCCTGATCCTGGCGGGCTCGGCGGTCTCCGGCCTGACGCTGGCCATCCTGGCGCTGGCGCTGAACTTCGCTCCGAACCCCTACGCCGGCTACGAGATGAATATCTGGATGCTGGGTTCGCTCTCCGAAAAGAGCTGGGACCACATCGCGCTGGCCGCGCCGTTCATCGTTGCCGGTCTGGCGATCCTGGCGACCATGGGCCGGGCCGTGGACGCCCTGTCCCTCGGCGAGGTGCAGGCCACGAGCCTGGGCATCGATCTCGACCGAACCCGCATCCTGGCCCTGCTGGGCGTGGGTCTTAGCGTCGGCGCCGCGACCTCGGTGACCGGCTCCATCGGCTTCATCGGCCTTGTCGCGCCGCATCTGGTGCGGCCCTTCGTCGGCCACCAGCCCAGCCGCACGCTCCTGCCTTCGGCCCTGCTGGGCGCGGCCCTGCTGCTCGCCGCCGACATCGCCACCCGGATGATCAACACCGAGTCCGAACTGAGGCTGGGCGTGGTCACGAGTCTGGTCGGCGCGCCGTTTTTCTTCTGGTTGGTGGTGCGGTTGCGCAAGGTGGCGCCGTGACCCGGCTGACCGCAACCAACCTGAGCGTCCAGCGCGGCGGCCGGACGATCCTTGACGACGTGTCGTGCACTCTCGAAGCCGGGATGTTCGTGGCCCTGGTGGGCGCCAACGGGGCCGGCAAATCGACGCTGCTGTCGGTGCTGGCCGGCCTCTTGAAGCCCGAGCGCGGCGAGATCGCGCTGGACGGCGTGGCCCTGGCCCGGATCGAGCGGCGGACACTGGCGCGCCGCCGCGCCTACCTGCCGCAAAACCCCCGCGCCGAGTGGCCGATCTCGGTCGAGCGGCTGGTGGCGCTTGGCCTCACCCCGTACCTGCCGGCCTTCGGCGGCCTGCCCGCAATGCTTGAGCCGAGGCTGACCTACGCCATCGACGTCTGCGACCTCGCCGCCCAGCGCCTGCAGCCGGCTACGACCCTGTCCGGCGGCGAACTCGCCCGCGCCATGCTCGCCCGCGCCCTGGTCGGTGAGCCCGACGTCCTGATCGCCGACGAGCCAATGACCGGCCTCGACCCGCGGCATGCCATGGACACCGTGGCCCGGCTCGCGGCGCTGGCGGCTAATGGCAAGCTGGTGATCGCCGCCGTTCACGACCTGACGCTGGCGGCGCGCTACGCGACCCACCTCATGGCGCTGCGCGAGGGTCGGCTCGCCGCGTTCGGGCCCACCTCCGAGGTCCTGACCCCGGATCTGCTGCGCTCGGTGTTCGACGTGGACGCGGCCGTCTCGGGAACCGGCCGCCGAACGCGGGTAGATTTCACGGACGTTCGGGCAACCAAAGGCGTTTGACTCACTTCGGAGCCCGTCGGAAAAAGCTTGCCGCTCTTTCCCGGAGGTCAACGTGGCCAGATACGACAGCATCCTCGGTACTGTGGGCAACACGCCGGTGGTCCGCATCAACCGCCTGGCCCCCGAAGGCGTGAACCTGTTTGTGAAGATTGAGGCGTTCAACCCGCTGGGCTCGGTCAAGGACCGCCTGGCGCTGGGCGTGATCGAGGCCGCCGAGAAGTCCGGCGAGCTGAAGCCCGGGCAGACCGTGGTCGAGGCCACCAGCGGCAACACCGGCATCGGTCTGGCCATGGTCTGCGCCGCCAAGGGCTATCCTTTGGTGGTGGTCATGGCCGACAGCTTTTCCGTCGAGCGGAGGCGATTGATGCGCTTCCTGGGGGCCAAGGTGATTCTGACCCCGGCCGCTCACCGCGCCACCGGCATGCTGGTGAAGACCAAGGAGCTGGCCGAAAAGCACGGCTGGTTCATGACCCGGCAGTTCGAGAACGAGGCCAACGCAGAGATGCACGCCCGGACTACTGGCCCTGAGATCCTCGCCGACTTCCCCAATGGCGAACTCGACTTCTGGGTCACCGGCTATGGCACCGGCGGGACGCTCAATGGCGTCGCCCGGGTGCTGCGCGCGAAGAGTCCCGGGACGAAGATCGTGGTCTGCGAGCCGGCCGACGCCGGCCTGATCGCCAGCCATGAACCCCAGGCCTATAACGCCGATGGCACGCCCGCCGCCGGCCACCTGGCCTGGAAGCCGCACCCGATGCAGGGCTGGACCCCGGACTTCATCGCCAAGCTGACCAATGACGCGGTGGTCGCGAAGTATATCGACCAGTTGATGCCGATCCCCGGCCCCGAGGCAATCCGCCTCAGCCAGGAGCTGGCGACTAAGGAAGGCATCTTCGTGGGCATCACCTCGGGGGCGACCTTCGCCGGCGCCCTGAAGATCGCCGAGACCTCGCCCAAGGGAACGACCATCCTCGCCACGCTGCCGGACACCGGCGAACGCTACCTATCGACGCCGCTCTTCGCCGACGTCCCGGCCGAGATGACTGACGCGGAATCCGAGATCTTCCGCTCGACGCCGTCGTTCACTGAACCGGCGGGTTAAGCCCAAATCGACCCCACGACGCCACGCGGGGTCGATCTTTCCGCCGCGATAGTCCAATAGCAGCGCTGGCCCGCTTCGGCGGCTAGCCGCATAGTCGAGCGTGACAGCCTGAAGTGGGATCCGGTTCAGGCGCCCGTCACGCGCGAATACTTTTGAACCTGAGTTTTCTGGCGACAGAAAATTCTGGCCGGGCCTGCTGCGTTGATCGCACGCGCCCCTCAATCCGACGGAGAAGTCGATCATGGCGAGAAAGCCGAACTACCCGTTCGAACGCATGGAGCGCGAACGGCAGAAGGCCGCCAAGAAGGCGGAAAAAGCCCGGCTAAAGGCTGAGGCCCGCGCCCGCGGCGAGCCCGATCCCGTCGATGACGGCGACGCGGATGACGCCGCGGACGAAGAATAGGAATTCCAGTCATGCAGACCGCCACCATCTTCAACCACGAGACCGTCGTGCTCGACGGCGAGCACTTCGAGGACTGCGAGTTCCAGGACTGCCGCATGGTCTTCAACGGCGGTGAGGTCCCCACCTTCGCCAGCTGCCGCTTCGACGGCTGCGAGTGGAAGTTCGAGGACGCGGCGGGCCGCACCCTCGCCTACATGAAGCTCGTCTGGGCGGCCGGCGGCAAGGCCCCGATCCAGGGCCTTATCAAGGAAATCACCGGCGGCGGCGGCAAGTAGCCGCGGGTTTTCCTCGCCACGGAAAACACGGAAAGGACAGGGACGTCGCTCTGCCCACCCCCAATCTAATCTCGTCATTCCCCGGCTTGTCCGGGGGACCCACAAACACGGAACCGCTCCGGCAAGTCCCCGGTCTCCGGTGTTCATGGATGGCCCGGACAAGCCGGGCCATGACGAATGAGAGATGCGCGGGCGGCTTTCCGTGTTTTCCGTGGCTCTCTGCTACGCCGCCGCCATGTAGGCGAACCGGGCGATGAAGAGCGCGGCCAGGACGTAGAGCAGCCAGTCGCCGCGCGTCGCCCGGCGGGTGACCAGCTTCAGGATCGCGAAGGCGACCAGTCCGAACGCCAGGCCGTTGGCGATCGAGAAGGTCAGCGGGATGGCGATCAGTGTCAGAAACGCCGGGATCGCCACGACGGGATCGTCCCACTCGATCTCGGCCAGCGGCTTCATCATCATCGCCCCCACCAGGATCAGCGCCGGCGCGGTGGCCGCGGCCGGGATCGCCTGCGCCCAGGGCGCCACCAGCAGGGTCAAGAGGAAGAGCACGCCGCAGACCACGGCGGTCAGGCCGGTGCGCCCGCCGGCCGAGACCCCAGCGGCGCTCTCGATGTAGCTGACCACCGTCGAGGTGCCCGCCATTGAGCCTACGACCGTAGCCGTAGCGTCGGCGAAGAGGATGCGGTTGAGGCGCGGGATCGACCCGTCCGACTGTACCAACCCCGCGCGCTTGGTCACCGCCACCAGCGTGCCGACATTGTCGAACAGGTCGACGAACAGGAAGACGAACAGGATCTCCAGCAGCGCCAGGCCGAAGCCCTTGCCGCCCACCCCCAGCGCCGCCGGGATGTCGAGCTGGAATGCCGTCGCGGTCATCTCCGCGACGCTGTAGGGCTGCGGCGCCCAATGGACGAAGCCGAGGCCCCAACCGGCCAGCGCCGTCGCCACGATCCCGATCAGGATGCCGCCCTTCACCTTCCAGGCCTCCAGGGCGGCGGTGATGCCCAGGCCCATCAGCGCCAGTAGAGCGGTCGGGCTGTGCAGGTCGCCGAGGCCGACGGTCGTGCCGGGGTTGGCGACCACGATGCCCGCGCCCTTAAGCCCGATGAAGGCGATGAAGATCCCGATGCCGGCCGCGATGGCGGAGAACAGCGCCTTGGGGATGGCGCTGACGATCATCTGGCGCACGCCGGCGAAGGTCAGCAGCAGGAAGAGCACACCGGAGATGAAGACCAGCCCCAGCGCCGTCTGCCAGGGAATGCCCAGCGTCTTGACCACCGTAAAGGTGAAATAGGCGTTCAGCCCCATGCCGGGCGCGAGCGCGATCGGATAGTTGGCGAGAAAGCCCATCAGCAGGCACCCGACCCCGGCCGCCAGGCAGGTCGCCGCCGCTACCGCCGCGACCGGCATGCCGGTCTGGCCGAGGATCGCCGGGTTCACCAGCACGATATAGGCCATGGTCAGGAAGGTGGTGGCGCCGGCCATAACCTCGGTGCGGACATTGGTCCCCAGGGCCTTCAGCTGAAACTGGCGTTCGAGGAAACTCATGGTTTGGCGGCTCCAGGCAGGGTCGTGGAATAGTGGTCCCATCCGGTAACCAACGCGCGGACCACAGGCGCGCCGACCTGCCACGCCGCCTCGAACGCAGCCGCCGATCCGCCGGGCGCGAACTCGCCGATCGGACCTTCGCCGTCGCCCTCGCGGGAATAGTTGCTGCCGGTGCGCAGCACGAGGATGCGACGGGCGTCGACCCGACCTTCCCGACCGTTGAGGGTCAGGACATCGAGGACCGCCTGGTCTTCGCCGTCGGTCATGACGAAGGCGCCCTGGCCGTCTGTCCAGGTCTTCACCCAGTCGCGCGCCCATTCCGTACGCCGCACGCCATGCCAGAAGCGCGCGGAGGCAAGCGCCGTCCCGATCACCACGTGCGGCGGAACCTGGGCGGCGGGCTCGCTGGGGTAGCGGGCGCGGGCGGCGGCGAGTTGGGCGTTGTCGCTCAGCGCCATGCTCCGGGTCAGGCCATAGGCCCATTGCACGAGCCCGGGATCGAGCCGCCAGGCCATGCCGCTGAAATCGTCGGCGCGGCCCTTCACGCTGGGGCGCCTTGCGCCGAAGGCGTACAGGCCCCACGGCCAGTCGACGGGTATCTCGCGGTCGTCGATCTCGTAGAGCGGATCACCGTCCACCACCCAATCGGCCCAGGCTGCGCTGCCGATCGAGCCAGTGCGCGGGTCGACGCCGGCGATCCCGGCCATGATCCAGTAGGTCTTCGAAAAGTCGAACGCCGGGTTGGCGACCAGGGCGGCCATCGAGCCGCGCGCCCGGCCGAACTCACCCAGTACCACACCCATCACACCGTCCCTGGAGAGACGCACGGGATGCTCGATGCCGGAGACCTTGATCGTTCGGGGCAGCGGGTAACGTTCGGCCCAGGCCTGGAACTCGCCGGGCGCATCGCCGGTGTCCGCGCCAACCTCGAACGCCGTCAGCACCACGACCTTGACCGGGATCGGCGCGGCGGCAGCGGGCGCCGCGGCGACCAGAAGAAACAGAAGAGCGAGGAGGCGGCGCATTGCGGCTCCAGTGAAGCTTGCGGTCACTGAGCCGGAGCCCGCGAGCCGAGGCAAGCTTTAGCGGGCGTGCGCCAACCGACCGGCCAGATATGTCCGTTCGATGCACCGGTCGTCGCCGAGGATGCTCAGGACGAAGAGCGTCTCGGCGATGGTCCTGGCCGCCGCAGTCCGCCGCGCCAACAGGGGCGTGGCGGCGAGGTCGAGGACCAGGAAGTCGGCCTCCTTGCCGGGCGCGAGATTGCCGACCTGGCCGTCGATTTTCAGCGCCTTCGCGCCAGCGAGCGTCGCCAGGTAGAAGGCGTGCATCGGGTCGAGCGTCTCGCCGCCGAGCTGTCCGACCCTGTAGGCCTCGCCCATCATGTGCAGCAGCGAGAAGCTGGCGCCGGCGCCCACGTCCGTACCCAGACCCACCGTGACGCCGTATTGGCATGCCCGTTTCAGGCTGAAGAGACCGCTGCCCAGCATCAGGTTCGAGGACGGGCAGAAGGCGGCCGAGGCGCCCGCGTCGGCCATCCGACGCAGCGCATCGGCCTCGGTGTGCACGCAGTGGGCGAAAACCGAGCGCGGGCCGACCAGCCCGAACCGCGCATAGACGTCGAGATAGTCGAGGTGGCTGGGGAAGAGCTCGCCGACGCGGGCGATCTCGTCGACGTTTTCGCTCATGTGGGTGTGGATCAGCACCTCGGGGTGCGCGGCGGCCAGCTCGCCGGCCATGGCCAGCTGGGCCTCGGTGGAGGTCACCGCAAAGCGCGGCGTGACCGCGTAACCCAGTCGCCCGCGCCCGCGCCAGGACCGGATCAGCGTCTCCGTGTCGGCGCGTCCAGTCTCCACGGTGTCGGTCAACCCCGCGGGCGCGTTGCGGTCCATCAGCACCTTGCCGGCGATCAGGCGCATGTCGCGGGAAAGCGCCGCCCCGAAAAGAGCATCGACCGAGGCCTTGTGGACCGTGCCGAACACCAGGGCGCTGGTGGTGCCGTTGCGCAGCAGCTCGTCACAGAAGAAGGCGGCGGCCTCGTCGGCGTGCGCCCGATCGGAAAAGGCCTGTTCCGCCGGGAAGGTGTGGTGGGTCAGCCAGTCGAGGAGCTGCGAGCCCCAGGCGGCTATGACGTTGGTCTGCGGATAGTGGATGTGGGCGTCGATGAACCCGGGGGTGATCAGCTTGCCGGTGAGGTCCTCGACTGGGGCGTCGCCCAGCGTCGGCGCCAGGTCGGCATAAGCGCCGAACGCCGCCACATGGCCGCCCTCGATCACCAGCAGCCCATCCTCGTGGAAGGCCCAGGCCTCGGCCGCCGGCGCCTGGCAGGGGTCTGCGAGCGCGTGCAGCAGCGCGGCGCGATACGCAGTGCGGCTCATAGGCGGACCATCACCTGATCGGCGGGCGACAGCTCGACCTCGTCCAGATTCTCACCCGGCCCCTCCCGGTCGATGACCAGGAAATCGCTCTCGCCCTCAAGCGCCAGCAGGAAATGGTGCCAGACCCCCTTGGCGTAGTTCACCCCCTGGCCGCTGCCCGCGCGGAAAACCACCAGCTTCGTGGCGTCGAATTCTCCCACCGGGGCCACGGCAACCAGATAGGGCCGTCCGCTCAGCGGCATGAACGCCTGGCTGCCCAGCGGATGGCGCTCCACGATCTTCAGCAGCGGGGGGGCCAACGGGACGGCGCGGAACAGGCTGACGATGGCGTGCCCGCCGCCGTCCCCTACGTCTATGCCGGCCAGATCGTTGAAGCGCGTCGTGTAGCCGTAGTTGATCGGGATCTGCTCGGCCCGATCCGACGCCTCGATCACGTCGCCGAATTGCGCGAAGGCGTCGGCGGTAAGGGGGAGGGGGGAGAGGTCACGCATGGAAGGGCGGAAGTAATGTCACGGCTCCACCTTCGCACCGGCCCTGATCCAGGCGCCCAGCCTGGCGCGTTCAAGATCGGTCATGTGAGTCTCGTCGCCCTGGGGCATGGAATGGGTGGTGACGGTGCGCTCATAGATCTTGGCGGCATGTTTCGACAGGCCAGCGTCGGTGTCGAACATCGCCCCGTTCGGCGCGGTCGGCACGCCTCTATGGGTGGGCGTCGCCGCGTGGCACACCACGCAGTGCCGGTCGATGATGGCGCGGACCTCGAGAAGGGGCGGGACGGCCACGCCCGGGGCGGGCTTCGGCGCCAGGCTGGCGTTCAGCACGGCGACGGTCGCGAACCCCAGCGCCCCGAACGCCAGCACGTCGTAGCGCAGCGAGCCGGCGTTCTTGAGGTTGAAGAAATGCCGGATGGTCCAGCCGACCAGCCCCAAAGCTGCGAGCCACAGCCAGTTCAGCGGACTGGCGACGATCATCGGATAGTGGTTGGAGAGCATGATCAGCAGCACCGGCAGCGTCATGTAGTTGTTGTGGACACTGCGCTGCTTGGCCTGCCTGCCAAGCGCCGGATCCGGCGTCTGGCCGGCCAGGACCTGGGCCACCACCTTGCGCTGGTTCGGGATGATGATCAGGAAGACGTTGGCGACCATCACCGTGCCGATGATCGCGCCCAGATGCATCACCGCACCCAGGTCCGAGAAGATGCGGGTGAGCCCCCAGGCCGCCGCCGTCAGCGCGCCGAACCATATCGCCGCGAAGACCTTCAGGTTCTGACCCAGCGGCGAGCGGCAGAGCCCGTCATAGACCAGCCAGCCGGCCGCCAGCACGCCGAGGCCGAGACCGATCGCCTGCCAGGGCGCCAGCGCCATCCGGTTCCGGTCGATGAGGTTGAGGTCGGCGCCGACGTAGAAGATCAGGCCCAGCAGCAGCATGCCGCTGATCCAGGTCGTATAGGCCTCCCATTTGAACCAGTGCAGTTCGTCGGGCATGCCTTGCGGCGCCACCATGAACTTCATCTGGTGATAGAAGCCGCCGGAATGGACGCTCCAGAGCTCGCCGGCCACGCCCTTTGGCGGGTTGGCCGGCGCTTTCAGATGGCTGTCTAGCCACATGAAATAGAACGATGAGCCGATCCAGGCGATACCGGCGGTGAGATGCAGCCAGCGAAACGCGAGGTTGGCCCAGGCGGCCCAGTCGAAACTCACCCGGCCTCCGTCAGTTGCAGTAGTTCGGCGGCGAGCGACACGGCGATCACGGCGGGCGCCTTGCTCTTCAGGCTCGAAATGCCGATCGGGCAAGTGAGGCGCGAAAGGTCCGAAACGCCGTCGTCGCGCAGCCGGCTTTCGAACCGCGCCCGCTTGGTGCGCGACCCGATCAGGCCGAGATAGCCGAAGTCGCCGCGCGCCAGCACCGCCCGGGTCAGGCGGTAGTCGAGGTCGTGACTGTGCGTGAAGATGGCGAAAAGGGAGCCGGGCGGCGCGGCGTCGATGCAGGCTTCCAGGTCGTCCTCGCTCATCAGCTCGGCGCGAGTGCCGCCGGCCTCGGGGCGCAGGTCCGCGCGGCTGGCCAGCCACTCCAGGTCGAAGGGCAGCGGTGCGAAGGCGCGGGCCACGGCCTGACCGATGTGGCCGGCGCCGAACATGACCAGCTTGGGCCGCGTCGGCTGCATAAGCTCGGAGAGCCGCCTGACCTCGGGAACTGGCGTGCGCGGCCCGTCGGATGGCGCGTCCGGCGTCCCCGGCTGTACGGTGCGTTGCATCGCGCCATCCTCGAACTCGGCCTGCAGCCGAAAGGGCTCGCCCTCGGCGCAGGCGCGGACCGCATCGTCCAGCCAAGTTCCGCTGGCGGCGTCTATCTGTTCCACCAGCAGTCGCACCTTGCCCCCGCAGCATTGGCCGAGCAGCGGGCCGAGCGGATAGTCCTGCAGAGCGTGGCGGCGCGCGTCCTGGCCGATGAGCCTGCGCGCCTGGTCCAGGGCCTGGCGCTCCAGCGAACCGCCGCCGATGGTGCCGATGAAATGCTCCGCCCAGACCAGCATCCGCGCGCCGGTCTCGCGCGGTGTGGAGCCCTGGGCGCCCACCACCGTGACCATGGCCAGCCGCTCGCCGCGCATCACGGCGGCCCGGGCTTCGGCGATCCACTCAGACATGGTTGGCCCTCCGACGGATGTCGTCGATGGCGGCCAGGATCCGCTCGGGCGTCGCCGGGGCGTCGAGGTTCGGCATGTGCTTGTGTCCGGCGACGCTGGCGACGGCGTCGGTGAGCGCCGAGAACACCGAGATGGCCAGCATCAGCGGCGGCTCGCCGACCGCCTTGGAGCGGTGGATGGTCTCGACTGTGTTCTCTCCGCGGTCCCAGAGCTTCAGGTGGAAGGCGTCGGGCCGGTCGCCGGCGGCCGGGATTTTGTAGGTCGAAGGTGCGTGGGTGCGTAGGGCGCCTTTGTCGTCGAACACCAGTTCCTCGGTGGTCAGCCAGCCCATGCCCTGGATGAAGCCGCCTTCGATCTGGCCGGCGTCCACCGCCGGGTTCAGCGAGCGGCCGCAGTCGTGGAGGATGTCGACGCGGGTGACCTTGTTCTCGCCGGTCAGAGTGTCGATGACCACTTCGGAGCAGGCCGCGCCGAAGGCGTAGTAATAGAACGGCCTGCCGTGGTGCCTGGCCCGGTCGTAATGGATCTCAGGCGTGCGATAGTAGCCGGTCGCCGAGAGCGAGGTCCGCGCGAAATAGGCGCGTCGCACCAACTCGGTGAAGGTGAGTTTGGTCTCGCCGGCCGTTACGCCATCGGGGCCGAAGATCACGGTAGCCGCGGCGCAATCGAATTCCTTGGCCGCGAAGTCGACGAGCCGCGCCTTGATTTGCTGTGCAGCGTTTTGCGCAGCCATGCCGTTGAGATCGCTGCCCGACGAGGCTGCCGTGGCCGAGGTGTTGGGGACCTTGTCGGTGCGCGTGGCGCTGATCTTCACCGCCGACAGTGGGACTTGGAAGACGTCGGCGACAACCTGGGCGACCTTGACGTTCAGGCCCTGGCCCATCTCGGTCCCGCCGTGGTTCAGGTGGATCGAGCCGTCGGTGTAGACGTGGACCAGCGCGCCGGCCTGGTTCAGGTGGTTGGCGGTGAACGAGATGCCGAACTTCACCGGCGTCAGCGCCAGGCCGCGCTTCAGCCAGGGGTTTTCGGCGTTCCAGGCTTCGATGGCCGCGCGGCGGGCGCGGTAGTCGCTGGACGCCTCAAGCTCGGTCATCAACTCCAGCGAGACACTGTCGGTGACCACCTGGCCATACGGCGTCTGGTCGCCGGATACGCCGTAGAGGTTTGCCAGCCGCACATCGAGCGGGTCCTTGCGCAGCGACCAGGCGATGGCGTCCATCGCGCGCTCGATCCCCATCATCCCCTGCGGCCCGCCGAAGCCCCGGAAGGCGGTATCGGAGACCGTATTCGTCCGCATACGGTGGGAAACGATCTCGGCCGCCTGCAAGGCGTAGCCGTTGTCCGAGTGAAACATCGCGCGGTCGTTGATCGCCACCGACAGGTCCGCCGAGTGGCCGCATCGCGAGGACAGCTCGAAAGCCGCGCCCAGCAGCTTGCCGGCGTCGTCGAACCCCACCCGCCAGCCAGTGACGAAGGCGTGCCGCTTGCCGGTCATCACCATGTCGTCGTCGCGGTCGAGCCTGCACTTGGCGGGTCGCCCGGTTATCTTCGCCGCAAGCGCGGCGATGGCGGCGTAGTGGACCGACTGGGTTTCCTTGCCGCCGAAGGCGCCGCCCATCCGGCGCACCTCGACCACGATGGCGTGGTCGCGTTCGCCCAGGCAGCGGGCGATAAGGTGCTGGGTTTCCGTGGGATTTTGCGTGGACGACCAGACGTGCAGGTCGCCGTCCTCGCCTGGAACCGCCAGCGCCACCTGGCCTTCCAGGTAGAAATGATCCTGGCCGCCTATGGCCAGCCTGCCGGAAAGACTGTGCGGCGCGGCCGCGATGGCGCCCGGCGCATCGCCCAGCCGCATGGTCTGGCTGTCCTCGATGAGTTCGCCCGCCGCCTTGGCGGCTTCGAGGGTCAGATACGCCGGCAGGTCTTCGTATTCGACCTTGGCGAGGGCCGCCGCGGCGCGGGCCTTGGGCAGGCTCTCGGCCGCCACGGCGAACAGCGGCTGGCCGACGTAGCGGACCGTCCGGTCTGGAAACATCGGGTCGTCGCCGGCGATCGGGCTGATGTCATTCCTGCCCGGCACGTCTGAAGCGCTCAGTACACGAACGACTCCAGGCGCGGCTTCCACCGCCGAGAGGTCAAGACGCAGGATTCGCGCATGCGCCCGCGTGCTTTGCCCCACATGGATATGCAGCAGGCCAGCCGGTTCGGGCAGGTCGTCGATATAATAGGCCTCACCCGCAACATGCTTTTCGGCGCTGTCATGGGCGATCGACGCATGAACGATGCCCCCGATGGGGAGAGCGGCGCCGGCGTCATCCATGGCCCACCGCCTCGGCGTCCAGCACCCGGATCCGGGCCGTGCTCTCCAGGAAGGCCTTCAGAACCAGGTTCTTCGCCGCTTGCAGGCGGTAGTCGGCCGAGGCGCGCATGTCGCTGATCGGCTGGAAGTCCTGCGCCAGCGCCTCGGCGGCCCCGCGCACGGCGGCCTCGGTCCAGGGCTGGCCGGTAAGGGCCGCCTCGCAGGCGGCTGCCCGCTTCGGCGTGGCCGCCATGCCGCCGAACGCGATCCGCGCGTCCGTGATCTGGTCGTCCTTTACCCCGATGGAGATTCCCGCGCAGACTGCGGAGATGTCCTGGTCGAATCGCTTCGAGAGTTTGTAGATTCGGAACACGCGGTCCGGCCCGATCTTCGGGACGATCACCGCCTCCACGAACTCGCCAGGGCGGCGGTCCTGTTTCCCATAGGCCAGGAAATAGTCTTCCAACGGGATGGTCCGGCTTTCGGCGCCTCGGCGCAGCAAAAGCTTTGCCGCGGCCGCGATCAGCGCCGGCGGCATGTCGCCGATCGGCGAGCCGTTGGCGATATTGCCGCAAATCGTGCCCAGGTTCCGTACCTGCAATCCGCCTATTCGTCTGAGCATTTCGCCGAACTCGGTATGCAGTTCGACGAGAATTGGCGTCGCATCGGAATATCGGACCCCTGCGCCGATGACGATCCTGTCGCCTTCGTCCCGAATTTCCCGCAGTTCGGCGACCTCGTTGATCGAGATCACCGTATCCAGCCTGCGGTGCTGCTTGGTCACCCACAACCCCACGTCCGTCCCACCGGCCAGGATCGTGGCGTCCGGATTGGCCTCGACCGCCGCCGCGAGCTCAGCCGTCGTCCGCGGCGCCATGAACCGGCGGCCGCCGTGCGCGATATCCAGGCTCTCGATCGGCTGGATCGCCGCCAGCGCCGCCGCCAGCGAGGCCAGCGCCTCCGGGCCCTCGGCATCCGCGCCCATCGCCTGTCCCGCCGCCAGGATCGGGCCGTAGCCCGTGCAGCGGCAGAGGTTGCCCGCCAGCGCATCCTTCAGGCCCTGGCTGTCGGTCGCGCCGCCCTCGCGCTGGTGGGCATAGAGGCTCATCACGAACCCAGGGGTGCAGAAGCCGCACTGCGAGCCGTGATTGTCGACCATCGCCTGCTGTACTGGGTGCAGCGCGCCGTCCTGCTTCAGGCTCTCGACAGTGAATAGGGCCCGGCCGTCCAGCATCGGCGCGAACAGGATGCAGGCATTCACAGCCCGGAACCGCACCCGCTTGCCCACCAGTTCGCCCAGCACCACGGTGCACGCGCCGCAGTCGCCCTCGGCGCAGCCCTCCTTGGTCCCAGTGCGGCGCAGGTCGTAGCGCAGCAGGTTGAGGACGGTCAGAGTCGGGTCGATGTCCGCGAGCTCGCGGACCGCGCCATCCAGCAGGAACCGGATCGGCCGCGCCATCTCAACTACCGCGATAGGTCGAGTAGGCGAACGGGCTGACCAGCAGCGGCACGTGGTAGTGCGCGCCAGCGTCGGCGACCCCGAACTCGATGGCCACGGTCTCCAGGAACGCCGGCTCCGGCAGGGTCATGCCCAGGCCGCGATAGTAGGCGCCCACCTCGAACTCCAGCCGATAGGCGCCGGCCTCCAGCGTCCGCTCCGTCAGCAACGGAGAATCGCATCGGCCGTCCGCGTTGGTCACCGTGCTGACAAGGGTCGTGCCCGCCCGCAGCAGCCGCAGGGCGATTCCTGCGGCCGGGCGACCGTGCATGGTGTCGAGGACGTGCGTCGTGAGGCCACTCATCCGCCCAAGAGTCGGCCGAAGGGGCGGGAATTGCAACCGAGCCGCCGGCTTGCGAGGCTGCAGGCCGCGCCAAGCCTGATATGCGGTCATCCATGTCCCGAGAGTCCTATCCCCGCGACCTGATCGGCTACGGCCGCAACCCGCCGCACGCCGACTGGCCGGGCGGGGCGCGCATCGCGGTGCAGCTTGTCCTCAACTACGAGGAGGGCGGCGAGGCCAGCGTGCTGCACGGCGACCCGGCCTCGGAGAGCTTCCTCTCCGACATGAACAACCCGGCTCCCGTGGCCGGCGCGCGGCACATGAGCATGGAGCAGATCTACGAATACGGATCGCGGGCCGGCGTCTGGCGGCTGCTGCGCCTGTTCGAGCGCTACGGCGTGCCGGTCACGGTCTTCGGCGTCGCCATGGCGATGGAGCGCAACCCCGCAGTGGTCGAGGCCTTCCTCCAGGCCGGCCACGAGATCGCCAGCCACGGCTGGCGCTGGATCAACTATCAGGACGTGCCCGAGCGGGTCGAGCGGGAGCACATGGCCCGCGCCATGGAGATCCACAAACGGCTGACCGGCGAGCGGCCGCTGGGCTGGTACACCGGCCGCACCAGCCCCAACACGCGCCGGATCGTCGCCGACGAGGGCGGCTTCGCCTACGACGCCGACGACTATTCCGACGACCTGCCGTTCTGGGTGAAGGAAGGCCGCCACCCCCACCTGATCGTGCCCTATACCCTGGAGGCCAACGACATGCGGTTCTCCGGGACCGGGCTCAACACCGGGGAGCAGTTCTTCTCCTATCTGAAGGACGCTTTCGACGTGCTCTACGCCGAGGGGGAGACCAGCCCGAAGATGATGTCGGTGGGCCTTCACTGCCGCATCGTGGGGCGGCCGGGCAAGATGGCGGGTCTCGAGCGGTTCATACTCTACGCCCAGGGGCACAAGGACGTCTGGTTCGCCCGCCGCGTCGAGATCGCCCGGCACTGGCGGGAGAGGCACCCGCATGTTGGCTAGCGCGCTGTCCCATGCCGAGTTCCTGGCCAGGTTCGGCGCCGTCTACGAGGCCTCGCCCTGGGTCGCCGAAGGCGTCTGGCCGGCGGTCGAGGATGGTGGGCTGGACGATCCCTCGGCCCTTGCGGAGGCGATGCGGGCCGAGGTCGACGCCGCGCCGCGCGAGATGCGGCTGGCGTTGATCCGCGCGCATCCGGAGCTGGCCAGCCAAACCCGCATGGCGGACGCCTCGGTGAAGGAGCAGGCCGGCGCGGGCCTGGACCAGTGCTCAGCTGAGGAATTCGAGGCCTTCCAGCGGTTCAACGCCGCCTATAACGCGCGCTTCGGCTTCCCCTTCATCGTGGCGGTGAAAGGCCTGACGCGACCTGATATCCTTGCCGCGTTCGGGGCCCGGCTGGCGAGCGATCCCGAGACCGAGTTCGCCACCGCCATCGCCCAGATCCACCGGATCGCGGGCTTCCGGCTCGCGGAGCTGACCTGAGGACGAAAGCCGTGTTCGACGACCTGCGCCGCCAGTATGTGGACCTTGCCCAGCCCCGGCTGGGCTCGGAGGTGGTCTACGCCACCGACGACTTCTTCGCCGACAAAGCCCGGCTGATTTCGCCTGAGCCGCCGCTCTGGGTTCCCGGCAAGTATGACGACAACGGCAAGTGGATGGACGGCTGGGAAAGCCGCCGCAAGCGTGTCGCGGGCCATGACTGGTGCGTGATCCGACTGGGCGTTCCGGGCGAGGTCGCCGGCTTCGAGATCGACACCAGCCATTTCACCGGCAACTACCCGCCGGGCGCCGAACTTGAGGTCTGCCGGTCCGACGAGGCGATCCCGGGCGACGGCGCCGGCTGGGTCAAGGTGACGGCGCGGCTGGACCTGAAGGGCGATGACCGCGCCTGGTTCCCCATCGACCACGCCCAGCCGGTGACCCATGTGCGCCTGCATATCTTCCCCGACGGCGGCGTGGCGCGTCTTCGCGTCTGGGGCCGGGTGCTGCCGGACTGGTCGAAGGTGGGGGCGAACGCGGCGATAGACCTGCTGGCCGTGGCCAACGGCGGGCGTGGGATCATCGCCAACGACGAGCACTACGGCGCGGTGGGCAACCTGACCGCGCCGGGCCAAGGCGTGAACATGGGCGACGGCTGGGAGACGCGGCGCCGGCGCGAGCCCGGGCACGACTGGGCGGTGCTGCAGCTCGGGACCTTCGGCTGTGTGGAGGAAGTCACCGTCGACACCTGCCACTTCAAGGGCAACTTCCCCGACCGCTGCTCGATCCAGGCGACCCGTCGCGCCCACGGCTCGCCCCAGGAGATCGCCGAACAGGCCGAAAGCTGGCCGGTCCTGCTGCCGGAGGTGAAGCTATCCGCCGACGCCGTTCATACCTTCCGGGACGAACTCGCCGACCTTGGCCCCGTAAAGTTCATCCGCCTGAACATTTTCCCCGACGGCGGCGTCAGCCGCCTGCGGATCGTCGGACGCGTCGCGGCCTAGACGGACGCGCGGGGTCCGAAGCGCTCGGCCGATCGCGCCCGGGCCTTCTGCGCCTCGGTCTCGCGGTCGCGCGGCGGAGCCTGGGTCTCGAGACTGTGCAGCAGGTGGTGGCCGGCCTGGAACACCTCCTCGATGGCGGCGTCGAACGCGGCCTGGTTGGCCTTGGACGGCGTATTGAAGCCGCTGAGCTTGCGCACGAACTGGAGCGAGGCGGCGCGGGTCTCGTCGTGGGTCGCGGGCGGCTCGAAGTTGAACAGGGTCTTGATGTTGCGGCACATGTCGAAATCTCCGTCAGCAGCTTTGGATGGCGCGCAGGGTGTACGTCAGGCCACCGCGCTCATCGGGGCCGGCAGGCCGCCGGCGGCCGCGATGAACCGGGCCACATCGTCGACGCCTACCAGCCGGGTCAGGTCTGTAAACACATAGGGCCGCTCGCCGCGCGCCTTCGCCGTGTCCGACCGCATGACCGCCAGGTCCGCGCCCACATGCGGCGCGAGGTCAGTCTTGTTGATCACCAGCAGGTCCGAGCGGCTGATCGCCGGGCCGCCCTTGCGCGGGATCTTCTCCCCCTGGCAGACGCTGATCACATAGATGGTCAGGTCGGCGAGGTCGGGACTGAAGGTGGCCGCCAGGTTGTCGCCGCCGCTCTCGATGAAGATCACCTCGAGGTCCGGGTGCCGGGAATTTAGATCGGCGATGGCCGCCAGGTTGATCGAGGCGTCCTCGCGGATCGCGGTGTGCGGACAGCCGCCCGTCTCGACGCCCAGGATGCGGTCCTCGGGCAGGGCCTGCAGCCGGGTGAGGATCAGGGCGTCTTCCTGGGTGTAGATGTCGTTGGTGACCACGGCGACGCTCCAGCGGTCGCGCATCTGCTTGCAGAGCTTCTCCACCAGCGTGGTCTTGCCCGACCCCACCGGGCCGCCGATCCCGACGCGCAGGGGTCCATGTTTGCTCATGAGATGAACAGCCTTATCGGGAGGGTTTCGTGCCGCATGGCGGCGATGTCCGACATGAGGGCGGCGGAGCCTAGGTCGTCGAGCGTCGAGATCGCGGCGCGTTCGGCCGTCGCCAGGATCACCGGATCCAGCTCCGCGATAACCGCGATGCCAGCGGTCTGGCCGATGGGGATCGCGCGCACCGCCACGCTCACCAGATTGGCGGCGAAGGCATGTAGCCAGGCGGTGAGGGCGGGTTCCAGCGCGATGCCCGCGCCGCCGCAGACCGCGCCGACGGCGGCGCAGTAGGCCACCGCGCCGCTGACGGGGGGCGGGCCCCAGGCGCTGGCCGCGATGAGGAAGGCCTCGCCCTGGCCCAGGCTCTCGCGCCGGCGCTCCAGCGAGGGCGCCAGCGCCTCGGCCAGTTCGGTGATGTCGGCCAGCCCCGCGGGATCGTGGGCCGCGTCGTGGGCCGCCTTGAACAGCACCGCGTCGGTCCAGCCGCTGCCGTGCTCGATCAGGCCGGCGATCCAGGCCGACACCTCGTCCGCGTCGCTCACCAGCCCCTCGCGGATCGCGGTCTCCAGCCCGTGGGAATAGCTGAACGCCCCCACTGGGAACGCCGGCGAGAGCCAGGTGAGAAGGCGCAGGAGGTGAGTCTGCCCGCTCATCCGACCACCCCAGAATGATCGTCATCCCCCGGCTTGTCCGGGGGATCCATGATCTCCGTGGCGCGGCAAAGAATGCGGCGGCGCCGCCGCGAACCCTCACGCCCTCCCGTGTTTATGGGTCCTCCGCCCGTTCTTACCCGCAGAGAATCCACCCGCGCTCTGCGCGGGCGGACGCCGGGGGATGACGAGCCTGAACGTGAAAACTCAGTGCCCATGCCCATGGTCCCCCGCCCCGTGATCCTGATAGGCGCCACCCTCCGGGTCGAACGCTTCCTCGACCTCGCGGACCCTGGCCCCCTGGTGTTCCAGCATGTGGGCGATCACATGGTCGCGGCGGATCAGGATCCTGTCGGCCTGGATGGCGGCGGCCAGGTGCCGGTTGCCGATGTGCCAGGCGAGCTTGATCAGCGCTTCGGGTGAAGCCGCGCGCACCTCCAGCAGCGGCTCCGGCTTGGCCTCCACCATCAGGATGCCGCCGCCCGACAGCACCAGCCCGTCGCCGTGGCGCAAGTGCGTCGCCTCGGCCAGGTCCAGCAGGTACTCGGTCCCGGACGCGCCGGTCAGCACGATCCGGCGGCGATGCCGGCCGTCATAGTCCAGCACCACCCTGTCCACAGCCTCGCTGCTCCAGGCGCCCGCCGGCAGAACATCCGTGATGGGCGTCGCCGGCATGTCAGATGCTCCCCAATGGGGGAGCTGTCAGCGAAGCTGACTGAGGAGGTCCTCCGAGGTCGGCGCTGACCCCCGCCGGCGCTTCGCGCCACCTCCACCAAAGCGGGGAGGAACTGGGCTTGGATGATCGGGTCATCAGAACAGGAAATACCTTTGCGCCATAGGCAGGACGTCGGCCGGCTCGCAGGTCAGGATCGCGCCGTCGGCCTTTACGACATAGGTCTCGGGATCGACCTCGATCACCGGCGTGGCGCCGTTGTGGATCATCGAGGCCTTGGAGAGCCCGCCGCGTGTATTCTCCACCGCCAGCAGCTGTTTATCGAGGCCGAGGCGGTCGCGCAGACCACCCTCCAGCGCCAGCTTCGAGACGAAGGTCACGCTGGTCCGTGTCACCGCCTTGCCGTACGCGCCGAACATCGGGCGGTAGTGCACCGGCTGCGGCGTCGGGATCGAGGCGTTCGGGTCGCCCATGGGCGCCGCGGCGATGGTCCCGCCCAGCAACACCAGGTCCGGTTTCACCCCGAAGAAGGCCGGATTCCACAGCACCAGGTCCGCCCGCTTGCCGACCTCTATGCTGCCGATGTGGGCGCTCATGCCGTGGGCGGTGGCCGGGTTGATCGTGTATTTCGCGATGTAGCGCTTCACCCGGAAATTATCCGCCAGGCTGTCGCCAGGGAGCTGTCCCCTCTGCTGCTTCATCTTGTCGGCGGTCTGCCAGGTGCGGATCAGCACCTCGCCGACCCGGCCCATGGCCTGGCTGTCGGAGGCGATGATCGAGAGCGCGCCGAGGTCGTGCAGGATGTCCTCCGCCGCGATGGTCTCGCGCCGGATACGGCTCTCGGCGAAGGCCACGTCCTCGGGGATCGACGGGTCCAGGTGGTGGCAGACCATCAGCATGTCGAGATGCTCGGCCAGCGTGTTGCGCGTGTAGGGCCGCGTCGGGTTGGTCGACGACGGGATGACGTTGGCCAGCCCCGCCACCTTCAGGATGTCGGGCGCATGCCCGCCGCCGGCGCCTTCGGTGTGGAAGGCGTGGATCGTGCGGCCCTTGAACGCCGCGATGGTGTCCTCGACAAAGCCGCTCTCGTTGAGGGTGTCGGTGTGGATCATGCACTGGACGTCGTGGTCGTCACAGACCGACAGGCAGCAGTCGATTGTGGCCGGCGTCGTGCCCCAGTCCTCATGCAGCTTCATGGCGCAGGCGCCGCCGGCGATCTGTTCGACCAGCGCGTCGGGCAGGGCGGCGTTGCCCTTGCCGGAAAAGCCGATGTTCATCGGAAACGCTTCGGCCGCCTCCAGCATGCGGGCCATGTGCCAGGGGCCGGGCGTACAGGTGGTGGCGTTGGTCCCGGTGGCCGGCCCGGTGCCGCCGCCCAGCATGCAGGTGACGCCGCTCATCAGCGCCTCCTCGATCTGCTGCGGGCAGATGAAGTGGATGTGGCAGTCCATCGCGCCTGCGGTCAGGATCTTGCCCTCGCCGGCGATGGCCTCGGTGCCCGGGCCGATGATGATGTCGACGCCGCTCTGGGTGTCCGGGTTGCCGGCCTTGCCGATGCCCACGATGCGGCCGTCCTTCAGGCCCACGTCGGCCTTCACGATCCCCCAGTGGTCGACGATCAGGGCGTTGGTGATCACGGTGTCGACCGCGCCGTTCGCGCGGGTCACCTGGGACTGGCCCATGCCGTCACGGATCACCTTGCCGCCGCCGAACTTCACCTCCTCGCCATAGGTGGTGAGGTCGCGCTCCACCTCGATGAAGAGCCCGGTGTCGGCCAGCCTCACGCGGTCGCCCGTCGTGGGGCCGAACATGTCAGCATAGGTGGCGCGGCTGATTCTGGCAGGCATCTAAAGACGTCCCATGTCAGAGGCCGCCCATCACGGCCTGGCGGAAGCCGTATGCCTCGCGCTTGCCGCCGAAGGGGACGAGCTGCACGTCGCGCGCCTGGCCGGGCTCGAAGCGCACGGCGGTCCCGGCGGCGATGTCGAGGCGCATGCCGCGCGCCGCCGCGCGGTCGAAACTCAGCGCCGGATTGGTCTCGAAGAAATGGTAGTGGCTGCCCACCTGAATCGGCCGGTCGCCGGTGTTGGCCACCTGCAGCGTCAGCGCGGGCGCGTCGGCGTTCAGCTCTATGTCGCCATCGGCCGCGATGATCTCGCCCGGTATCACTTCGGCGCCCGGCGGCTGAACGCGCCGCCCGCGCCCAGAACCACCACCAGCACGATGAGGCCGAGCAGGCCCAGGTGGTCGGGCTGGCTGAACATATGCTCGAGGCCCTGCGCGAAGCTCATGGCCAAATGGTCGCCGGGGTGAGCCAGCGCGGTCGCCGGAGCCAGCAAGGCCAAGATCCCGCTCATCCCCGCGAAGGCGGGGACCCAGGCTTTTTGTGTGTTCGAACCTCGGGGGGTGGGCCGGGTCATGGCGCTCTTTCTCTTCAGCGGATCGGGTGGTGGACGGTGACGAGCTTGGTGCCGTCGGGAAAGGTCGCCTCGACCTGCACGTCTTGGATCATCTCGGAGATGCCCTCCATGACCTGGGCGCGGGTGATGACGTGGGCGCCGGCTTCCATCAGTTCGGCGACGGTGCGGCCGTCGCGGGCGCCCTCGACGACGAAATCGCTGATCAGCGCGATGGCCTCCGGGTAGTTCAGCTTCACGCCGCGGGCGAGGCGCTTGCGGGCGACCTCGGCGGCCATGGCGATCAGCAGCTTGTCCTTTTCGCGGGGGGTCAGGTTCATCTCAGAATCCCCAGACGCGCGGGCAGGGCTGGCCGTCGCGAAGGACGGCGATGGCGGGCATCAGCAGGCGGCGCAGCGACAGGCCGTCCCTGGAGACGATCCGGCAGAATAGCTTTCCGTCAAAGGCGCTGGCCCCGCCGTTGGCGCCGATGACCGCCCGCAGCGGGCTCAGAAATCTCTGCGCGTCGTCGCAGACCAGCAGCAGCGACGCGAAGGCCGCCGCGCCGCCCAGCGTCGGCGCGAGCGCCGTCAGCGCCGCCATGTCGCCCCCGAAGTGGAGATCGTCGGCGAACACCAGCCGGCCCTCGCGGCGGATGCGCCAGCGGTCGCGAAGTTCGCCCACCCGCACCGTCTCGGCCATGGCCGTGCGGCCGAGGATCGCCGCCTCCACCGCCAGCAGCCTGGCGTCTTCGGCGAGGTCGGCGGTCAGGGTGCGGGCGAGCGCGCCACCGTCAAAGAGGATGGTCTCCTGCGGCAGCCAGTCGATGCGGCCGCCGGCCCCGGCGCTGAGCGTCACCGCCACCTCGGCCCGGCCGTCGCGGGCGCGGTAGACCTTTTCGCAGGCCTGGGTGGAAAGCGTCAGCGCCGCGCCGGCGTCGACCTCCACCTGCCAGCTCATCCGGTCGCCGCCGGTCAGGCCGCCGGCGGAGTTGATCAACACCGCCTCCAGCGTGCTGGCCGAATGGTCGATCGGCAGCCGGATCTTGGCGCAGCCGTCCTGGTAGAGCCGCGACAACCGCGTCAGATCGCCGTCCGCACGCACCGCGATGCGGCCCGCGCCGCGCGCCCGCTGCAGCGGCGCATGTTCAAACTCTGACGCGAGACCCTGGATCACTGGTGAAACCTGCTGGGGCTCCGGCGCCCCTGTCCAGCAGACGGCCCAAGGCCCCGTGGCGTCAAGGCGTCACGCCTACCAGAGAGGCGCCGGCGCCCCTCTAATGCGCCCCAGGAAGCATAGCCGCGTCATCGCCTGCCGCCACGAAGATCAGCACCGGATTTCGCGCATACCGTTCGCGTGCCGGACCGCAGGGGCGAAGTCGTAACTCTTGCCAAGCTAAATAACCGGGAGCACTATTCGCCCTCAAAGGCCCTACGCCGGCGACCCGGCGGCAGGGCCTTCTTGATTCTGGAGGTTCGTAAGGGTCCATGTCCGGCAACAGGACATCTCACATCCGGCTCACCTCACACCCGGGCACGGGTTCGGCCAGCCGCTTTCCCATCCATTGGGACGCCCCGACGGCCCGGGAACGCGGCCCGGTCATCGCGACGCCGAACTCGGGCGCCGACCGCAACGCCGTGGGCGCCCACGGCGGCGCCTATTCGATCTACCGCGCGTTGGCGATCTCGTCGGGCGCCATGGCGGCCGAGACGCGGCCTGAGCTGCACAACACCTATCCCGTCGTGCCGATCGGCCCGCACGCCCAGTGGAGCGAGCCCGGCAAGATCGTCAGCCTTGATCCCTGGGGTCACCGGGTCGCCGAGGACTTTGCGACCGAGCTCGCCGAGGGCATCGACATCCGCCCGACCATCGCGGTGACCAAGGCGCGCATCAGCCTTCCGGAAATCCA
Source organism: Caulobacterales bacterium (assembly GCA_038203295.1). Classification (GTDB taxonomy): domain Bacteria; phylum Pseudomonadota; class Alphaproteobacteria; order Caulobacterales; family Caulobacteraceae; genus Phenylobacterium. The sequence goes on from JBBREC010000002.1 coordinate 35,211, forward strand.
CGAGGCCATCGCCAGGGGCCGCCTGAAGGTCGACGGCGAGATCGTCCACGAGGGCGGCGACGTCGCCGTCACCAAGGCCGCCATCGATCCGGTCTGGCATCTGCCGGGGATCGCCGAACGGTTCGAGGTCGAGGAGACGCAGCTTCGCCGCACGCTCTTCGAACAGACCGGCGGCATGTATCCGGAACTGGTCACCCGGCCCGACATCGCCATCTTCCTGCCGCCCATCGGCGGGATCACCCTGTACATGTTCGGCGACCCGACCCACCTGGGCGACAGGCGCTTTACGCTGACCTGCCGCGTGCACGACGAGTGCAACGGCTCCGACGTCTTCGGCTCCGACATCTGCACCTGCCGGCCCTACCTGATCCACGGGATCGAGGCGGCGGTGGCCCAGGCCCAGGCCGGCGGCACGGGCCTGATCGTGTACAACCGCAAGGAAGGCCGCGCGCTGGGCGAAGTGACCAAGTTCCTGGTCTATAACGCCCGAAAGCGTCAGCCCGGCGGCGATCAGGCCGCCACCTACTTCGAACGCACCGAGTGTGTTGCAGGCGTACAAGACGCCAGATTTCAACAGCTTATGCCCGACATCATACACTGGCTTGGTATACGGCGGATCGACCGTTTCGTGTCGATGTCCAACATGAAGCACGACGCCCTGGTGAAAGAGGGAATCGAGATCGGCGAGCGCGTGCCGATCCCCGACGGCCTGGTGCCCGACGACGCCAACGTTGAGATGGAGGCCAAGAAGGCCGCCGGCTACTTCACGCCCGACAAACCACCGAGCCAGGCCGACCTGAAGAAGGTCGTCGGCCGCGACCTCAAGGAATTCTGAGGTCGGACATGCGGAAGGGACGCGGATGAGCGTCGGCGATCGGTATGAGGCCGAATGCCTCCTGACAGCGTCAGCTGTGCGCGAATGCGCCAACGGCATGCTGTCGCTCGCCCAGCGTTGGGAGCTCCCGGATTGGAGCCTGGACATGTCAAGGATGGATGTGGCTGCCGACCTGACGGCCGAAACGGTGCGGGCGAACTATCCGGACCTCAATGTTCCGTTCCACGCCCGCTGGCGGCATTTCACGGCGAACGGGCGCGACCTGTGGGCCGAGCTGGAGAAACCTTCCGATCCGGATGCGCTTGGGCGGGCCGCGTTCGACCTGGTGATCCCTTCAGTACTGCTGGACGCGGGCGCCGGCTCGGCCTGGCGCTACCGCGACGCCTCGACGGGGGCGGTGCTCGGCCGATCCGAGGGGCTGGGCGTGGCTTCGCTCAGACTCTTCCAATCCGGCGCGCTGTCTTCGGACCCCGGCGATCCGCTTAGGGCCGATGCGCTTCATAAGGCCAATGCGGCGCTGATCGCTGAAGCGTTTCAGGTGAGCGACGACAACCCGCTTGCGGGACTGAAGGGTCGCGCCGCGCTGCTGCGAAAGCTGGGACAGGTCGTGGATCGGCCGGGCGCGCTGTTCGACGCTATGAAAGCACGGGCCAAGGGCGGGCGGCTGCCGGCGCCTGTGATCCTGGAGGTGCTGTTACAGATGCTGGGGCCGATCTGGCCGGGCCGGCTCAGCCTGGCCGGGATCCCGCTGGGCGACTGTTGGCGCCATCCCCATCGCGGCCATGACAGCCTGGTGCCGCTACACAAGCTTTCACAGTGGATGAGTTACTCCCTGATCGAACCGCTCGAGGCTGCGGGGATAACCGTCACCGACGTCGATGGCCTCACCGGTCTGGCGGAGTACCGCAACGGCGGCCTATTCGTCGACACCGGCGTGCTGGTGCTGCGCGATCCCGGTGATGCCGGCCGAGTTCATTCCGTCGACAGCCCGCTGGTGGTCGCCTGGCGCTCGCTGACGGTGGCCCTGCTGGACAGATTGGCCCCCATGGTGCGTGAACGACTGGGGGTCAAGGCCAGAGATTTCCCTCTCGCTCGTGTGCTGGAGGGCGGGACCTGGGCCGCTGGCCGGCGGATCGCCGGAGAGAAGCGCCCCGACCTGTCACCGCCCATCACCGTCATATCCGACGGCACGGTATTCTAGGGGACTAAGAGATGCAGGGCGTCACGATCGTGAGCCACCCGATGGTGCAGCACAAGCTGACCCTGATGCGGCGGAAGGACACCTCGACGAAGAGCTTCCGCCAGCTCCTGAAGGAGATCGGGGCGCTGCTCTGCTACGAGGTCACCCGCGACCTGCCGCTGGCGATGGTGGAGATCGAGACGCCGCTCATGACGATGCAGGCGCCGGAGCTGGCCGGCAAGAAGTTGGTGTTCGCACCGGTCCTGCGCTCGGGGATGGGCATGCTGGACGGGATGCTGGAACTGGTGCCGGCCGCCCGTGTGGCCCACATCGGCCTCTACCGCGACCCCGTGACCCTTACCTGTGTCGAGTACTATTTCCGCGCGCCGGCCGATCTGGCCGACCGCCCGGTGATCGTGATCGACCCGATGCTGGCCACCGGCAACACCGCCATCGCCGCAGTGGATCGGCTGAAGGAGGCCGGCGCCCAGTCGATCCGTATGGCCTGTCTCCTGGCCTCGCCGGAGGGGCTGTCGAAGTTCCAAGGCCACCATCCCGAAGTGAAGCTCTGGACCGCCGCCATCGACGAGCGGCTGAACGATCACGGCTACATTCTCCCCGGCCTCGGCGACGCCGGCGACCGGATGTACGGCACGACGAAGTAGCGGCTTACCGGAAGACGTAGATGCCGCCGGCGCCGTCGGCCGGCGCCTCGGCCAGGCCGCGGATTTCCAGCCGCGCGCGCCGGGCGCCGCAGTAGCAGCGCAGGCGGCTTTCCAGATGGGCGGTGGCCTGCCGCGCCAGTCCCTGGGCCACCCAGGGCCTTGGGTCGATCAGCGCCTCGCGTCCACAGCCGCAGATCGCCCATAGCGAACTTCGCGCCGCGAGCGCCTGGCTGAGCCGCGGCCAGGCCGGCCAGATCTCCGGGAACCGATGTACGCCGTCCGCCATGTCCATCTCCTGATATGGAACAAAAGCAGAACTATTGGAGTTACGCGAGTCCCCGTAGGCTGTATTGCGCGGGCCGCGCAACCGTTGCGGGGAACGCTGGCCGCCGACACAAGGGAAGCTAAGCCTGGAGAGGCTGGAGCGTCAGGCTGAACCGCAACCCCAGCGGACTGGACTCGAATGCGACCCGTGCGCCGATCTGACGGGCCAGTCCGCGCACCAGTCGAAGACCGAGGCCTCCGTCCGACTGCGGGTCGAAGGCTTCCGGCAGGCCCGGGCCGTTGTCGATCACTTCGATCTGGACGCCGCCTTCCGGATTGCGCCGGCTGCGGACCAGGACCGCACCGCGCTTGCCGACGGGCTCAGCGTATTTCACAGCGTTGGTGATGACTTCGGAGACGATCTGGCTGAGCGCCAGAACCTCTCCAGGCGCCACGACGCACCCCGGCCCGAAATCCTCCACGAGGTCGATCGCATAAAATCCGAGAGTCAGCGGCGCACACAACTCGTGCAGGTGGGCGTTCAGATCGGTTTCCGACAGCGTCGAGTTGACGCTCAACGAGCGGTGCAGTTGTGCAATGGCCTGGATCTGCGCGCCGATGCCGTCCAGCAGTAAGTGTGTCGCGGTGCGGTCGAGTCCGGTGTCCTGGTCGAAGAGGTCGGCGGCCTTGAGCCGGACATACCCCGCCAGGCTCGCCAGATGATTGGCGATGCGGTGATCGGCTTCCTCAAGGATCTTGCAGCCCTGACACGGAAGGCTGCTGGTAAGCGCCGCGAATTCCGGGGCCTGCGACTGGGCTCTTCGATCGCCACGGTCAGCTGAATGACAGCCATCGCTTATCCCCGAGGGTCGCTGCGCGCTTAGCGTCCAGCCAAACCTGTTCAATGTTAATCCCGCACGGTCCCCGGAGGTTGATCCAGATCAACGGCTTCGCGCCGGCCGGAGGCGCGGCTATTCGGCGGCTTTGCTTGAACCGCGTCGCCGCCTGTGCGAGGGCGAGACCATGAGCGAGCCCCTGCCGGACAGACTGTCCACCAATCCCGACAGCCCCTTTTATGACGCCGAGACGCTGAACCGTGGCGTCGGCATCAAGTTCAAGGGCGAAGAGAAGACCAACGTGGACGAGTACTGCGTATCCGAAGGCTGGGTGCGGGTCACCGCAGGCAAGGCCATGGACCGCAAGGGCAACCCCCTGACCATCAAGCTTAGCGGTCCGGTCGAGCCGTACTGGCGCGACGAGGGCTGACGGCCGGACGCCGCGCTCAAAGCCAGGCTTCTTAACGTGTCCGTTAGTTGAACCGTGCGATTTCAGGTCGCAGGGATTGCGTCATGCTGCGCGCAGACAGGGCGGCTCCCGCCGGAATAGGGCTGGATTGGGCAGGAGAGCGCGATGTTCGACTTGAGCGTTGTGGCGGTCGATGGACGTTGGGTGCTGGTGGATGAGGCCGAAGGGCTGCTCGGCCATTTCGCCACCCGCGCCGAGGCGTTGCAGGCCGCCGGCGACTTCGCGGTGGCCGACCAGGAGCTGCGCCACGTCCTGATCCTCGACGATGGCGGCGAGTGGGACGAGGCGGTCGTCCCGCCGACAGCGCTGCACTAGGCTTGCCAGCGCCGCGGCGTCGGGGTCACCTGACGCCATGAGCGATATTTCCGACATCCCCTCCGACGGCTGGAAGCATTCCGGCGTTCGCGTCGTGCCCGGCGACCAGCTGGGCGAGGTGAGCGCGACGACGCCGGGCATGGACCGCGCCGTGGCGATCGATCGGGCCCGGATGGGCGCCCAGAAGCTGTGGGCCGGCACCGTCCACATACACGCGAACGCCAAGACCGGCGCCCATCACCACGGCCCGCTGGAGAGCGTGATCTATGTGGTCAGCGGCCGCGCCCGAATGCGCTGGGGCGAGGCTCTGGAGTTCACTGCCGAGGCGGGGCCAGGCGACTTCATATATGTACCGCCCTTCGTGCCGCACCAGGAGATCAACGCTTCCACCTACGAGCCCCTGTCTTGCGTCCTGGTTCGCAGTGACAGCGACGCGGTGGTGGTGAACCTCGAGATCGAGCCCGCCGAGAAGCCTGAGGGCGTCGCCTGGGTCGATCCGATCCACAAGGCCTGACTGCGGGTGACGCCAACGCGCAGGGATTCACGCGGGACCGTGTCGGAGCATGGCCAGGGTTGCTCCAGGCGGGGGTCGAGCCTTTCTGGATCAGCCGCGAGTTGGGAACCCCCCATCGCGTCGGGCCCTTCCCCCGCCTGGCCGAAGGACCCTGTGCGTCAGGCGGCGTCGACCAGGACGACTTCGGCATCGTTCAGGGCGGTGATCTTCAGGCTGACCTCGCCGGTGATGGCGGCGCCGTCGCGGGGGTCGAGGCGGACGCCGTTGATCTCCACGGAGCCCGCGGCGGAGACAAGGTAGGCATGGCGGCCTTCGCCCAGCTCATACTCGGTGGTTTCGCCGGCCTTGATGGTCGCGCCGGCCACGCGGGCCGAGGAGCGGATCGGCAGCGCATCGGCGTCTTCCGAAAGGCCGGAGGCGAGCGTCACGAACTTTCCGGCCCGGTCGGCCTTCGGGAAGGGTCGGGCGCCCCAGGACGGCGCGCCGCCGAGGGTGTCGGGCTCGATCCAGATCTGGAAGATCTTCGTGGTGTCGGCTTCCAGGTTGTACTCGCCGTGGCGGATACCTGACCCGGCGCTCATTACCTGCACGTCGCCTGCCTCCGTTCGGCCCTCATTGCCCAGGCTGTCCTTGTGGGTGATGGCGCCTTCGCGGACGTAGGTGATGATCTCCATGTCGGCATGCGGGTGCGGCGGGAAGCCGGAGTTGGCGGCGATCTCGTCGTCGTTCCAGACGCGGATCGCGCCCCAGCCCATCCGCATGGGGTCGTAGTAGTTGGCGAACGAGAAGTGGTGCCTGGCGTTCAGCCAGCCGTGGTTCGCGCCGCCGAGGGTCGCGAAGGGTCGTTTCTCGATCATGTTTCAGGTCTCCTTCGCCGAGCTAAATAGTCCTGCCGTTTTGGCGCACAAAGCTGCGCTTTCGAAAGAGATTGGCGCCAGATCGGAAGAAATCGCCATGGCAGCGCTTCATCTCCGGTTCAGCCTTGCCCAGCCATCACTTGCGCAAACGGAGACCCTGACATGACCCGCAAGATCCTTCTCGCCGCCACCCTGGCGACCGTCGCCCTGGCTGGCGCCGCCGAAGCCCAGTCCTATGATCGTGACCGCGATCATGATCGTGGTCGTGGCGTCTCGGCGACACTCTTTGAGCTGCCCAACTTCCAGGGCCGTTCCGTCACCGTGCGAGGCGACGTCGAGAACCTCGCCGGCTACCGCTTCAACGATCTGGCCCAGAGCGTCCGGCTCGAGGGCGCATGGCGGCTGTGCGAGAAAAGCGACTTCGGGGGCCGCTGCGTGGAAGAGCGAGGTGACATCGCCGATCTCAACACCGTCGGCATGTTCGTGAAGATATCCTCGCTGCAGCCCGCCGGCGGGTTCGGCGGCGGCGGTTACGGCGGTGGGCCCGGCCCGGGTCGGGGGGCCGGCGGTTATGGCCGTGGCGACCGCGGGATCGAGGGCGCGCGCGCCGTGTTCTTCCCGCGTCCCAGTGTGCGGGGGCTGGACGTGGCGGCCGGGTCCAACGGGGCCAACAGCTTCTGCCGCAACCAGGGCCTGGGCGCGGCGCTCTACTTCGATTCCTCCGAGCGCGCGCCGCGGGCCATCGGTCCGGAGGGCCAGTTCGTTGGTCCGTCGAGCGTCCTGCGCGATCTGGTCTGCCGCAAATACTGAGCCTCTGGCGCGGAGGTGCGGTTTGCGGTGATCATCGCGGCATGAAACACGCGACCTGGATGGCGGCCTTGGCCGCGCTCGCCTGCACCGCCGCCGCCGCGCCGCAGGACTGGCGCCGGCTCGATCCGCAGAACACCCTGGTGATCGACACGTCCAAGGGGCGAATTGTGGTGGAGATGGCGCCGACCTTCGCGCCGCTCGCGGTGGCCCGGGTTAAGCAGCTGGCGCGAGACGGCGCCTATGACGGCCTGCTGTTCCATCGGGTGATCGCGGGGTTCGTCGACCAGACCGGCAATCCCAACAACAGGGATGGCGGGACCTCGAAATACCCTGACCTGCCGGCGGAATTTAGCGTCCGGCTGGAGGGTCCGCAGACGGTCATGGTGCGCCGCAGCGACGGCGTCGAGGGGTTCGTCGGCGCGATCCCGTTCGCGGGGGTGTCGGCCGCCGAGCAGGCGCTGGGTCAGGATCACCGACTGCGCGCCTGGGGGGCCTATTGCGCGGGCGTGGCGGGGATGGGTCGCCAGGCGGGAATCGACACCGCCAACAGTGAAATCTTCTTCATGCGGGCGCCGGCCCGCCGGCTCGATCATGACTACGCGGTCTGGGGGGTGGTGGTGCAGGGGCTGGACGTGGTGCGCGCCGTAGAGGTCGGTGAACCGCCCGTGGATCCCGACCGGATGCTACGCGTGCGCGTCGCCGCAGACCTGCCGGCGTCGGAACGGCCGCAGTTCGAGATGATGAACCCTGGCGGGCCGGCTTTCCGAAAGCTGGCGGCAGGCGTTCAGCGCAGGCTGGGGCCGGCGTTCAGTGTCTGCGACGTGTCGATCCAGAGCCGCCAACCCTAGGTCGGGCGCGCCTTGAACCGGTTTCCGCTGGTTCGATTAACTTGAGTTAGCGTGCGACACACCGGCGCAGGATTGACGGCATGCGCGCTCTTGTTGCGTTAACTTCCTTTCGGCTATCGCTTTAGTTGTAGCTGGTGGAATCAATGAAGTTCGAAGTGGTGGAACAGAGCGGCGCCTGGATCGTGCGCCGCGATGGGGTCGAACTGGCGCGCTTTGCCGAGCAGCAGAGGGCCCTCTCCGACGTCGGCGAACGCCTTCGCAACCTAAACAGCGCGGACGACGCCGTTTCGCTGGCGATGCGCTATGAGGCGCGCGACTAGGGCGCACTTCGACGAAGTGGAGGCCGGTTCGGCCATAAATTGCGCGACAAAACAAATATTCAGAGCGCGGCTCCGATTCAGTCGGAGCGGAGAGCGCTCTAGGCTGGTTCTTCCGCGCCCGGCGGATGCGCTCAGATACGCATCTCGAAATAGGCGACCTCTGAATCCTCGGTGTGGCCGAGCATGCTCAGCCGGAACGACTTGCCGTCTTCCATCGTCAGTTCAGCCTCGCCGGCGCGGAAGGCTGCCGCGGCCACTTCCGGGGTTGCGGTAAACGAGCCCCGCAGGCGCAACGGACCCAGCCGCAGGGATGACGGCTCGCCCAGAACCTCATAGGCCACCAGTCCCTGGAATCCGCGATAGCGGAGTTCGCCAGACCCGACGTGTGAGGGAAGCTGTTTTCGCAAACGCGGCATCGTTACTCCTGAAATATCGGGAACACATAACAACGCCCAAGGCCAAGGTTCGATCCCTGCCGGCCATGAAACCCGCCAAAAGTTTTATCCGACGACGCCCTTGCGGCCGGTCGCCGGACAGGGCCTGATCGCGCCAAGACCAAGGGTTTCCGGAGGATGCGGGTTTGGCTAGGACCGTGACGGGAAAGCCGCCCGAACGCATGTCGCTGTTGAGCGCGATCACGTTTGCGCTGGCGACCCTGCCGGTCACCGCCGTCGATATCGCGCTCCTGATCTATCTTCCCCCGCATCTTTCCGGCCATCTCGGCGTCCCGCTCAGCGTCGTGGGCGCGGCCTGGGCGACGGTCAGGATCCTGGACATCGTCGTAGACCCCGTCCTGGGCGTGCTGATGGATGGCACCTCGACACGGCTTGGCCGCTACCGGCCCTGGATGCTCACCGCCGTACCGATCCTGATGACGTCCACCTGGATGCTGTTTTTCGCCAAGCCAGGGGTGGGTGGCCTGTTCCTCACAGGCTGGTTGCTGCTGCTCTATCTGGGACGCTCGATGATTCACCTGGGCCACCCCGCGTGGGCCGCGACGCTGGCCAAGGGGTACAATGAGCGTTCGAGGCTCTATGGCGTGATGGCCGCCGTGGGAGTCGCGATTTCCCTCCTAGTGCTGACCCTGCCGGTGATCAACGCAGCCCTTCACGGCCCGGACTCACGCAATATCGAGTGGATGGGCTTGTTCGTGATCGTGCTGGCGCCGGCGATGGTGGGCCTGGCGGTCTGGCGGACCGGTGAGCAGGTCAGCCCGACCCACGCCAAGGGCGCGAACATCCAGGACTACCTCCAGCTCCTGACCAAGCCGGACCTGGTGCGGCTCTACATGGCGCACTTCTCCCTGACCCTGGGACCGGGCTGGATGAGCGCGCTCTATATCCTCTTCGCCCGTGACTATAAGGGCTTCAACGCCTCTCAGGCGTCGATCCTGCTGCTCGTCTACACGGTGGCCGGCCTGCTTGGCGCGCCGATCAACGCCTGGCTGGCGACCCGCATCGGCAAGCATCGCACCCTGATTGCCGCCACCACATCCTACGGCCTGGGCCTGGGCACCGTTCTGTTCACCCCCTACGGCTCGGTCCTTGCCGCCGTCCCGACCATGCTCTGGTGCGGGTTCATGGCGCTGGGCTTCGAGCTTTCGATCCGCTCGATGCTGGCCGATGTCGGCGACGAGATCCGGCTGGAGCAAGGCCGTGAGCGGCTGAGCCTGATCTATTCCCTGAATACCCTGACCACCAAGGTCGCCGCGGCGCTGGCCATCATCATTACCTTCCCGCTGCTGGAGAAGGTGGGCTACGTCGCGAAGGAAGGCGGCAAGAACACGCCCGAGGCGATCCATGCGCTGGGCCTGATCTTCGCGGCGGGGCCGATCGTCTTCGTCCTGCTGGGCGGGGCCTGCGTGCTGGGCTGGAAGATGACTGCCGAGCGTCACGCCGCCGTCCGCCACGAACTCGACGCCCGCGACGCGGCCGCCGCCGCCCTGGCGCTGTCCGCGGAAAGCTAGTGTCCCGATTCCGAAGTTCGCTGGCGCTTGAGGCTGGCGCGGTAGAACTTCAGATCCAGTACACTACCGTTTCTTGCCGAGTTCGGCGGCGATGTCCTTGGTCATCCGGCCGACCTTGCGATGGGCGGTGATGATCTGGTCCTGGGTCACGCCCCAGCGCTTCATCCAGTATTCCACGGCCTTCCTCTCGGAGAGGTCGAGGCGGTCCTTGTCAATGAAGCCGCGCTTGTCCTTCAGGCCGGCCATGGGGCGCTCCTCGTGAACCTTCGAGTCTAGGGAGCTTCCTAGGCGCTGGGAAGCCGCGCTAGGGTCTGGGCTTGGGCGGGGGTTCGGAATGCTGCGATCTTTGAGTGTGAGGGTGCTGCTGTCGCTGGTGGCAGGGCTGGCGCTGGGGATTCTGGTCGCCAGCTACGGCGGCCTGGGCGTGAGGGGCGTGGTCGAGGGCGTCGAGTCGATCGGCGGGCTCTGGCTGAATGGCCTGAAGATGACCGTCGTGCCGCTCCTGTTCTCGGTTCTGGTGGTCGGTATTGCGGGCGTTGCGGACGCCGCGGCCACCGGCCGGCTAGCCATGCGGGCGCTCGGCTGGTTCCTCGGCCTGCTGCTGCTGGGCTGCGCCTGGACGATCTTCTTCAACAACGGACTCTATGCGCTGTGGCCCGTGGCCCAGGCCGGGGCCGAGGCGCTGCGCACCGGCGCGCCGGCGCCATCGGCCGAGGTCCTGGCGACGCCCAGCTTCGGCCAGTTCCTGCAGGGCCTCGCCCCGACCAATCCGGTCAAGGCCGCCGCGGAGGACGCGATCCTGCCGCTGGTGGTGTTCGCCGGCTTCTTCGCCTTCGCGGTGACCCGGCTGGCCGAAGCCCGGCGCCAGGCGCTGACCGCCTTCTTCGACCTGATCGCCGAGACCATGGTTGTGATCGTCCGGTGGGTGCTTTGGGCCGCGCCGGTGGGCGTGTTCGCGCTGGCGCTCGGCGTCGGCCTGCGGGCGGGAATCGGCGCGGCGGGCGTGATCGCGCACTACATCGCCGCCGTCGTGCTGGCGCAGATCGGCATCACTCTTTTCGCCTACCTGATCGCAGTGACGGTGGGACGTGTGCCGCTGCTGGCCTTCGCCCGCGCCGTGTCGCCGGTGCAGGTGACGGCCTTCGCCACCCAATCCTCCATCGCCTGCCTGCCGGCGATGATCGAGGAAAGCCGCGACCAGCTGAAGGTCCCTGACCGGGTGACCGGCCTGGTCCTGCCGCTGGCGGTCTCGGTATTCAAACTGACCAGTCCGGTCGCCAACCTGGGCGTGGCGATTTTCGTGGCGCAGGTCTACGGGATCCACCCTGGCGTTTTGCAGTACCTGGGCGCCATCGTGGTGGCCCTGGCAGTCAGCGTCGCCTCTGTCGGCCTACCCGGCCAGGTCTCCTTCTTCATGAGCACCGGGCCGATTTGCCTGGTCCTGGGCCTGCCGCTGGACCTGCTGCCGATCCTGATCGCGGTGGAGGTGATCCCCGACATCTTCCGCACCGTTGGCAACGTCACCGGCGACATGGCGGTCACCGCGATCCTCGGCAGACAGGAAGCCGAGGCGCCGACACCTGCCTAAGCTTGATCCCCGGGCCCGTGCGCCCTAGGCAGCTTGGCCATGAGCAACGAACCGTTTTTCACGATTGAAGGGACGCATTACGTCCCGACCCCCGCCAGCCGGGGGCCCTGGAATCCCAACTCCCTGCATGGCCGCGTCATCGTCGGTTTGCTGGGCGCGGAGATCGAGCGGCTGCACGGCAGCCCTGAGTTCATGCCGGCGCGGCTGACGGTCGACATGTATCGGCTGCCGGACCTGTCCGCGGTTGAGGTGGTCACCCGCGTCGTGCGCGAGGGTAACCGCATCAAGGTGATCGACGCCGAGTTCATATCCGGCGGGGTCAGCGCGGGGCGTGCGACTTGCCAGCTGCTGAAACGGACCGAAAACCCCGAGGGCAATGTCTGGAAGCCCGAGAGCTGGCATGTCGCCAACCCCGCCGATCTCCAACCTCCGGCCAACCAGCCCATGGGCGGGATGTGGGCCATGCGGCGGATCAGCGGCGACTTCGGCACGGTGGGCCGCAAGCAGACCTGGATGAGCGAAGTGCGCGAGCTGGTCGACGGCCGTGCGCTGACCCCGTTCGTCCGGGTGGCGGTCGCGGCGGACTTCTCAAGTCCCTTCGCCCACGCTGGCGACAAAGGGCTGGAGTTCATCAACTCCGACGTGACGCTCTACCTGCACCGCGAGCCGCGCACCGAATGGATCGGCTTTGAGGTGATTGACCACGGCGCGACGGACGGCGTCGCAGTGGGCGCCTGCCGCCTCTACGACGAGGTTGGCCCGATCGGCGAGGCCTCTTGTGCGGCGCTCGCCAACCGGCGGATGGCCCGCAGCTAACGCCCTACTTCGAGGCTTCGGCGATCGCCGCGTCGATCACTTCAATCGGCTGGAAGCCCGGATCGAGCTTCTTGCCGTTGATGACGAAGGTCGGCGTGGAGTCGACCTGGCCTTCCTTGGCGTTCTTCTCAACGCGCTTGTTCAGCGCCAGCAGGGCCTGTTCGTCGCCGACGCACTTGTTGAACGCCGCCTCGGTCATGCCTGTGGACTTGGCGATATTCAGCAGGGTCTCACGGGGGGCTTCAAACACACCCGGCTGGCTGGCGAACACCGCGTCGTTGATCGCGAAGTATTTGTCCTTGCCGGCGCAGCGCGCCATCAGGAAGCCGCCGGAGGCCACCGCGACTTCCGAGCCGCCGCCCACCAGCATCTCGCGGAACACGTAATGGACCTTGCCGGTGTCGATGTATTTGGTCTTGAAGGTCGGATAGACCTCCTTCTGCCAGCGAGCACAGACCGGGCAGCCCACCGAGGCGTACTCGATCATCGTGACCTTGGCCTTGGCATCGCCCAGGCTCATGTCGTCGGGCGTGGCGCCAGCGCCGCCGCCGGTCTTGGCGTTGCAGGCGGCCAGGGTGAAGGCCACGAGGACCGTCATCACGATGACCTGGAAGCGTCGCATCTAGCTCTCCCGAAAAGGCTGCGGCCGACATGGCGCACCGGCGCGGTATTCTGAACTCGCGCGGCGCGCAAGCTCAAGCCTTGGGACTGCCCTCATTTCACGGCGAAAGAGCGGCCATGCTGACGATTGTCCTACGCGCTGGCTTTCCTGGATCTGGCCGCCATGAGTGAAGGGTCGGCGCGCAGGGGCTGACCGAGAACTCAGGGAGGCGGGGCCGCCGTGGAGCGGATCCTTGTGGCGACCCCTGCCTGTGTCCTGCGCATGCTGTTCAGGGACCGCAGAACAACCGTAGGGTGCGCTGAGCGTCGGGAAGCCGACAGGGGCCAGCTTGACGCGCGGCGGCCTGCCGCACCCAGGCTCAACCTTAGTGAGAGGTGAGGTACGCGGCGATCGCCAGCTTGTCCTCCGGCGTAAGGCCCTCGGCGATAGGCGCCATGGGGCCGGTGGTGAGCGCGGTCACGATGTCGGCGGGGGCCTTGCGGGCCAGGTCTTCGCGCGGCGGCGCCCGGTCGACAGCCGGTTCGTGGCACTCCTGGCAGCGCTCCCTGAAGATCGCCTCGCCGCGCGCCTTGTCGGGCGCGGCCTGCGCGATGGCCGCGCCGGCGCAAATGGCGGCGCAGGCGGACAGTCCGGCCACGCCCACCCGAAGCAACTTCATGCAGGTCTCTCCATTCGCTGGCCCGTCGCCCTTTCCGTAAACCCGGCGACGGGCTAGGCAGGCGTTACATAACAATCATGGAGCAGGCGCCAATGAGGCTTAAGTCCAGCATCGCGGTCGCCGCGTCCGTCCTGGCCCTGGCCGGAGCCGGATCGGCCCTCGCCCAGGTCGAGACCCGCGCGCAGATCTCGCCCTACAAGCCCGCCTTCGCCGGCCAGACCCGGGCCCCGGAACAGAAGCTTGGCGTGGCGTTCCAGATCACGACGCTGGCGTCCGGTCTAAAGAACCCCTGGTCGCTGGCCTTCCTGCCGGACGGCCGCATGCTGGTGACCGAGCGCACACTGGGGAATCTCAGGATTGTCGCCAAGGACGGTACGCTGTCCGAGCCGGTGGCCGGGACGCCGACAACCATGACCAAGGGCCAGGGCGGGCTGCTGGACGTGGTGCTGGACCCGGCCTTCAAGACTAACAGGCTGATCTACCTGAGCTTCGCCGAGCCCCAGGCCGACGGAACCAACAACACCGCCGTGGCGCGCGGCAGGCTGGTTGAGGGGCCGACGCCGCACATCGAGGGCCTGACGGTGATCTATCACCAGAAGCCGTCGCTGAACTCGGTGCTGCACTTCGGTTCGCGGCTGGTGTTCGCCCGCGACGGCAAGCTGTTCATCACCCAGGGCGAGCGCTCGATCCTGGAGGGCCAGAAGCAGGCCCAGGACCTGGCCAGCGGCCTCGGCAAGATCGTGCGGATCAACCCCGACGGCTCGATCCCCAAGGACAATCCGTTCGTCGGCAAAGCCGGCGCGCGGCCGGAAATCTGGACCTACGGCAACCGAAACGTCCAGGCCGCGGCCCTGAATCCGCAGACCGGCGAGCTCTGGGAAGTTGAGTTCGGACCGCAGTCCGGCGACGAGGTCAATATCGCGCGCAAGGGCAGGAATTACGGCTGGGCGACCATCACCTACGGCGTGAACTATGGCCCGGCGAGGGCCCCGATCACTGGCGGCGAGACCCAGCGCCCGGGAATGGAGCAGCCGCTCTACTACTGGGACCCGACGATCGCGCCCTCCGGCATGATCTTCTACACCGGTAACCTGTTCCCGGCGTGGAAGGGCTCGATGCTGATCTCCGGCCGCCAGCCGCAGGGCCTGCCCGGCGGGTTCGTCACGCGCCTGACCTTCAGGAACGAGAAGGTGGTGGGCGAGGAGCGCCTGGAGATCCCCGGCCCGGTCAACCTGCGCGACATCCGCCAGGGCCCGGACGGCGCGGTCTACCTGCTGAAGGACGGTCCCGCCGGCGCGATCCTCAAGCTGACGCCGAAGTAGTCGGAGAAGGTCGAGCCGCCTTTAACACCAACGGTTGCGCGTAGACCAAAGTATACAATCAAGCATGGTGAATAATCGCCAATCTAGAACTCGGATCAATTATTACTATTGCCCGTTTCAATTTTAGAGTCATGGTCAAGGTGCCAAATACGGCCAATAATCGAGGATATCGATGATGTTGGGTGCAATTCGGACGGCGACCATTGGTCTAACCGCACTTCTGGCCTTCAGCGCAACGTCGGCGATGGCTCAGTACGTGCCGAGGAACTATCAAAAGGGTCCGGTGACGCTGGTGCAACAGTACCAGGTGGCCCCCGGAAAATTGAATACGTACATGCAGGACTTCGCCACAAACCAGCGCGCCGGCCTGGAGATCGGAAAGAAGACCGGCGGTATCCTGTCATACAGCGTTCTCACCCCCATCGCGCGACGCGCCGGTGAACCCAACGTGGTCACGACCATAACATTCAAGGACCTCGCATCTTACGACCGGTCCTACGAGGCGGCGGACAAGACCAACATCGCCGTTTACGGGTCGCTGGAAAACGCTGCCACAGCCGCCGCAAAGCGCGCTGAATACCTGACGTTTGTCGGGAGCATGCTGTTCGGGGAATTGTCGCTGGCCAAATAGATCTGTTGGCGTGGACTGACGTCCGAGACGCCGCTCCAGTCTGAGCGGCGCCTTTGGCCACCCTTTGCGGGCTGTAGCCTGACTTCGGTGGGGCAGATTGAGCTCAGCCCTTCAGCGCACCTGCGATATATTTGCGCACGCCCTCGCCGTAGGGCGGGCGCAGCGCCTTCATCGGGCCCAGGTCCTTCCTGAGCTGGCGGTAGATCGACTTGCGATGGCTGAACTCGCGGAAGCCGTCGACACCGTGATAGCTGCCCATTCCCGAGGGACCGACGCCGCCGAACGGCAGCTCTTCCTGCGCCACGTGGAAGATTACATCGTTGACGGTGACGCCGCCGGAGGTCGTGCGCGCCATCACCTGGGCCTCCTCGGCCGCATCCTCGCCGAAGTAGTAGAGGCCCAGCGGGCGGTCGTGGGCGTTCACGTAGCTGATGGCGTCGGCGACGGTCTTGTAGGTCATCACCGGCAGGACCGGGCCGAAGATCTCTTCCTGCATCACCAGCATGTCGTCGGTGGGGTTGAGGATCAGGGTGGGCGGGATCTTGCGGTGTTCCTGCTGGCTGAAGTCCTCGCCGGCCGGATTGATCTCGACGATCTCGGCGCCCTTGGCGCGGGCGTCCTCGACGTAGCCCTTGATCCGCTCGAAGTGCCGCTCGGCGATCACGGCGGTGTAGTCGGGGTTGTCCTTGATGGTCGGGAACATCGAGCCCACGGCCGACTTCGCCTGGCTGACGAACTCGCCCAGCTTGTCCTCCGGCGCCAGCACATAATCGGGGGCCAGGCAGATCTGGCCGGCGTTCAGCGTCTTGCCGGCCATGATCCGGGCGGTGGCGGTGGCCAGGTCGGCCGAGCGGCCGAGGATGACCGGGCTCTTGCCGCCGAGTTCCAGGGTCACCGGCACCAGGTTGGCGGCGGCGGCCTTCATTACATGGCGCGCGATGGAGGTCGCGCCGGTGAAGACCAGGTGGTCGAACGCCAGGCTCGAGAACGCGTGCCCGACCTCGGGGCCGCCGGTGAAGACCGCGATCTCGTCCTCGCTGAAGGCGTCGGCGAACATCCTGGCCATCAGGTCGGAGGTGGCCGGCGTGAATTCCGAGGGCTTGATCATCGCCCGGTTGCCGGCCGCCAGCACGCCGGCCAGGGGCGCCATGGTCAGGTTCACCGGGAAGTTCCACGGGCTGATGATCCCGACCGTGCCCTTGGGCTGAAATTGCACCTCGGCCTTTGCGCCCAGCATCCCCAGCAGCGCCGGCGTGGTCTTGCGCTTTTCCGGCTTCATCCAGGACTTCAGGTGGGCCCTGGCGTGCTTCAGCGGGCCGATGGAGCCGGCGATGTCGGTGACGCCCGAGACCTCGGCCGCGCGGCTGCCGAAGTCCTGGTTCAGCGCCGCGACCAACTGGGCCTCGTATTTGATCAGCAGGCTGACGCAGCGGTCGAGCCGCGCGGCGCGGACTTCGAGGCTCGGCGCGCCCTCGGCGATATGGGCGGCCTTCTGGCGCTTCAGGACATCGGCCATCCGATGCAACTCGTCGGACGGCTTGATGGGGGCAGCGATGGTCATGGCGGGTCTCCCTCGACGCCTTCTTACGCTCGGGCTGAGGCTATGCAATGCTGCCCTCAAGGAACCGCAAGGGTCCATCGGGAGGTTGCATGAAACTGTTTCGGCTGCTGGGCGCGGTGCTGTCCGCCATGGCGATCGCCGCGTCGCCGGTTCTGGCCAACCCCAGGAACGCACTCGACGCCTATGTCGCAAAACCCGATCCGGCGTTCGCCTGGAAGGTGGTCGGTAAGATCAGCGGCGAGGGCTATCACGGCGCGGTGCTGGAGCTAACCTCGCAAAGCTGGCTCACCGACAAGCAGGTCGACCACCCGGTCTGGAAGCACTGGCTGACCGTGATCGTCCCGGACAAGGTCAGCCACACCAAGGCGCTGCTCTACATCACCGGCGGCGAGATCAAGGACCCGGCGCCCATCAAGGCCGCTGACCGCTGGGCGAAGATGGCAGTCGACACCAGCTCGGTCGTCGCCGAACTGGACGACGTTCCGAACCAGCCACTGCGCTTCGCCGAGGACCCCAAGCCCCGGGTCGAGGACCAGATCATCGCCTACCAGCAGGCAAAATTCGCCAAGGGCTCGGAGCGAGACGCGACCCAGTTGCTGCGCTTCCCGATGGTCAAGAGCGGCACGACGGCAATGACCGCGGTCCAGCAGTATCTGGCGAGCGATGCGGGCGGCGGGCTGAAGGTTGACGGGTTCGTGGTCTCCGGCGGGTCAAAGCGGGCCTGGACGGCGTGGCTGGTCGCCGCGCTGGACCGGCGCGTGATCGGGGTGATCCCGATCGTCATCAATGTGCTCGACGTGGACGCCACCACGCGCCACCATTGGGAGGCCATGGGCTACTTCTCGCCGGCGCTCGGCGACTATGTGGAGAACGGCCTGATCCCGGGCCTGATGGGCTCACCGGGCCTCAGTGAGGTCAACCGTATCGAGGACCCGCTGAACTATCGCGACCGCCCGTCGATGCGGATGCCGAAGTACGTGATCAACGCGGTGGGTGACGAGTACTTCCCGCCGGACAATACGCGCTATTCGTACCACCTGCTGCCGGAGACCAAGCGGCTGCGGATGATCCCCAACTCGAAGCATTCGACGGCGGGCACCGACATCTCGGAGAGCATGACCGCCTTCTACGACGCGGTGCTGAATGGACGCGCGATTCCGGCCTATTCCTGGCGGCTGCGTCCGGACGGGGCGATCGCGGTGCGCACGAAGGAAAAGCCACTGGAGGTAAACCTCTGGCAAGCGACCAACCCCACGGCCCGCGACTTCCGCGTCGACACCATCGGAAAGGCCTTCACCGCGACCCGCATCCTGGCTTCCAAGGACGGAACCTACCTGGCGCGGATTGAAAAACCCGCCGCCGGCTGGACCGCCTATTTCGTCGAGCTGACCTACGCCAGCGGGACGAAGTATCCGTACAAGTTCACCACGGAGGTTTCGGTGATCCCGGACACCCTGCCGTTCAAGTGGAAGGATGCCCGCCCGATTACCGCGCCGGACGGAAAATAGTCTCAAGATGGCGGCATATCTTTCCGGCTCGATTCAAGTGACCGATCCAGAAGGCTACGAGGAATACCGCCGCCTCGTTCCGGCGGTGATCGCCGCCTACGGTGGCCGCTATCTCGCAAGAGGCGGAGCCTGCGAGGTGCTGGAAGGCGCGATCGCGCCGGGCCGCCAGGTCATCCTGGAATTCCCGGATATGGAGCGGCTGCTCGCGTTCTACCATTCCGACGAATACCAGCCGCTGCTGGCGATTAGGCAAAGATGCAGCAGCGGACACATCGTGGCCATCGCAGGAGTCTGAGCTGCGGTTTCGTTCGCTTCACGCCTCGTCTAGGACTGCGGCATGCATCCTCCCATCGCGCGACCGGAAGTCCTCGCCCTCCGCACCTCCGAGATCCGCACCGTCGCCAATGCAGGGATGGCGCGGGGCGATATCCTGCCGTTCTGGTTCGGGGAATCGGACCAGCCGACGCCGGCGTTCATACGCGAGGCCGCCGCCCAGGCGCTGCTCGACGGAAAGACCTTCTACACCCACAATCTTGGGCGGCTCGATCTGCGCGAGGCGCTGTCGGGCTATCTGACGCGGCTGCATGACGTTCCTATTGGAACCGAGCGGCTTGCGATCACGAACGCCGGGGTCAGCGCCCTGATGATCGCCAGCCAGACCGTCGTCTCCCCCGGAGACAGGGTGGTGGTCGTGGGGCCGGTCTGGCCCAACGTCGCGGAGATCCCGCGCATCCTGTCCGCCCAGGTGGAGAGAGTCTCCCTGACCGCCGCCCAGGGGCGCTGGCGGCTCGACCTCGACAGACTGATGGACGCGCTGACGCCGGACACGAAGGCGCTGTTCCTAAACTCGCCCAACAACCCCACCGGCTGGACCCTGCCGGCTGAGGACCGCGCAGCGATCCTGGCGCGATGCCGCGAATACGGCATCTGGCTGATTTGTGACGACGTCTATGAACGCCTGAGTTTCGGGCCAGCGGGCAAGGCGCCATCGTTCCTGCCGCTGATCACCGACGAAGACCGGGTGATCAGCACCAACAGCTTCTCCAAGGCCTGGCGGATGACCGGCTGGCGTCTGGGCTGGATGGTGCTGCCGACGAAGCTGGTTGAGGCGGTCGGAGTCCTCCTGGAGTACAACACCTCCTGCGCCCCGGATTTCGTCCAGACGGGCGCCATCGCCGCGCTGACCCAGGGTGACGCCTACGTCGAGGCGCTGCGGACCGAACTGCTCGCGGCCAAGGACCAGGTGCTGGGCGCTCTACGGGCCCTGCCGGGGATCGAGGCGCCGGAGCCTGACGGCGGCATGTACGCCTTCTTCCGGATCGAGGGCCACACCGACGCGGTCGCCACGGCCACCGACATTATCGAGAAGGTGGGCCTTGGCCTCGCGCCGGGGTCGGCGTTCGGTCAGGAAGGCGCGGGCTGGCTGCGCTGGTGTTTCGCCGCGCGGCCGGAAAAGAACGCCGCGGGGCTGGACCTTCTGCGGCGCTACCTCGCGATGACCTGAGCGGCGCCGAGCGCCAGAAGCATCGCCTGCACGCCCGCAATCGTCCAGAGCAGCGTCCGGAACGGGTCCTTGCGCGTCTTGTGGCGCAGGACCTGTTGGGCCGTGAGCGCGGCTGGCGTCCCACCGATGACGGCCAGCATGAGCAGGGTGGCTTCCCGTATCCGACGCCGGCCAAGCCGGGCGGCGCGCTTGTCGCCCCAGAATGCTGCGAACGCCGCCAGGTTGATGGCCAGCAGATAGAGCGCTGCGGCCTCGAACATCGGCGGCCTTACGGGCGCTTCGGCGCGGAGGCTTCGATCGGCGGCGCGTCAGCTGCAGGCGGTTCCGTGGCCGGCGCCGGAGCTTCCGGCGGTGCGGCTGCGGCCGGCGACGCCTCAGCGGCGGGCGGCGGCGCGGGCTCCGGCTCGGCGTTCACGCGGAAGGAGGCGCCCATCAACGTGGCGCGCTGTTCGAGGCTCGCGGCGACGGTTTCGCAGCGGGCCGGCAGGGTCCAGCTCATCCATTCCTGGGCCTTGCGCGCCTTGCTGACGCCGGGACCGGCGCCCCAGATTGACTGGCCGCGTTGCACGGCCTCGGCGCCCACCTTGTTGATCGGGCGGATGCTGGCCTTCTCGGCGGCGGTCAGGGCGGCCTGGAACGTCTTCAACTGGGCGCGGCCAGCCTTCTGCATGTCGGCATAGACCTTCATGTCGTCCGAGAGCTTGCGGCCCGGCGGGCGGTAGGTCGTCTCGATGCGGGTCACCTCGGGCATTACCTCGTCATGGGTGTCGAGGTAGCCGCGCAGGTTGCCGTAGCACCAGGCCACGAACGGATAGTCCTCGCGCGGCGCGCCGGCCGGAAGCGCCTCCTCGGCGGGAGCCGGTTCGGGCGCGGCGGCCGGAGCTTCGGCGGCCGGCGGCGGCTTCGCGGCGGCGGCTGGCGCGTCGGCCGGCTGGGCGAGGAACATTGCGAAGAGGAAGGCGAACGGGGACATGTGCGACTTAAGACCTTTGGATTTCAGCTTTTTTCAGGCGCCGCTCGCGGGACCGAACCCGCCGCCCCCGGGAGTCTCGATCTCGATCACGTCGCCAACCTCGACCGTAACGGAGAAACAGCCGGGAAGTTCTGTAACGGCGCCTGACGCTGCGATCAAACGCTGGCGGCCGGACAGCGCCGGACCGCCGCCCGCGAGCCCCTGTGGCGCATGTTCGCGGCGGGAGGAGAGCAGGGCGGCTTCCATAGGCGCCAGGAAGCGGACCCGGCGTACGGCGCCGTCGCCGCCGCGGTTCGCGCCCGCGCCGCCGGAACCGGCCCGAACGCCGAACGCCTCGACGCGCACCGGGAAGCGACGTTCGAGGATTTCCGGATCGGTGAGCCGCGAGTTGGTCATGTGGGTTTGGACGGCGCTGGTCCCCGGCGACGCGGCCGTGGCGCCTGAGCCTCCGCAGATCGTCTCGTAGTACTGGCGGGTCTCGTCGCCGAACGTGAAATTGCTCATCGAGCCCGCGCTGTTGGCCATCACCGCCAGCGCCGCATAGAGGGCGTCGACCACGTGCTGGCTGGTCTCGACATTGCCTGCCACCACGGCGGCCGGCGGGCGCGGCTCGAGCATCGAGCCCGGCCGGGTCAGGATATTCAGCGGCTCCAGGCAGCCGGCGTTCAACGGGATGTCGTCGTCCACGAGTGTGCGGAAGACATAGAGCGCGGCGGCGTCGACGATGGCCGAGGGCGCGTTGAAATTGGTCGGAACCTGGTCGGCGCTGGCGGTGAAGTCGAGGGCGGCCGCGCCGGCCGCCGGGTCCACGGTCGTGGTGACAACGATCGCGCCGCCACCGTCGATCGGCACGCAGGCATGGCCGTCCGAGAGCTTGCCTACCGCGCGGCGGACGGCCGCGGCGGCATTGTGCTGAACGAAGGTCATATACTTCGCGACCACCGGCGCGCCGTGGCTGCGGATCATGTCCGACACCGCCGAGGCGCCGGCCTGACAGGCGGCGATCTGGGCCTTAAGGTCGGCGAGGTTCTGGTCCGGGCTGCGGGCGGGGTAGGGGCCTGATAGCAGGGCGGCGCGCGTCTCGGCCTCGAGGAAGCGGCCTGCAAGCATGATCGGCAAGGCGTCGAGCATGACCCCCTCCTCGTCGATGCTCTTCGAGAATGGCGGCATGGAGCCCGGCTGCACCCCGCCGACGTCGGCGTGATGGCCACGGGCAGCGACGTAGAACGAGGCCTTGTCCACGTCGTCCATGAAGATCGGCATGACCACGGTGATGTCGGGCAGGTGGGTGCCGCCGGCGTAGGGATTGTTCAGCGCGAAGGCCTCGCCCGCGTGCAGCACCGGATGGCGGTCGCGAACGGCGCGCACCGAGGCGCCCATGGAGCCCAGGTGGACCGGCATGTGCGGCGCGTTGGCCACCAGCCCGCCGTCGGCGTCGAAGAGGGCGCAGGAGAAGTCTAGGCGCTCCTTGATGTTCACCGAGTGCGCTGTGCGCTCCAAGGCCGCGCCCATGGCCTCGGCCACACCCATGAAGCGGCGGTTGAAGAGTTCCAGGGTGACGGGGTCTGGCTTGTCGAGGGCGATGGCCTGGTGGGCCGCGGCCGTCGTGCGGCTGAGCCGGATCAGGCCATCCGCCCCAACCGTGGCCCGCCACCCGGGCAGCAGCGCGATCTGGGTGTCGGCGCGGACGATGAGCGCCGGGCCGTCGGCGTTGGTGAGGGTTTCGGCGGCAAGGACAGGAGCGTCCCACCACTGGCCGTGGGCATACATTGCGATGATGACCTTCTTCCCCCGTGGGAGAAGGTGGGCCGCGAAACGGGGCGGCTGAGGGGTCTCGCCGATGGCTGAGTGCGACCCCTCATCCGTCAGCCTGCAGCTGCCACCTTCTCCCACTGGGGGA
Organism: Caulobacterales bacterium; assembly: GCA_038203295.1. GTDB lineage: Bacteria > Pseudomonadota > Alphaproteobacteria > Caulobacterales > Caulobacteraceae > Phenylobacterium. The sequence continues at coordinate 58,173 of JBBREC010000002.1, forward strand.
GAAGGGGTGGTTATCGCCTCTGCCTCGACCGCGGCGATCAGGATCGTCCGCGCGGGTTCGATGAAGCCGAACAGCCTGTGGTGGGCCTGCTCGAATTGGGTCTTGGCGGTTGCCAGATCATCGAGCGGGACCGGCAGCTCGGCGTCGGCGCCGTCGTATCGAAGGCGGAGCGTCTGGCGGATGGCGGCGGCCTCGGCGCCCTGTTCGGCCATGGCCTCGCGGGCGGCGGTCTCCACCTCGGCCAGCGCCGTCCGGGCGCGGACCAGACCGCCGGCATCCAGCGGAACCTCCAGCCCCGCCTGCCTTAGAGCCGTCACCTGCGCCTGGCCGATTCCCCACGCGCTGAGCACGCTGGCGTACCTGGGGCAGAGAATGTCGGTGACCCCCAGCGCCTCGGCGGTCTGGCAGGCGACCTGGCCGGCGGCGCCGCCGAAAGCGGTCAGCGCATGCTCTCTCGGATCGAAGCCGCGTTCGGTGGAGATGCGGCGCACGGCCTGGGCCATCTGTTCGACGGCGACGGCGACGAAGCCCTCGGCGGCGGCCTCGACGCTCTCGGCGCCCATAGCCTTGGCGAGGTCGGCCAGGTGGGCGCGGGCGGCGGCGGGATCCAGCGGGCTCTCGCCCGTTGTCCCGAATACGCGGGGGAAGAACCGCGGGTCCAGTCGACCGAGCACAAGGTTGGCGTCGGTGACGGTGGCCGGGCCGCCCCGGCCATAGGCGGCGGGGCCGGGGTTGGCGCCGGCGCTGGCCGGTCCGGCGCGCGCCCGCATGCCGTCGAAGGCCAGGATCGAGCCGCCGCCGGCCGCCACGGTCTCCACGTCCAGCATCGGGCTGCGCAGCTTCACGCCGGCGACCTTTGCGGTGTCGCGCCGCTCGAGCTGGCCGGCGAACCGGCAGACGTCGGTCGAGGTGCCGCCCATGTCGAAGCCTAGCACGGCCTCCGCGCCGGCCTGGGCCGCAGTCCGCGCCACGCCGACCACCCCGCCGGCGGGACCAGAGACGACGGCATCCTTGCCGCGGAACGCCTCGGCGCGGACCAGGCCGCCGGCCGAGGTCATGAAGAACAACGGCGCGCCGGCCACCGCGTCGGCCACCTGTCTGACATAGGCCTGCAGCACCGGCGTGAGATAGGCGTCGGCGACGGTGGTCTCGGCCCGCGGAATAAAACGGGGGAGAGGTGAAACTTCGTGGCTCAAGGCTACGAACCTGTAGCCGAGACGATAAGCGATCTCGCCGGCCTGGCGCTCGTGCGCCGGGTTGAGGTCTGAATGGAGGAAGGCGATGGCGACTGAGGTGAATGCTTGAGCGAGCCCCTGTTGAAGCGCTTCGGTGAGCGCCGCGTGGTCCAGAGCCCGCACTTTGGAGCCTGTCGCGTCCAGCCGCTCGTCGGCCTCCACAACGCCGGAATAGAGTGGCTCGGGCCGCACGATGGTCAGCGCGAAGAGATCCGGCCGGGCCTGGTCGCCGATGACCAGGCTGTCCCCGAATCCCCGGGTGGTGACGAACAGCGTCTTCGCCCCCGCCCTCTCCAGTAGGGCGTTGGTGGCCACCGTGGTCCCCATCTTGATCGCCTCCACCCGGGTGGCCGGGAAGGGCTGGTCAGGGCGCGCGCCCAGGATCCGTCGCATAGCTTCAACGGCGGCGTCGCGATACGCGGGTGAGGCCGAGAGCAGCTTCAACGAGGTTTCCGCGCCGTCGCTGGCCCGACCGATCACATCGGTGAAGGTGCCGCCGCGGTCGATCCAGAAACTCCAAACCCTGTCCAAGATTTAACCTGACCCGTGATTGTCATGGTGTCGACACACCCGTAAGGCTTCCGCTTACTCTCATGAGCTTCTGGCGCAAAATTGCCGGTCTCGCCGCACGCAACCTCGACGAGGCCGAGTGCGACGTCTGTCCTCCGGGCCTGCCCGGCGAGGACCCTGCCTTCTCGACCGCGGTTACCGCGCTTGGCGCCAAGCTGGCAAAGGCCGACGGCAACGCGCAGTCGAGCGAGTTCGACGCCTTCTCCTCGGTCTTCCAGTCGGATGCGGAAAGCGCTGGCAATGTGCGCCGGCTCTATCAGCTCGCCCGGCAGACCACGCGCGGCTTCGAAAGCTACGCTCGCCGCCTAGCCAAGCGCTACAGAAGCTGCCCCATGCTGCTGGAGGACGTGATCGACGGCCTCTTCTTCGTGGCCACCTCAGACGGGGTGGTGACGGCCGACGAGCTTGCCTATCTGGCGCGGGTCTCGGAGCTGTTTGGCCAGAGCCCGCTCACCTTCCGCCGCCTGAAGGCCACCCACCTCGGCCAGGACGCCGGCGATCCCTATGTCGTGCTGGGCGTGGCCCATGACGCCAGCGACAGCGACCTGCGAGCCGCCTGGAAGGTCCTGCTTACCGAATCCCATCCGGACCGCGCCCGCGCCCGCGGGCTGCCGCACGAATTCATCGAGGTCGCCGAGGCCAAGGCCGCGTCGATCAACCAGGCCTTCGACGCCGTGATGCGCGAACGGCGCGAATTGGCGCTCGAAGGTGCAGCTTAGTGGTTGTTTCGCTCGCCTTGCGGGTTATCTCATGTTGACTGAGGGAACCTGTGAGACAACATAATGACAATCCGCCCATAGACTGGGCAATGAGGACGCCATGGTGAAAGAGTTCGCCACCCGCCACGGATCGGCGCTTCGCAGTCTCGCTATGGTCGTCGGTACGCTGGCGACAGCCGCCACGGTCATCGTCGCTGCTGTCCTCGCCGTGGTCTTCGCCGCGACCGTCGCGGTGATCGCGGTGATCGCCTCGGCCCTATTGGCTTTCGCGGGACTGGCGATGCGGGCTCGCCGCACGGCCCAGGCCCAGCGCAGCGACGGTGTCATTGAAGCCCGCCACCTGGGCGGCCATCACTGGGTGGCCTACGGCTGGAACGAACGTTCCTAGCCGAGCCTCTAGGTCTTCCCCTGCAGGAACGGGATCAGGGCCGCGAAATAGGCGTCCTGATCATCCCATAGCGTCAGGTGCGAGCCTCGCTCGCTGATCCAGGTCTTCGCGTTGGGAATCAGCCGGCCTTCGCGGCGGATCTGCTCCGGATCCATCTCGTCGTAGCGCGCGCCCATCACCATCGTTGGCGTCTTGATCCGCGGCAGGTCGGCCCAGCGGTCCCAGTCCTTGAAATTGCCGGTGATGACGAACTCGTTGGGCCCCTGCATCTGGTTGTAGATGACCTGGTTGATGACGCCGAGACTGCGCATCAACGGCTCGGGCCAGGGCTGCGGCAGGCGGCAGACATGTTCGGCGTTCAGCTTGTCGATCACCGCCTGGTAGGTCGGATTCTCGGTGTTGTTCTCGGCCTCGTACCGGGCCATGATCGTCTGGTCCTCGGCGGACAGGGCCGCGCGCATCTGCGTGGCGTGGCGGACATATTCAGCGCAGCTCGCCGTCATGTTCGAGATCACCAGGCCCTTGAGCCGGCCGGGATGCTTCAGCGCATACTCGATGGCCAGCATCCCGCCCCACGAATGGCCGTAGAGCACCATGCGGTCCAGCCCCAGCCCTCGCCGCACCTCCTCCACCTCGATCAGATAGCGTGGCAACGTCCACAACGAGGAGTCGTTCGGGCGGTCAGACAGGCCGCAGCCCAACTGGTCATAGTAGTAGATCTCGAGCCCGGCCTTCTCGGCGAAGGGGGTGAAGGCCTCCAGGTAATCATGGCTGAAGCCCGGCCCGCCGTGCAGCAGGAGCACCTTGACCGGACCCGAGCCGACCTTCCGGGTCCACACCTTGTGGCGGCCGCCGGCCACCGGAATCCAGCGCACGCCCGGCGCGTCCTGCGACGCGGCCAGCGCTGGCGTGGCGACGGCCGCCGCTGCGCCTATGAGCATGTTCCTGCGGTCGATCATGAGCTTCCCTGGTTCTGTGCGGCGCCACTGGAACAGCGCAGGCCCGGATCGGCAAGGCTGACGATCGCTGACGCCGGGTGAGCCTTGCTCCTTGGGCTGCTCAGCCCTACCGTCCGGTTTCAAACAAACGTTGGCCAACGAAAACCTGAGGAAACGGCATGACCATCGGCGTGATCGCGGTTCTGAAAATCCAGGACGGCAAGACGGACGAATTCGAGGCCTTCTTCGGTGAACTGGCCAAGCAGGTCCGCGCCAACGAGCCCGGCAACCTGGCCTACCAGTTGACCCGCAGCCGGACCGATCCGACCACCTACAAGGTGCTTGAACTCTACAAGGACCAGGACGCGGTGACCCATCACGGTGGCACCGACTACTTCAAGGCCGCGGGCCCGAAGTTCGCGGCCGTGCTCGGCGGTCGGCCCGAGGTTGAATACCTCGACGGCGTGGGCTGAACCCGATGGATCTGGATTTCAGCGCTGAAGACCTCGCCTTCCGCGACGAGGTCCGGGCCTTCATCAAGGAGGCCTACGACGACGACATGCGGGCCCATATGGCCCAGACG
>JBBREC010000003.1:0-59988 GCA_038203295.1 Caulobacterales bacterium
CCTTGGCCGCCGGAAAATGATGTCCGAGATTGCGATGCGCCACGCCCAGCACCAGCGCCGCCATCGGGTCTTCCGAGCCCAGGCTCAGCGCCTCGGCCGCGATCTCCGCCGCCGGCTCGCTGCGCCCGAGCCGCAGGTAGACATAGGCCTCCATCGTGGCCAGCCAGGGGTCTTGGGGGTAGGAGGGCCGCATCGACCTCAGCAGGCCCAGCGCCTCCGGGAACTGGTTCTGATCGATCAGGAGAGTCAATCGATCCCGAACCGCCTGCGGGTCTCGGGAAAGATTCGCAGGGCCGTGCTCCATTGGCGCTATCTGCGCTTGGCCCGGGCGTTTGGCAACGCCGCCACGGGCGCGTCGAAGGGTCCTGCGGCTTGGGGCCTATGCAGCGCGCGCCTGATGCTCAATACAGCTCCGAGAGTCGCTGGGCGCTGCTGCGCCACAAGGCGCCCAGCGTGGCTGTGTTAGGAGAAGAGACGTGTTCGAACACATTGCCCACAGGTCGCCGACCAGTTCCCAGGCGCGTGAGCAGCTGATGGAAGACCCCGGCTTCGGCAAGGTCTTCACCGACCACATGGTGACCATGCGCTGGACACCGGCGACGGGCTGGTCCGAGGCTCGGGTGCGGGCGCGCGAGCCGTTCTCCATCGATCCCGCGGCGGCCGTGCTGCACTACGCGCAGGAGATCTTCGAGGGACTGAAGGCCTATCGCACGGCCGAGGGCGGAGTGACCCTGTTCCGGCCGCTGGAAAACGCCCGCCGGTTCGCCCGTTCGGCTGAGCGGTTGGCGATGCCCGTCGTTCCGGAGGACCTCTTCCTCGCGGCCGTCGAAGCGCTAATCCGGATCGACGCCGACTGGATCCCGACCGGCGACGGCAGCCTCTATCTGCGACCCTTCATGTTCGCGAGCGAGACCTTCCTCGGGGTGCGGCCCGCGCAGGAATACATCTTCTGTGTCATCGCCTGCCCGGTAGGCGCCTATTTCAAGGGCGGCGCGAAGCCGGTCAGCGTCTGGGCCTCCGAGCAGTACAGCCGCGCGGCCGAGGGCGGCACCGGGGCGGCCAAGTGCGGCGGCAACTACGCGGCCAGCCTGCTCGCCCAGGCCGAGGCGATCCGCCACGGCTGTGATCAGGTGGTCTTCCTCGACGCGTCCGAGCACCGCTGGGTGGAGGAACTCGGCGGGATGAACGTGTTCTTCGTGTTCGATGGAAGGGTCCTGCTGACCCCGCCGCTGGGCACGATCCTGGCCGGCGTCACCCGGGAGTCCGTCATCGCTTTGGCGCGAGACAACGGCCTTGAGGTCCGCGAGCAGCCCTATGCCTTCGAGACCTGGCAGGCGGACGTGGCCAGCGGCGCGCTGGGCGAGGCCTTCGCCTGCGGCACGGCGGCGGTAATCGCGGCTATCGGCGAGGTCCGCCATCCCGCCGGCGCCTTCACCATCGCCGACGGCCGGGAAGGTGCGGTAACCCGGCGGCTGCGGGACCAGCTGGTGGGCATCCAGCGGGGCGGTGCGCCTGATCCTCATGCCTGGCGCTATCCGGTCGCCTTGGGCTGATCCATCAGATCGGCAGCTGGGTTGTGGTCTTGACCTCTTCCAGCACTGCGTAAGTGCGGGTTTCGCGCACGCCCGGCATGGTCACCAGGGTCTCCCCCAGGAAGGCGCGATAGGCCGCCATATCCTGTACCCGGGCCCGTATCAGGTAGTCGAAGCCGCCGGCCACCATATGGCATTCCATGATCTCCGGCGTGCGGCGCACCGCTTCGGCGAAGGCCTCGAAGACATCGCCGGTGGTACGGTCCAGCACGACCTCGACGAAGATCAAAAGGGCGCGTTCGAGCTTCTCGGGATCCAGCAGGGCCGCGAAGCCCTTGATGTAGCCGCGCTCCTGCAGGCGCTTGAACCGCTCATGGGTCGCGGCGGGCGACAGGCGGCAGCGCTCGGCCAGTTCGCGGTTGGTGATCCTACCGTCGCTTTGGAGTATCCGAAGAATATTCCGGTCAAAGGCGTCGATCACCAGATATCATCTCTCAAATCGCGAAGAATTCTCAGATCATACGTAATTATTGGCGAAATGACAGAGCACATTCGGACAATCATCTGGCATCTTGAGCGGCTCAGGAGATTGCCATGACCGCGCTCGCCCTCGACGTCGCCCGCAAGGCGCTTCGCCCACTCTATCGGCGGGCCGAGCCGGAATTGCTGCGGACCCTGACACCGCTGGCCCGGCCGGTCGCCGCCGAGGTCGCCCCGATCCGGGCCCGCGCCGAGCGCCTGATCGCCGAGCTGCGCGGCTCCAAGCATGTCGGCTGGATCGACCGCTTCCTGCAGGAGTACGGCCTCAACTCCGACGAGGGCATCGCGCTGTTGGGCCTGGCCGAGGCATACCTCAGGGTGCCTGACGCCTTCACCGCCGACCGCCTGATCCAGGACAAGGTGGGCGAGGGCGACTGGCGGGCGCACGCCGGCGCTTCGCCCTCAATGCGCGTCAACAGCGCCACCATCGGCCTGATGCTTGCACGCGCCCTCGTCGCCGAGCCGGAGCCGGGACCGTTGAAGCGCCTTGTCGTGCGGATGGGCGAACCGGCCGTGCGTGCCGGAGTCGCCAGCGCCATGCAGATCATGGGCGAGCAGTTCGTGCTTGGCCGCGACATCGCCGAAGGCCTGCGCCGCTCTCGCAAGGCCGACGGCGCGCTCTTCCGCTATTCGTTCGACATGTTGGGGGAGGGGGCCCGTACCGCCGCCGACGCCGCCGAGTACCAGCGCGCCTATCTGGACGCGATCGCCGCGGTGGGCGCTGCTGCACAGGACGGCGACGTTTTCGCCCGCAACACCGTCTCGGTGAAGCTCTCGGCGCTGCATTGCCGCTACGAGCCGTTGCAGGCCGACCGGGCGGTCCCGGACCTCACTGGCCTGGTGCTGGAGCTGGCCCGCGCCGCCAAGGCCGCCGGCATCGGCCTGACCGTCGACGCCGAGGAAGCCGACCGGCTGGAGATGTCGCTCGACATCATCGGAGCCGTCGCGGCCGATCCGTCCCTGCGCGGCTGGGACGGCCTGGGCATGGCGCTGCAGGCCTACCAGCGGCGTGCGCCCGCCGTGGTCGCCTGGGCCGATGCGCTCGGCGCGGCGTCGGGTCACCGCCTGTCGGTGCGTCTGGTGAAGGGCGCTTATTGGGACACCGAGATCAAGCGCGCCCAGGAGAGCGGCCTTTCCGACTACCCGCTGTTCACCCGCAAGGCCGCGACCGACGTCAGTTACCTGGCCTGCGCCCGGGCCATGCTTGAGGCGAAGCACCTATATCCGGCTTTCGCGACCCACAATGCCCTGACCGTCGCGACGGTCCTGCATTGGGCGGGCGCGCGGCGCGATTTCGAGTTCCAGCGCCTGCACGGCATGGGCGTCGGCCTCTATGAGCGGCTAGTCGCCGAGGAGGATGTCAACGCCCGCATCTACGCCCCCGTGGGCGGTTATCGCGACCTGCTGGCCTATCTGGTTCGCCGCCTGCTGGAGAACGGGGCCAACTCCAGCTTCGTGAACCAGCTGGCCGACGCCGCGATCAGCGACGATGACCTACTGACCGATCCGGGCGCCCTGATCGTGGCCGCGGACTACTCCGCCAACCCGCGTATCCCGGCGCCGGGCGCGCTCTATGCGCCGGAACGCGGCAACTCGGCGGGCCTCGACGTCTCCGATCCGCCGACCGTGGCGGACGCGATGGAGATCCTGCGGATGACTTGGCTGCGCGAGGCGGAGGCCAAGGCGTCCAAGGGCGCGACGGTCATTCTCGATCCCGCCGACCAGAGCCGCATCGCGGGCCGGATCGCTGAGGCCGACGTCGCGGCCTGCGGCCGGGCGGTAGGCGCGGCCGTTGCCGCCCAGCCGGCCTGGGCCGCACTCGCCGTGCAGGCGCGCGCAGTCTGCCTTGAGCGCGCCGCCGACCTGCTGGAACGCGACCGCGAGCAGCTGATGGCCCTGGCGGTCCGTGAGGCGGGCAAGACGTTCGTCGATGCGCTCGGCGAGGTCCGCGAGGCGGTCGATTTCTGCCGCTACTACGCCGCCCAGGCGCGTCGCCGATTGAGGCCGGAGATCCTTCCCGGCCCCACCGGCGAGCACAACGAGCTGCGCCTCGTGGGTCGCGGAGTCTTCCTCTGCATCAGTCCGTGGAATTTCCCGCTGGCGATCTTCATGGGCCAGGTCACAGCGGCTCTGGTGGCCGGAAACGCGGTGATCGCCAAGCCGGCGCCGCAGACCCCGCTGATCGCGCGCCGCGCCATCGAGCTGCTGCATGAGGCCGGCGTGTCGAAGGACGTGCTGCAGTTCGTCCCCGGTGGTCCCGATGTCGGTCAGGCGCTGGTCGCCGACGCCCGCGTGGCCGGCGTGGCCTTCACCGGTTCGACGGCGACTGCGCGGCGCATCGCCCGCACCCTGCTGGAGGACGAGACGCGCCCGCTGGTCCCGTTGATCGCCGAGACCGGCGGCCTCAATGCCATGATCGTCGACTCAACCGCCCTGGCCGAACAGGTGGTCACCGACGTGGTCACCTCGGCCTTCCGAAGCGCCGGCCAGCGCTGCTCGGCGCTTCGCCTGCTTTGCCTGCAGGAGGACATCGCCGAGGCGACCCTGCATATGCTGAAGGGCGCCATGGCCGAGCTGAGGATCGGTGATCCCGCCGACCCCGCCACCGATGTCGGCCCGGTGATCGACCAGGCCGCAAAGGCCCGCCTGCTGACCCACGTTGAGAAGCACCGCGACCGGGTCATCGCCGCCTGCGACCTGCCAAACGGAACCGGGCGCGGCCACTTCGTCGCCCCGACCGTGATCAGGCTCGATGCGATCGAGGATCTCAAGGAAGAGGTGTTCGGCCCGATCCTCCACGTGGTGACCTGGAAGGCCGGCGAGCTGGACGCCGTTGTGGACCGCATCAACGCCTCGGGCTTCGGCCTGACCATGGGCCTGCATTCCCGCCTGGGCGACGCCGCCGAGCGGGTACAGGCGCGCGCCAGGGTGGGCAACCTCTACGTCAACCGCTCGATGATCGGCGCCGTGGTCTGCGTCCAGCCGTTCGGCGTCGAAGGCCTGTCTGGCACGGGCCCGAAGGCCGGCGGACCGCACTACCTCTACCGGTTCGTCAACGAGCGGACGGTATCCATCGACACAACTTCGGCCGGCGGTAACGCCAGCCTGATGAGCCTGGAAGCCTAGGCGGAAGGTTTCCTGGTCGAAGGGGCGTTGCCTGACGCAGCGTGCGGCGTGCAGAACATCGCACGAGGCCCGCCGCGAGGAACGACCATGAAGCTCGATAGCACCATTGCCGCCGTTATCACTGGCGGCGCCTCGGGACTGGGCGCGGCGACCGCGCGTCGGCTGGCGAGCCACGGCGTCAAGGTGGCGCTGTTCGATCTCAATGCGGACCTGGGCGAGGCCCTGGCGAGGGAACTCGGCGGCGTCTTCTGCCAGGCCAACGTGACCTCGACCGAGGAGATCGACGCGGCCTTCGCCAAGGCCCGGGCGGCCATTGGCCAGGAACGGATCCTGGTGAATTGCGCCGGGGTCGGCGGCGGCGCCAAGACGGTATCGCGTGACCGGGAGACCGGCGCGATCAAGGAATATCCGCTCGAGAACTTCGAACGGATCGTCCAGATCAACCTGATCGGCGCCTTCCGATGCATCACCAAGAGTGCGGCCGGTATGCTGACCCTGCCGGTGCTGGAGGATGGAGACCGCGGCGCGATCGTCAACACCGCCTCGGTGGCGGCGGAGGATGGCCAGATTGGACAGGTCGCCTATGCGGCCTCCAAGGCCGGCGTCGTCGGCATGACCCTGACCATCGCCCGCGATCTCGCCAGCGAGGCGATCCGGGTCAACACCATCCTGCCGGGGATTTTCGACACCCCGCTGCTGGCGCGCGCCGCCGAACATGTGAAGGCCGGACTGAGCGCCTCGGTGCCGTTCCCCAAACGCCTCGGCATGCCGGACGAATTCGCCCAGCTCGCCGAGGCCATGATCACCAACGGCTATTTCAACGGCGAGGACGTTCGGCTGGACGGCGCCATCCGCATGCAGCCCCGTTAGCGTTCACCAGTCTGCCGCACCGGTTTCCCGACATGGACCGCGGCGCGCCAAGAGCCAGGATCGACCGCCTCGCAGACTCGCCCGGCGTCCGGGCGAGGTTCGCGGACGGCTACGCAGGGCCGGCGGAGGGTTGTCCCCCCGCCGGCCGGCGTAGGACTAGAACTGCCAGCCCGCGCCGGCGTTGAACCCGTTTCCGCCATGGCCGTCGAAGCTGGCGCCGGCTTTGAACACGACATTGTCGCCGAACACCTTTGAGGCGCCGAAGGCGAAGGCTTCCTGCCCGCGCCAGCTGCCGATAGCGACGCCGATCATGCCCTTGCCCGGCGCGAAGGCTTGCGGCAGGCCGGCGATGGCCATGGCGCCGGCCGTGCCGGTGTCCGCGCGGCGACTGAGCGTGGTGAGCTGCTGGTTCATGGCGCCGAAGGTGGACTGTAGCTGCCCAAGGGTGGCCACGTCGTTGGCGCCGGTCCCGGCGGCGACATTGGTGATCCGGCGCTGCGCCGCCGCCGAACCGACCGAGACGGTGTTAGCCTCGGTCGCGGTCGAGCCGGCGCCCAGCGCCACCGAGGACGCGCCCGTGGCCGAGGCCTGCGCGCCGATGGCGACGCTGAGGTCGCCACCTGCCGTGGCGACGTCGCCCAGCGCGACCGAGGATGCGCCGCTGGCGACCGACTTGTTGCCGCCTGCGAAGGCGTTTAGGCCGCTGGCGTTGTTCGCCCAGCCGACCGCGGTCGAGAAGGTCCCGCCGGCCTTGCTGCGGCCGCCGAGCGCAGTGCCGCCGCGGCCGTTGGCCAGGGTGGTGAAGCCTTCGGCAGTGCTCTCCAGACCACTGGCGACGCTGTTCAGGCCGTGAGCCGTCGAGCTGTCGCCGATCGCCTGGGCGGTCGGGCCGACAGCGCTCGCGTTCACACCGCTTGCTGTGGAGTTCGTGCCGCAGGCGACAGCCCCGGTGTTGGTCGCCACCGCGCCATCGACGCCGGCTGCGCCGGAACAGACAAACTGGGCGTGGGCGGCGCCGGGCGTCAGCAGCGCGGGCGCGGCGGCCGCCAGGGCCGCGACGGCGCCAAGGATCGCCGTCGCGCCGGAAACGCGGCGCGCGCCGACGGGGGCGTCTGACTTGAGGACGAAGGGCATTTTGGAGCTCCAGGGCATTGCGCGGCTTGGGTTGAAGTTGCCGTCAATGGAGGCGCGGCTTGCAGGTTTCCGCCATCTCGCGAGACAGGCGTGCACCTGTACCGCTTCGAGTCCGGCGCGCCTGGCCGGGCCGTGCGGTGGGGGCAATCTGCTGGACGGAGCTCTTTACCGACAGGATCGGCGTCACCTGGCGCACCCCCGGAGAGACATGATCGTGGAGGCGCGCGTGTACCGTTTAAGCGAGATCGAACAGGACGGCAGGATCTCCTCCGAGACCTTCGAAGCGCCCAACGACGAAATCGCCCTGAGCCGGGTGCTGGACGTCAGTGCCGCCGTCATCATCGAACTCTGGCGCGGTACGCAGCTCGTGGCGCGGGTCGACAGGCGTCACCTGATCTAGGGCCGCCGCCTGGATGGCGGAAACCGCACGCCGAAGGCTCCTGGACTTAGCGCCCGCCCGTTCTGGGGCTGGCGTTTGCGGAGCCCACACATGAAGTCGTCCAGCCTTGCCGTCGCCCTGCTCGCCTTCGCGTTCACCGCCGGCACGGCCGACGCGTCGGTGGCTCTGTTCACGTCGCGCACCGCTTTTGTGACGGCGACTGGCCCCGCCATGTCTCCGGAGAATTTCAACAGCTTCCTGGCCGAGGCGTCTTTCGCCGAGAGTCCGCTGACCGTCGGCCAGTTGACCTTCGCCGGTTTTGGCCGTCAGGCCGGCGGCAATCTCATCGACCTCGCGCCGCACCAGTTCCCGGTCCAGAACCTCGATGGCAGCCCGAACGCCAGCCTCACCACTTTTCCCAACGGCGGATTCGACCTCACTTTCGCCCATGCGGTGAAGGGGTTCGGCGCGACGTTCGCTGACCTCCAGGACCGAGGGCTGCGGACCCGCGTCAGGCTGCTGAACGCACTCGGTGAGCTGATCGATATCGCGACGCCGCCCGAGCAGCAGACCGACGGCGTCACGTTCTTCGGCTTCACCTCCGACACCGCCTTCACGACGCTTCGCTTCATCGGCACGGATATCGACGAGGGCGACGGCTTCGCCATGGACGACCTGCTGTTCGGAGATCCGGCCCCCATGACGGGCGGCGGCGGCGGTACAGGCGGTGGTGGCGGTACAGGCAGCGGCGGCGAGGGCGGCGGCGGCCCCGCTGGCGGCGTGCCAGAGCCCTCCGCCTGGTCCCTATTGATCGCGGGCTTTGGCCTGGCTGGGACCGCGCTCCGCCGGCGACGGACCCTCCCGCGCCTCGCCTGAGCGCCGATCAGGACTGGCCGGCGGCCATCTATCGGACTAGCTCGGTCCCATGCGCATCCTGGCGATCTCCGGCAGCCTCCGGGCGGCCTCCTCGAATACCCGCGCTGTCGCGGCGCTGCAGTTGCTCGCCCCTGCCGGCGTCGAGGTGGTGATCTATGACGGCCTGGGCGACCTGCCGCACTTCAATCCGGACCTGGACGGCGACGATCTGCCGACGGTGGTCGCGGCGCTGCGCGACGAGATCGGCCGCTGCGACGGGCTGGTGATCTGCAGCCCGGAATACGCTCACGGGGTCGCGGGTTCGATGAAGAATGCCCTCGACTGGCTGGTTCCCAGCGTGGAATTCCCGGAGACGCCGGTGGCGCTGATCAACGCCTCTCCGCACGCGGAACACGCCCAGGCCCATATGCGGGAGACGCTGGTGATGATGAACGCCCGGCTGGTGGCGGCGGCCTCGATCGTCGTCCCGCTTCAGGGTGTGCCGCTGAGCGCCGAGGCCATCGCCGGGGACCCCGACCTGGGCCCGCGGCTCTCCGCGGCGCTGGCGGCGTTCGTGTCGGCGATTTCAGAGATGACGGAATAGCCGCCACACCGCCGCGCACCTGAACTGACGCGGTGCGCGGCGGGCGGCTGGATTTTGGCTCAGGCGGCCACGACCCGGCGACGGCGGAGGACTGCGCCGGCCATGCCAAAGCCCATGATCATCAGGCCCCAGGTCGCCGGCTCAGGTACGCTGGCGGTGAAACTTCTATCGTCCGGGCCGAAGTCGGAGACCAGGTTCGTATCAGGCACGCGCCGAAATCGCGGCCAGACGTTGTAGGAGTAGTCCTTGAAGTCACGACCCGTGCTGCGCAGGAGCGACGACGGGATCGTAACGCTGATCGTCTTGCCATTGATCGACACGACATGGTCCTCGGGTGTGAAGAGGATCGCGGTCTCGAGACCCGCGAAGTGGCCGTCGACGATGTCGACCAGGTGCAGGTCCGCCGCGCCGTTCTGGTGCAAGACGATGAACGCGTCGAAGTCCACGCCGGCGCCCACCGGCGGGCGGCCTGGATCGTTCGGGTTGGCGAAAGGCTCCTGGTTCAGCAGATCCACGCCGCTTCCGCGGTTGATGCCCCAGACGTAAATGCCGTTCTCGGTCAGGCCCACATTGCCGTCCTGGGTCGAGGACAGGAAGACGCTCCCGCCGTCGGCCGCGCGCAAAGCGGTCGCGCTCAGCACGTCGAGGTCGCTGTGATCCTGGCCGTCGCCGTTCAGGACGAAGGACGGCAGGAAGTCGCCCCGGGCGTCTCTGATGGTCGTCGCCTGGGCGGCCGAGCCGACGAGCGTCAGGCCGCAGGCCAGCGCGGCGCCGCCCGATAAAATTGAATTCATTCGCATTTCAGATGACCTTTTCGCACAAAGACAGTTGAGCGACGGGAGTCCACGCGGCCCCCCGACGGATCGCGACCGGTGGCTAAGGAACCAGCCGCCCGCCGCCTGTTCTGGAGCCATCGAAGCAGACATTCCGCCGGTCGCCCGGGCGCATTGTCGGCATTGCCACGCGCGAACGTCGGCATCGCCAGCGGCCGCTCCCGACCTCGCCTATGGCGGGTCGGGAACGGCCTGGGCAGCTACCAGGCGTAGCTCAGCCGGCCGTATACGAACCGGCCGTTGAAGCCGAACGGTGAGAAGCTGGTGAAGCCCAGCGGCCCGTTGCTGTTAACATTGGTCGGCGTCGGGTTCGGGTATTCGTCGAACAGATTGTCCGCGCCGACGGCCACTACCGGGCCCAACGGCGTCTTCCATCGCGCTTCGACGTCGACCAGGGTGTGGGCGCCGGCGTTGAAGTCAAGCGCCGCGGCGTTGTTCGGCACGAGTACGTTGCCGTAGTAGGTGGCGGTCGCCGTCGCGCCGAAGTCGCCTAGCTTCCAGTCGGCCGTGGCGACGTATTTGTGCTTGGGCGTGCTCTTCTCGAAGATCAGCCGGTTGGCGCGGTCGAACAGGATCGGCGGCACCGGCAGGCCCGAGAGGACCCCGGTGGTGGGAATCCGCCGGACCTTGGTCTCATTGAAGTTCGCCGCCGTCGTCAGGTCGAAGCGGCCGGCGCGGTCGGTTTCCAGGCGATAGCGCCCGACGACGTCCAGACCCTTGGTGCGGGTGTCGACGCCGTTAATGAAGAACCGCGCGGCGCCAAGGCCCGAGCCCGTGCCGGGCGGGTTGATCAGGTTGAAGATGGCGATGGCCGTCGGCGAACCGGTCGGCGAACCCTGGATATTCTCGGAGAGCACCACCCGGTTGTCGATGTCGATCTGATAGGCGTCGACCGTCAGCTCGAAGGGCCCTCGATGGAAGACCGCGCCGCCGGAGATGTTGGTCGACTTCTCCGGCTCCAGCGGCTTGCCGCCAAGCGCACGGGCGACGACGCTGGTCGAGGGGAAGGTTCCGACCTCCACTGGCGTGTTGACCCCGTTGATCAGGATGAAGTTCGTCGAGGTAGCGGTGAAGTACTGCTGCTGCAGGGCCGGCGCCCGGAACCCGGTGGAGAGCGTGCCGCGCAGGGCGAACGCGTCCGTCAGATCGTAGCGGGCGGAGATCTTGCCGTTGGCGGTGGAGCCGAAGTCGGAGAAGTGCTCGTAACGGGCTGCGATATCGACGTCGAACTTGTCGGTGACCGGCGCGTCGAGGTCGATGTAAAGGGCCTCGGAGTGGCGGCTGCGGTCAACTTCGTTACCGGGCTGGAAGCCCGGGAAGCCCTGCGAGCCGGCCGCCTTTCCGGCGATTCCGCCGAAGATGAACGAGGCACGGTCGCCCTGGCCGATCTGATAGTGCTCGCGCCGGTATTCCGCGCCGAACGCCAGGGTGGCGGGCTTCGCGAGGTGAATCTCCAGAGGCCGGGTGACGTCTAGCGTTCCTACCACCTGGTCGTATTGCATCGTGCCGGCGTCGAACCGGGTGGGGGAGGCCGCGCCCAGCGAGGCGTTGACCGAGTCGACCACGCCGTAGTGGATCTTGTCGTAGCCGTAGACCAAGCCCGCATCGATCCTGAACCCGGCCACCTCGCCCCGGGCGCCGCCGGCCACTGTGAAATCGTCGATGTTGGTGGTGATCCGTGGCAGGAATCCACCCGGGAAAATGGCGGGCACATTGTTGGCGTTGGTGGCCAGGCGCGGGTTAGCCGCGCTGTCGGTCTTGCGCTTCTGGTAGCCGGCGAAGCTGTAGAGATTCCAGGCGTCGTTCAGCGGAACACCAGCGTTGCCGTAGAGCGTGATATCTTCGTCCTGCGGATCGCCGTAGCGCGAGGTGATCTTCGGCGGCGTGGTCCGCGGGTCTAGATCGCCACGGCTGGTCGGGTTGCGGAAGCGGTACTCGCCGGAGACCGTCAGGAAGCCGGCAGCGCCCAGCGGCAGGCCCTGCCAGCCGGCGACCGTCGTGGTGACCCCGTCGGTCTTGTGCTTGCCGCCGGGATTCCGCGCGGTTTTGACGTCGGTGTCGTAAAGCCCGTAGCTGACGCTCGCCGACCCGCCTTCGCGGGCTTCACGCAGGCGAAGGTTGATCACCCCGGCGATGGCGTCCGAACCGTACTGGGCCGAGGCCCCGTCGCGCAGGATTTCCACGTGGTCCAGGGCCACGGAGGGAATGGCGTTCAGGTCGACCGCGGCGGAACTCCGCCCAATCGAACCGTTCACATTGACCAGCGCGGACGTGTGTCGCCGCAGGCCGTTCAGCAGCACAAGCGTCTGGTCGGGCGCGAGACCCCGCAGGGTGGCGGGACGCACCGAGTCCGAGCCGTCGCTGATGGCCGGCCGGGGGAAGTCCATGGAGGGCGCCAACGCCGCCAACGCCTGGGCCAGCTCCGGCGTGCCGCGCTGGGCCAGAGCCTGGGTCGAGATGACGTCGACCGGCGCCAGGCTTTCGAGGCGCGTGCGGCCTTCGGTGCGCGTGCCGGTGACGACAACTTCCTCGACGGTGGCCGAAACGGCGGCGTCGGCTGCCGCAGCGACGGAGGCCCACAGTGAAAGGAAGGACGCTGCAGCAAACAGCGCGATGCGAGAATTCATGAATTGGCTCCCAAGCCGGTCCGGAAAAGCGTCCGGGCTCGCGGTGGACCGGCGCCGAAGAGCCCGGCGGTCCACCGCCCTGTCGATGCGCGGCCGGCCCAGCGCCGCCATCGCCGTCGCCCGCCGCGTTCGGCGCGCAGCGCTTCTTCGGCGCGGGTGTGGCTAAAAAGTCTTCCGCAGGGTGACGAAGATCTGTCGCGGGGGACCGATGAGGAGCGTCTGGCTGTCGCCGCGAAGGGTGAAGTCGTTGCTGCCGATGGTCGAGATGTGCTGCGAGTCGAACAGGTTCGAGACGTTCACCTGAGCCTCGAGGCCGTCGCGTAGCGGTGAGCCTGAGAAGCGGTAGCCCGCCGTCAGATCGGCGGTGAGCTGCGCGGGGACTTTCTGGTCGTTCTCGAAAGTGAAGTAGCGGTGGCTGAGATAGGAGACGCCCAGGTGGGCGAAGACCCCGTCACGCTGATATTCGACGTGCGCCTTGGCCAGGTGCTTCGGGGCGTCGACGGCCAGCTTGCCGGCGGTCCGGCCGATGCGCACGCCGTCGCCGTCGAAGACGTCATTGTCATACTGGGCATGGTTGAAGGCGTAGGAGGTGAAGGCCGTCCAGTTGGGTGCGAACCGCCAGGAGACCGCGGTCTCGAGGCCGTAGGCCGTCACGCTGCCCACGTTGGCCAGGATCAGGGGGTTGCCCTGGATGCCGCGGCCTACCGGGGTGGAGAACAGCCGGTTGTGAAACCTCACGCCATAGAGGGCTGTGAGCATGGTCACGTCCGCTGCGCTGTGGCGCCACCCCAGTTCGAGGCTGTCGGAGATCTCGGGCTTCAGGGTGGACTTGATCGCCTGGAACGCCGCGCCGGTCCCCGCGAAGGGGCCGGATGTGTTGGAGCTCGGGAAGGCGCGCATGCTACGCCCGTAGTTGGCGAAGAACTCGTCGCCCGCATCGAGCCGGTAGCGCAGTCCGACCCGCGGCAGGAAGTGGTTCCTGGCGCTGATCATGCCATCCTTGTTGGGGCCGGCGCGGGTGGTCGCGTGATTGGTCACGGTGAGGGACTTGAACCCCGTGGTCACCGTCAGGGCCTCGCTCGCGGCCCACTCGTCCTGGACGTAGAACTGCCGGGTCCGGGTGAAAAAATGGTAGGCCCAGTCGGTGCGGAAGGCGCCCTTTTGAAAGTCGGCGTAGTCGCGCTGCGGCGCGGCCAGATCGAGGCCATAGAAGCGCCGCGCCTGGACGAAATCGTTGTCCTCGAGCCAGAGGCCCGCGGCGAGGGAATGATCGCCGAGCTTAGCTGCACCGCTCGCCAGCAGGCCGCGGCGGCGGATGTCGTACTCCGTCGAGCGGATCGAGATCGGCGCATTGTCGGTGGTCGCGCTGGCGACGCCATAGTTGGGCGAGGCGACATAGGGCGTCCACCAGAGACCTTGACCCCTATCCCAATGCCCATAGACCGTGGCCTTCAAGGCCAGCTGGCTGCCAACCGGAAGCCGCAGCGTCAGCGCGCTCAACACGTCATCGCGGGCGGTGGTTGAGTCATAGTAGGCGTCGTCGACGCTGGTGATCGGCGCCGGAAAGACCACACCCGCCTCGGGATTGTGCGGCGTCACGCCCGTGCCGCCCGGGCCGCCGCGATTGCCGGCGATTTCGGCCAGACGCACCGCCAGCGGCCAGTCGTTGGAGATGTTATCCCAGCCCTTGCCTAGCCGACCGATCATCTCGAGGCTCAAGTCCTGCGGGTCGCTTTCACGGCGTCGCGACAGGTTCACGAACCCGGTAAGGGTTCCGCCGGCCAGTGGCTGGACGGCCTTGAGATTGACCTGTTGGGAATATTGTCGCCCGCCGCCCTGCCACTTCTGGGTCGTGCTGTAGGCGTAGCTGGCGTAGCCTCTTAGCCCGTTGGCGACCGTGCCGCTTTCAAGCCGCACTACGCCGCGCAGTGTATGGTCGCTCCCTGCAGCGGCCTCTGCCGAGACGCCGGGCTCGCGGCCGGGCTCGCGAGAGACGAACCTCAGCGTGCCGCCCAGGTTGCTGCTCGACGCAGCGTCCAGGGAGCCGGCGCCCTGGTTGAGCTCCACCGACTCCAGGTTCTCGCCGGTGATGGCCCGCGAGATGTGCAGGCCGTTGTGGTTGCCGTAAGTCATATCGCCCAGCGGCACGTCGTCCAGCGTAAAGCCCAGTCGGCCCTGGTTGAAGTTGCGCACCGAAAAGCGGGTCGACCATTCATTGCCGCCGAAGGCGTCCGCGGACTCGAAGTTCACGCTGGGTAGCCTGGACACCAGTCGCAATGGGCTCGACCCCGGCGGCAGCACGGAGAGCTCCTTGCCGGGAACGATCTGAACCTGACGCGACTGGCCGCCGCCGAAGACCACCAGGGCTTCGAGCTCGGTGGCGACCGCTGGCCGGGAGACGCCGGTCGGGGCGCCGGCGCTCGCCAGGGTGACCGGCGGCGCGGCGCGGCGGCGCTCGACGCGCTCGACGCGCAGGGTGATGGCGCTGCCGTTGACAGCGGCCACTTCCAGGCCGGTGTTGGCGATCAGGCGCGCCAGTGCGGTGTGGATGTCCATGGCGCCGCGCAGCGCGGGCGTCCGGACCCTCTTGAGATCGTCGGCCGGTGCGACGATCTGCACGCCAGCTTGGCGAGCGAATTCGGGAATGGCGGTGAGGGCGGACTGAGCTGGCACGTCGAACACAGCCGTGAGCGCCCACGCGCCGACCGGCAGCCCGGCGGCCACGATCAACACAGCTACCCCTCCGGCCAGCGCCGCCCTCATCAGTCCCCCTCACCGTCAGTGGGTGCGCCGCCGGGGGCTGTCGGAGTGGGAGCCCGGCGGGGTGCGTCTGAAATAGAGACACGGCGAGGCTATTCCCCCCACTCTGCGGTGAATTTTTATCGACGGGGGCGTCTAGCGGCTGAGGTGGATCGCCCCGGCCTCGCTCCGCGTCCGCAGATTCATGCTGAGCGCGACGGCTTCCGCGAAGCCGACGGGGTTCGTTGAGGAGAACAGGCCGGTGACCGAGCGCCGGGCGATTTCGGGGTCGTCGATGATGATGCGCTGGTCGCTGTAGCGGGCAAAGGTAGCGGCGGCCTCTGTGAGGGTGGCGCCGTCGAAATCCAGTAGTCCCTTGCTCCAGGACAGCGAGCGCAGCACGGCATGGTCACCCGGCATGCTGACCCGAACAGGTCCCGAATCCCTGGCCACGGCCCGGGCGCCGGCTGTCAGGCGCACCGGTGGGCCCGAGGCGGCGCGGGGCCCCATGTCGACGATGCCTTCGCGGACCAGAACCTCGATCGGCTGGCCGGCCAGCCGACTGACTGAGAAACTGGTGCCGACGGCGCGGACGTTCATCTCGTCGGCCCGCACGATGAAGGGTCGCGACCGATCCTTGGCGACGTCGAACAGCGCCTCTCCGGCCACCAGCAGCACGCCGCGGTGGGAGTCGCTATAGTCGACGCGGACCTTGCTGTCGGTGTTCAGCCAGATCACCGAGCCGTCGCCGAGCGGTACCGACCTGACCTCCCCCCTGGCGGTGGCGTAGGTCTGGGCGCCCAGGGCCGGGAGCATTACCGCGACGACGCCGATGCCGGCGGCCAGCGCGCCGCCGGCCATGAATTCACGTCGGCCCAGCCGCAGCGTCGGCCGCACGGCGCGGTAGGAGCGGGGGTCGAACTGCGGCCCGAGCGCCTTGGCCCGGTCGAAATGAGTGAGGATGGCCATGGCTCTGGCCAGCGCGCCCTGTCGCCGTGTATCGGCGGCGGCCCAGGCTTCCAGGGTCAGTGTTTCTTCGGGCGAGAGGGGCGCGCCATCGAGCCGCGCTGCCCACTCGGCAGCCGCGTTATCTATGTCTTCGCTGGATTCGCGAGTTGTCATTCTCTCGTAGATTCCCGTCCCCTAGTCCCTGAGATGCCCCGGCAGGGTAAATTCCGCCATACTTCATCGCGCAGATCAAAGTCCGCAGTGCACGACCGATATGTTTTTCGACAGTGCTCTCCGAAATTCCCATGCGCTGCGCCACGTCCCGCTGCGACAGACCCTCGACCTTTCGCAGGGTAAACGCCTCGCGGCACTTGGTGGGCAACTCGGCGATCAGCTCGGTCACCCGGCGCAGCTCCTCGCGCGCCGAGACCTGACGCTCAGGCGACGGTTCGTCGATCGCGGTGGTCAAAAGGTCTATGTCGCCGATCGCGTCAATGCGGACGATCCGCGCGCGCCGCAGGTGGCGCAGGATCACCGACTGGGCGGTCTGGAACGCGTAGGCGCGCGGCGATTCGATGTGGTCGACCGCGGCCAGGCCAGCCAGGACCGCATAGGTTTCCTGGATGATGTCGTCGGTTTCCAGTCCGTCCACGCGACGTCGACGGAGCCACGCCCGCAGGGCGGGTTCGTGGGGCAGGATGTGGCGCGAGAGCCAGACAGTTCGGTCATGAAAAGGGATCATATCCCTTCCCTTCGAGCACCTTTAGCGAATGTTCGCAAGCCGTTGCTATGAATTAAATTCCAATTTAGCTGTATATAATTATGGAAGCGGCGATTGTTCACTCAATAACATTATATCTATTCTAATATATATCGCGATATCCGAAATTAATGGATAAATATAAAGTACATATGGGAATGGTGAACCGCGCCGCGCGGTCCGCTATTGGGGGGTGAACCCCGCGGCGCGGTTCGCTCGACCTGCCAAGTCTGGGCACGCTGGGGCGCGTGTCCGCTTCGACGGGCCAAGCAACTTCAAGCGAGCAGCGTGGGGCCATGCTCAATTGGCGGCCGGCCAGAACCGCCGGGGCGGCATCGGGCAGGCTACTGGAAGAGAGCCGCCGGCCTGAATTTTCCCCCATCGGAATGCCGCCGTCTCGGGGCGACGGACTTCCACGACCTTCGGCTTTTGTTTTTCAAGCCCGGCCAATGGTGGCTTTCGCGCGCCGGAACATCAAAGTCCGAAGCGAACTCAAGCGCTTCGTCCATTCATTTTGAGGCGCGGAATGACCCGCATCCTGTTCCTTTCCGCGCTGTCGGCCCTGGCAGTGGTCGCTCTTACGCCGCCAGCCGGCGCCGCGGAGCTCGTTAGCCTGACGCGCCAGCCGCTTGCGCCGCGCTCCAGCCTGGAGAACGCGGCCATCGTTTTCCCCGGCGAACGCTGGTGGCTCGCCTATGGCGACGATCAATTGAGCGCCCTGATCGCCCAGGCCCTGGGAGGCGTGCCCAGCCTGGACGCCGCATCCGCGCGGGTGCGCGCGGCCTGGCCGGCGCCTCTGCCGAAACCGGGCGAGAAGCACGGGCCCGATCCGGCCGCTCTCGACCGGTGGCGCCGCGACCGGGCCGGGCTGGCGGCGGCGGCGTCCGAGGATGAGGCCGCGCGGCTTGAGCGGGCGCAGGCCCAGCTTCTGCTGACTACCGGCGTGGTCCGGGCCTATGCTGAATTCTGGCGGCTGGCCGCCGACCTTGATGCGGCCCGGGCCCGGGTGGGCCGTGGCGAGCCGGTCACGCCCCTCGAGCGTCAGGCGGTCGCGGCGCTCGACAGAGAGGTCGGCGGGGCGCGCAGCCGGTTGGCGGTGCTGGTCGGCGGCGAGCCGGACCCGAAGCTGTACCTGCCCAGGCCGAGCGGGGCGCGGCCGATTTTCCAGCTCCCCAGCGGTCGGCTCGAGCAACTGATCAGCCAGCGGCCTGACCTGCAGGCCGCGCGCTGGCGGGCCGCCGCGGCCGAGGCGCACTTTGCCGCGACCCGGGCTTCCGCGCTCTCCCGGCTCAGCCTGTCCGCCCTCCTGGGCCCTCACGCGCTTGGGCTGAACCACTTTGTCAGCCTGGGTTCGGATATCGGCCAGACGGGGCTTGGGCTGTGGTCCCCGAACCTCGATGGCGATCCCGGAGCCGACCTTGACGCCGCGCGGCTCAAGCGCGACGCCGCAGCCAATGAATACGAACGGGCCCTGCTCGGCGCCCTGCATGACGTCGCCCATGCCACCTCCGACGAACAGGCTGTTGAGCGCCGGCTGAGCGCGGCGCAGCGCCGCCTCGTGCAGGCCGAAGCCGTATGCCAGACCGCCCGCAGCCGGTTTGCCGCCGGACTTGGCTCCAGAGCTGCGTTACTCGCTGCGGAGGACACCCGTGTTGCCCGGCGCACCTTGGTGGCGGGGGTACAGGCCAGGCGGCTGATCGCCGACGCCGCCCTGGTCCACGCCCTCGGCGCCGGGATCTCCGAGCCTGCGCACTAGGCTCGGGACGGGGGAAGGCGGGGCGTTGCGGCTCCTGTCTGCGGGCCCGCGCGCCCGCCAACGGAGGCCATTCATCTGATGAAGAGTTTGTGGGCCAGGCTCGGCGCCTGTCTTGC
Organism: Caulobacterales bacterium; assembly: GCA_038203295.1. Lineage (GTDB taxonomy): Bacteria > Pseudomonadota > Alphaproteobacteria > Caulobacterales > Caulobacteraceae > Phenylobacterium. Next base: position 18,820 of record JBBREC010000003.1, read on the forward strand.
CGGGCGGCCCCGGATGACAGATGCGAACCAGATGGGTCGCGGGTCAAGGAGCGCCGGACCTGCGGTGTCTTGCGCGGCGTCGCCAAAGCAGACGCCGCCGCGCTTTCACCTGTTCCGGTTCGAAGCCGAGCCGTTGGCTGGGCTCCGGCCGCAGCCTCGTCTGATCGATTGCGCCGGGCTCGAACAGGCCGGGATCCAGGCCGCTATCGCGATGGCGCAGGCGACACTGCACGACGAACCGAGGTGCGAACGGGTCGAAATCTGGGCCGATGGCCGTTGCCAGGACGTGGTTGCAAGGCCCGCGAAACGCCGAGTGGCCGCCTCCCGGAGGCGCCCGCCTGGGACCATGGGGGAAGATCTGACCTCGCGCCTCTAATTGGGGCCGGGGGGTTGTTTTGGAGATAGGTGAGATGAAAAAACTGTTTCTCGCGGCCTCGGTCGCTGCGGCCCTGATGGCCGCCGGCGCACCGGCCGCCCATGCGGCGACGTCGCTCCACATCACCCAGCAGGCGCCGGATGGATCGTTTACGGCGAGCTTCGAGGGTAACAGCATCGCGGCCACCACGCCTCAGAACCCGCTCTTCCAGGACATCTTCCACTGGACCCTCGACCGGGCCGGCACGATGTCGGCGGCCTTGACCTCGATCTTCGCCGAGGGCGCCAGCACCGGCGACATCAACTTCACCTCCGTAACAATCAACGGGCACGAATTCAGCCTGAGTCGTCAGGGCCGCCGCGATAACGGCTTTCTTGACGATGTCCTGGTGCAGGCAGGCCAACAGGAGATGATCGTTCGCGGGACCAGCAACGGCAACGGCTCCTACGGCGGCGTGCTGTCGTTCGCCGCCGCCCAGACCGGCGGCGTGCCCGAGCCGGCGAGCTGGGCCCTTATGATCGTGGGCTTCGGCGGCATCGGCGCGACGCTGCGCGGCAAGCGTCGGCAAGCGTCGGCAAGCGCTGGCCGCCTGAAGCGCCGGAGTGTCGGTCTGAATGCGCCGCCGGCTCCGCCGGCGGCGTTTTCCTTAGCGGCTATCTCAGCCGCGTCGGCGCCAGACCTCGGGCGCTGACTCCCTCTGCGGCGACGTCGCTCGGCAGGGGCTCGCCCCTGGCCAGCGCCGCGGCGGCGCGGGCGGCGGCCGGCGCGGTCTGTACGCCATAGCCGCCCTGGCCGGCCAGCCAGAAGAATCCCGGAACGCCATCGTCGAAGCCGATCACCGGCGAGCGGTCGGCGACAAAACTGCGCAGGCCCGCCCAGGAACGCACGATCCGCTGCACGGGTATGTCGGCGGCGGCCTGCATGCGGTCGATGCAGACCGCAACGTCCAGATCGTCGGCCCAGGCGTCGCAGGGTTCGCTTGGGGTCTCGTCGGCGGGTGATGCCAGGATCCGGCCGGCTTCGGGCTTGAAGTAGAACTGCTCGTCCACGTCGATCACGGCTGGCCAACGGCGGGCGTCCACCCGTGGCGGCGCATCTACGATCACGGCGGTCCGGCGCATGGGCTGCAGGCCGACCGCCGCGACGCCTGCCAGTTTCGCGATGACATCGGCCCAGGCCCCGGCGGCGTTGACCAGCACTCCGGTCTCGACGATCGACCCGTCGGCGCAGGTCACGACAAATCCGCCGGCGTTGCGTGCGATTGCCGCGACCTCCTGGCCGAGCCGGATGTCGGCCCCACGCTGTCGGGCCCCGCGCAGAAAGCCCTGGTGCAGGGCCTCGACATCGGCGTCCATGGCCGCGGGCTCCAGCAGGCCGCCAACGACGTATTCAGGCCGGAGCGCCGGAACCCGCGCCAGCACGGCCTCCCGGCTGAGCGGCTCCATCACCCCGGGCGCTTCAGCCAGCGCCTTCGCCAGCGCCTCGGACTGATCCGCCCGGCCGATGGTCAGGCAACCGCGCGGCGACAGCAGCGGATGGCTGCAGAATCCCTCCGGCGGAGCCTCAAAGAAGGCGCGGCTCGACCGGGTCAGGCCACGGATCACCGCGTTTCCATAGGTCTCGATGTAGAGCGCCGCAGACCGGCCGGTGGTGTGGTAGCCATGGGCGTCTTCCCGCTCAAGGAGCAGCACACTGGCGTGCGCCGAAAGTTCATAGGCCGCGCCGGCTCCGGCCATGCCGGAGCCCATGATCGCAACGTCAAAGCGCGGCATGCCTGCTGTCCCTGACCCGAAGGATGGTGCGGAAGCCCACGTGGTCGGAGCCGGTGTCGGTCGGGCCGGCTTCGCGCGCTGGCGGGCGATAGCGGAAGCAGAAGTTGTCGGCGCACAGGAACGAGCCGCCCTTGATCACATGGCGCCGCTCCACCGGATCGCCGGGGTCGAAGGCTTCCATCTCTGACGGGCCGGACGGGTCGGCGCCGGCCTTCGGGTCGAGGTTGGGCCGGTACCAGTCCTTGGCCCATTCCCAGACATTGCCGGCCATGTCGTAGAGGCCGTAGCCGTTGGCCGGGAAGCAGCCGACCGGGGCGGTGCGGGCCTTGTAGCCATCGGCGCCGGTATCGACCGACGGGAAGGGGCCCTGCCAGACGTTGGCCTGGGGCTTCTGCAGGTCCAGCGGCTTGTCGCCCCAGGTATATTGCGCGTCATTCAGGCCCCCGCGGGCGGCGTATTCCCACTCCGCTTCAGTCGGCAGGTCGCGGCCCAGCCAGGTGGCGTAGGCGAGGGCGTCGGCGTAGGCGATCTGCACCACCGGGCGTGCGCCCTGGCCGAGGATGGCGCTTTGTGGCCCCTGGGGATGGCGCCAGTCCGCGCCCTGGACCACCCGCCACCACTGGCCGGGATCGGAGCCGGTCGGATCCTTGCCGCCGACGAAGACGATCGACGACGGCCTGAGCCGGTCTCCCTTGAGGCCCGGATAGGCCTTGGGGTCCAGTGGCCGTTCCGCCAGCGTCACATAGCCGGTGGCGTCCACGAAGCGGGCGAAGTCGTCATTGGTGACCTCGGTGGCGTCGATCCAGAAGGCGCCCACGGTCGTGCGGCGGGGCGGCCCTTCCTCGGCCCGCTTGGGCGCGGCGCCTTGCGAATATTTGCCGCCCTTGACCAGCACCATTCCCGCCGTGCCGGGCGCGGCGGCCGGCGCTGGCGGGTGCTGTAGGCAGGGTCGGTTGGGTTCGGCTCGCGCCACCGGGCCGTGCGGACTGCCGCAGGCGCCGAGATTCAGGGACAGGACGAGAGCGACCGCAGCCGTAAGCCGTTTCAGCACGCCGCGAACCTAGTCAGGCCGGCGGGTGAGCGCCAGCCCCGTGCCGGCCTTGGGTCAGAATGCAAAACGGCGCAGCGACCGCCGGGGCCGCCGCGCCGCATACGTCTCGCAAAGCCTGCTAGTTGTTGTCGGCCTTGGCCAGGAAGGCGTCGAGCGCGGTGCGGGCCTCGGCTTTGCAGCCGCTGGTCTGGGCGACGCGGACGATGTCGTCCATCGTCACCAGGCTTTCGGCAGGCGGGCAGAAACCGCCGCGGCGGGCCCCGAAGGTGCGGCCGGCTGGCGGCGGGTCGAGCAGGGCTTTCAGGGTGTCGAAGCGGGCGGTGTCGTTCGCCGCGACCTTCTGGCCGGGCAGGACCACGCCGGAGGCGGCGCCCTGAACGGTGGTCACTTCGCCGGAGGGCCGCATAAGCTTCAGGGTCCTGCCGGCTGCGAGGGGCACGCGCGCGCCCGCATCGAAGGCTTGACCGCGAGCAATCGAAGGGTCTGTGGAATTAACGACAATGAAGTCGCTGGCGTTGGCGACGCCCCCAAGGGCAAGAGCTAGAATGACGCCATAGAGTGCGCGACGCATTTGAAAACCTCTCGTGCAACGATTAACCATTGCGATGATCTATCTACGTATGAGTACCATACAGGGACGCAAAACGGTACCGCTAACGCCGTTATGCAGGGCTCGGACCAATCGTCACGCCTGCGGATTTGTTCCCGAAAGCTTCACCAGCCCGTACTTGGCCAGCCACACCAGGCCCCGCTCCACAAGCGCTCGCCGCTCTGGCGGAAATGTGGCGACCAGGATGCCTATTTCCGTCTCGTGATCCGGCGACAGCGCCCGGACGATGGCGTGGGTTTCAGCAAGCGTCGGCAGGCGGGCGGCGCCATCGCGCACCGAGGCGCGGGCCAGGATTTCGGTGAGCTCGCCCGCGGCATAGGCGCGGGGCAGCCAGGCGGTGTCGGCTTGGCTCAGGGCCCCGGTGGGGTAGGACGCGAACATCGTGAAGGGATCCAGCCGCCAGGGATTCTCGCCGGCGCTCCGGGGCGGCTGCGGCGGCGCGGCCCGGCGGCGACGCGCCAACTCCGCCCATAGCGCCTGGTACTGGCCGATCACCACGCGCCAATCGTAGACGCCGGCGGCGCGCTCCTTGGCGGCGCGGCCCATGCGCCGGCGAAGGTCGCCGTCGGAAAACAGCGCCGTCAGCGCTTCGGCCGCCGCCTCTACGTCGATGGCGGTGAACTGGGCGACGGTCCCGGCATAGGCATTGTAGCCCGACAGTCCGTGGGCGTAGCGATAGGCGAGGTCGGCCCCCAGCCCCGGCCGTGGCGTCGTGGTGCGGATGCGGAAACCGTCGACGCCGTGGCGGATGGTGTCGCGATAGCCGTCCCAATCGGAGACCACGCAGGGCAGCCCCGCGGCCATGGCCTCAACCAGGGTCAGGCCGAAGCTCTCCTGGATGTTGTCAGAGAGCGACAGGAAGACGTCAGGCATCGACCATATCGATCCGTACTCGTCGGGTTCCAGTTCGCCGGTGAAACGCAGCTTCACGTCGGGACAAAAGCCGGCGGCGGCGGCCCGGAACTCGGCGTCCTCCGTCGCGCGACGCGCGCCGCCGAACAGCACCCAGAAGACTGGCTTGCCCGTCCGCCGGGCGGCTTCCTGCAGCGCCAGGCCCATGGGCGCGGGGTTCATCTTGGTCGACACGCTGAACCGGCCGAAAAACAGGGCGACAGCGGCGTCCTGCGGCACGTCCAGGGCCTCGCGCCAGGCCTTGCGCGCGGCGGGGTCGTGGGCAAACGCGCCGGCCTCGACGCCGAGCGGTATGGTGACCAGCTGGGCGGGCGGCAGCCGCGTTACGCCGAACCGTTCGTGCAGATATTCCGCCACGGCCTGGAGCTCGGTCTCCACGGCGTTGCGGGCGGCGCGTGAGGTGCAGACGAGCGCGTCCCAGGGCTCCATTGGCGCGGTAAGCAGGCCGGCCATCTGGTCCATGATGTAGGTCTCGGCGATCGTGTGGGTGACGCCGGTTATCGAATAGGCCGTGGAGCCCACCGCGCGGCGCGCCCAGGCCTCCATCTGCAACTCGGGCGAGGGAATGTAGAGCGCGCCGGCGTCGGCGAGACCCAGGCGGTCGGCCTCGTCGATCCAGGTCACCGGTCGGGCGGGCGGCCCGAGGGTCTGGACGAAGCCCTCAAGGTCCTTCTGCGGCCGGCCGCGGTTGTTCCACAGATATATTCGCTCGACATCGGCGTGGCGCAGGAAGCCCTTCAGGAAGCCCTCGCCAGCCGAGTTACGGCCCATGGGACGCTTCAGGCCGGCCGCGTCGTAGGCCTCCTTGTCTAACATGATCGCGGCGTTGGACATGATCGCCGCTGCTACCCCGAGTCGCGTGGCCGGCTAGTCGGCCGCGCGGCCCGTGGCGGTGGGCATGGCGCGGGCGCCGTCACCCACGATGGTGAAGGGCGCCCAGAAGTAGGGGTGTGACCACTCGGCGCTCTGCTGGAGGACCACCTGGGCCTTTTGCAGGGCTTCGCCCTCCGTGGCCGCCTGGCCAGCGAAGAGGCCGGTCATCAGCCGCACGGTGGCCGCGGAGTCCACGGACCAGTGTGAGACGATCAGGGCGCGACCGCCGGCATAGATGACCGCGCGGGTCAGACCGCCCAGCGCCTCGCCGCCGCCCTGCAGGCCGGTCTGGTCGGCGCTGTCCGAGCCGGCGCCGCCGGTGTCGCAGGCCGACAGGACCACGAGGTCGGCGTCGAGCTTGAGATCGAGGATTTCGCTGGCGTCCAGCAGGCCGTCGCTGTCAGCGCCGGCGCCGACCGAGGTGACGAGGGCGGGTTCGGGCAGGCAGGCCGACGGCTGCGGCAGGAGGCCGTGGGTCGCGAAATAGAGCACCTTGAAGTCGCCGAGGTCGCCACGTTCCTTCACCGCGTCATCGGTGAAGGAGCCGCCGAGCAGCAAGTTCTCGCTGGACTTGGCGAAACTCGCGCCGACCTGCTTCACCTCGTCGGCGGTGTCGGGCAGGGCGGGGAGGCGCAGCAAAGCCTGGCGGGTGCCTTCGCAGATGTTCTCGCCGCCGGCGTCGAACTTGCCGCCTGAGCGCTTCAGAACGGAAGCGAAGGCGCGCGGCTCGGACTTGGAGCTTTCCGGGTCGGCAAAGGCCAGGAAGGTCTGCTTGGCCCGCGAGGGGGCGAAGGCTCGCGATTGCAGGAAGCTGGACGCCGACAGCACCAGAGATGAGTCGATCTTCGCGCCCAGCCAGGCGACTTTGCGGTACTCGGGTTCCTTGTTGGCGTTCAGATGCGCCAGGAGCGGCGCCGGGTCTTCCATGACCATGGTCGCCACCGGCAGCGAGATCAGCGCGCCGTCGGGCTCGTAGATCAGGTGCTTCGCGCCGGCCAGATCCGCGCGCACCGGCCCGAACAGCTGGCTGAAGAGGGCATAGGACTTCGCGACGTCGAAGGGCGGCAGGCTGTCTTCGGATTCGAAGGGCGCGCGGATCGCCTGCACGGCCGCGGCGGCCTGGTTGCGCGACAGGTTCACCGGATAGGGCTTGGCGGCGGTCTTGGAGACCAGGATGCCATATCCGCGGTCACCCAGCAGCACCAGCTTGAGGTAGACCTCGTCCGGACGCAGGCCCTTTTGCAGGTCGCTCAGTGAGGACTCCGAGGAGACCAGCTGCGAGTAACGCGGGTTGGCCGCCAACAGTTGGCCTTCCAGCGTATCGGACTGTTCCTGAAGAGATTTCAGCTGGGCGTCGATGTCGGACTTGGCGGATCCGGCATAGGCGCCCTGGGCTTCGAGCACCGCGACGCGCGCTTCGGTGGCCCGAAGCTGGCGGCGCGTGTCTTCCAGCGCCCGCACCAGGCCGGTGATCGCCCCGTCGCCCGAGGCCACGCGCGCGGCGAGCTTGGAGACCGTCTGGGCGGTGGCGTTACTGACCACGCTCTCGGCCGAGGTGAAGAACTTCGCCTTGTACGTATCGGCCTTGGAAGGATCGCTGGCGATACGGGCGAGCAGCAGATCGAAATAGGGCACGGCGTCGTCGGCCGAGGCGCCGAGCGAACCACGCTGGCTCTGGAACAGGCCGAAGGCGCGGTCGTAGCTCGCCAGCGCGGCGTCTTCCTGGTGTGCGGCGACCTGGGCGCGGCCTAGCGCCATGAGTAGGCCGGCCTCCGTCGCCGTGCCGGAGTGACGGCGGCGCAGGATTTGAACGGCGCTGGCGTAGCGCTGCACCGCCTGGGCCGTCTGGCCGGCGGCAAAATCGAGGTCGGCAAGGTCGGCTTCGATGCGCGCCCGCATCCAGACGTTCAGCGCGCCGTTGACCTCGGCGGCGTCCAGCAGGCGGCCGGCGCGCCCGAGCGCGTCGCGGGCGCCCGCGACGTCGCCGACGGCGGCGAGGGACGAGCCCACGACCTCATAGGCCTGGGCGTCCTGCACCTGCAGCTGGTCGGTGAGGGAGACGACACTGCCGCCCAGCACGTCGCCCCCGCCAGAGCGGGTATTCAGACCCTGGGAAAGGTCCTTGCCGATGGAGACTTCGCCGGAGGAGGTCGCGACCACTGTCGGACCACCCGCGGCGATGCCGCTGGCGGCGCGGACCCGTTCGCGCGCCACGAGTGCGCGGCGGGCGGTGGCGGCGGCTTCAGCGAACTTGCCCTGGTTGCGCAGGTGCAGCGCGCGATAGCTCAGCGCCTGTGCGGCCAGGATCGCATCGTCGGCGGCGCGCACCTGGGCGTCGGCTTCGGCGAAGGTCTTGTCGGCTTCGGCGAAACGGCCGTTGTTGGAGATGTTGAGCGCCAGGTTCAGCAGGGCCTCGCCCTGTTCACGCGGCGCCGCGTTGCGCGCCTGCGTATCGGCGACCAGGGCCTTGAAGTCGGTCTCGGCAAGGTCGAAGCGCCATTCGTTGTTCTGGACATAGGCGCGTGCCCGCAGGCGGGCGGGGTCGGACGCTGCGGCGGCTTGCGCCCGGGCAAGGCCGCCCGCGGAACCGCCGAAGTCAGCGGCGATCTCGGCGCTGGCGGCAGAGACCTGGACGTCGGACGCTTTGGGCGGCTTGGCGACGCCGGAGACGACGCGAAGGCCGGTCTCCAGCACGTCGGCGATCTGGCTCGCGCCCTCGGCCGTATAGAGCCCGCCCCCTTTTTTGGCCTGATAGGTCACATAGGCCGCCTTGCCGGAGGTCAGGCGGCAGGGGCTGCGGGTGACCGAGCCCAGGCCGGCGAGGGTCTGGGTCTTGCCTTCGGTGCACGCGGCGCGCTTGCCAAGGGCTTCAGTCCATAGCGCCTGGTCGCCGGCGCCTGGCAGATTATAGAGCCGTCCAAGGCTGGCTTCCCAGCCCCGGCAGCGGACGTTCCAGGCGCGGCGGCCGACGCCCTGCGCCACGGGATCGTCATAGTCGCGCACCGCTTCGCAGACGGCGCCCGACGCGCTCGACCGACCGAGCGGGATGAGGTCTGCCCGGGTCTGGGCGTTTCCGACGGTGGCCATGCCCGTGAGGGCCAGGGCCAGCATACCTGTGAGGCGCCTGCTGATCATTGCTTTGCCCTTTTCTTACGCCAGATCTCTTCGCTGCCGGCCCCGGCGGAGACCGGGTCGCTGACGATCTCCTTGACGTCGACCGGCGCGACGCCGAGCAGCACTGGCTGGGCGCCCCCGGCCTCTGCGGCCAGGCCGGACTCGGCGTCGGAATCCGACTTTCCGGGATCTTCCCCGGTGGCGTCTTCAGACGTGAAACCACCTTCGGTCGTGGACGGGAGGCCTGCGCCGGCCAGCGCGTTGGCTGGAACACCGCCGCCCGCGCCATCGCCGCCGCCGCCGCCGCCAAGAGCCGCGGCCCCGGTGCAGTCCTGGGTGCCGACCGTGCAGGTATTGAAGCGGTAGATCGCGCCGTCCGGCTTGGCGACCGGAGCCCCGGCCGCGTCGACGATCTTGAAGTCGAGGCCGCCGCCCGCCGAGAAGCTGGTGATGAACTTGCCGGAGGCGTCGAGATAGCCGCCGAACAGTTCCACCACCTGCGGGGGGTCGATCAGCAGCGCGGGCGAGGCCTTGCCGGTCAGGAACAGCCCCACCGACTGGCCGAGTACGGGCGAGGTGTTCTGCTGCACGACCTTGCCGTTCGCGGAAACCTCCAGCTTGGCCGTGGAGATGAACACGCGCGACGCCTCGTCGCCGACCGGGTTCACCCCGGTGGGCTTCTGTCCGCCCACGTTGATGTCTGCGACTGCCGTGCCCTGGATGAGGCTGATGAACCGCGTCGAGCCGAACAGGATATCCTGCGAGGCCGCCAGCCGGATGTCGTCGAAGGCGCGGACCTCGGAATAGTTTCCTCCGGCGAAGGTGGCGGCGCCCAGGGATCCGGAGACCAGGATGGAGGTCGGCTTCCAGGCCGGGTTTGCGTTGTCGCCGATGCGGAAAATCCCGCCCGTGGCCGCTGTCGGCGCCGCGCGGCCCTGGACGAAGACCGTTCTACCGGTCCCGGCGAAAAGGTTGACGACCGGCGTCGAGGCTGGCGTGACATCGAGGGTCAGCAACGTCAGGTCGCCGCGCGCGGCCCCGGCGGTGGGGCCTGCATAGAGGTTGACCGAGGTCGAGGCGCGCAATCGGCCGAATTCGGCGTTGTCCAGCCACAGGCCGCCCGGCGGTGCGCCGTCGGCGCCCGAGCCGCCCACCCGGAGCGCACCGGTGCGGGACTCGATCTGGATGGTGGGCGCGGTCACCGTGCCGCCGAGCGTCACATCGCTGGCGGTGATCTGGACCATATTGCCGGCCGTCAGCCCCCTGACATTGGCGAGGCCGTTAACGGTCAGGGTCAGGTTGCGAACGACGGAGATGTCGGACGCACCGGTGAAGTCGCCGGGCGTGGTGATCGACAGGTCGCGCCCAACCGGCGCCAGCGCTGTGCCGAGGTTGAGGCTGCTGCCCTCGATGACGAGGTCGCGGCCGGCCTTGTAGCTGGTGAGCTGCAGCCCGCCGCCGGTGGCCCGCAGCGTCAGGTCCTGCGCAGCCGTAACGGAGCCCGCGCTGACCGTCGCGCCCATCAGGTTGATCGACCCGGCGTCGGCGCGTACGTCGCCGAGCCTGAGGTTCCCCGATGCGCCAACGGTGATGTTGCGGGTGGCGGTCAGCAGGCCGAGGTTGGTGAAATCCCCGCCGGTGAGCACCAGCGACAGGTCGCGCCCGGCGTTGATCAGGTTGAAGTTGGCCGTCGGGCCGGCGAGGCTTGCATCCCGGCCGGCTCGTACAGTCAGTGAACCCGGCAGGGCTCCTGGCAGGTCAACGAAGGCGTCCTGGCTCGCGTCGACCACGACAACGGTCGCGCCGGTGACCGACCCGGTTCCAAGGCCCAGCCTGGCGTCGCCGGTCGATGTGACACTGACCACCCGTCCGTTGCCGAAGCTGTCGGGGTTGCCGGGGAAGGCCTGGCTGACCGCGTCGAAGCCTTGGCCGGTGATCACCGCGGTCCTTAGGGACGCCGTGCCGCCGGTGGCGTTGATATAGATGTCGTCGGCGGCCGTTGCTGTCCCAACCGTGGCGGAGCCGCCCTGCGAGAAGACATAGACGTCGCTGGAACTGGTCGCCGTGCCGATATTCATCGAGGTGGCGCGCGCCAGAATCCGGGCGCCGCGGATTGACGCGATGTCGAGCGCGCCGCCGTTCAGCGTCACATCACCCACTGCGGTCACCGCGCCGAGCTTGGCGTTGCCTGCGTTGATGACGGCGGCGCCGCCCGCGTTGACGTCGATGGAGCCTGCGCCTGAGAAGCTGGATACGCCGTCGCCGATGCCGACATTGCCGGTCGCCTGCACGGATGCCCGCTGCGACGTCCCGCCGGTGAGTATCAGCCCGTCGATCTGGACATTGCCGGCGCCGTTGATCACGCCGTCGCCGCCGAACCCCGCGCCGGCGACGCCGATGTCGCCGCCTGTGGACCTCAGTGTCACGCCGCCGGCGGCGGACACGCCGTTTACCGACATCGACTTGCCTTCAATGGAGGCGTTCCGCCCGGCCGAGGCGCGGCCGAGTTCGATGTCGGCGGTCGCCACCAACCTGATGTCGCGGCCGGCGGTCAGGTTGGAGATGAAGGTGGGGTTGCCGGCGCTGGCCAGCAGGAAATCGGCAGTCCGGTCGACCGTCAGCGACAGCTTCAGGAAGTCGTCGCCGTTCAGTAGGGCGGCGGCGCCATTACCGCCATTGCCGTTACCGTAGCCATTGTAGCCGTTGCCGTTACCGTAGCCATTGTAGCCGTTGCCATTGCAGCCGTCTGCGCCGCAATCATTGGGATCGGGCCTCGGCTGCTGGACCGGTGGCCTCTTGGAGGGACGCAGCCACGGCGTGCCGAATACCATGCCGATGTTCTGGATGCGGATGTCGCGCGAAGCGGTCATCTGACCCAGGTGGAGGTCGGTGTCGAAGGCGCCGTCGAGGGTCGGGCCCGGCGCCCGGTTCGAGATGCCGCCGCCGCCGGAAAGGATGATGTCGCCGCCGTCGGCGGTCGCCGCCTGGGCAGTGATCAGGCCTTCGAGGTTGATGACCGCGGCCGCTGCGCTGGCGTGGCTGACGACCGCGACGAACACCGAGTTGCCGCTGGTCAGGCCCTGAAGGTCGATGGCGACGTCGTTGTCGCTGCCCTGGCTGGCGCTGGGCACGATGAAATCGATCAGGTCGAGATCGCCCTGCGTGGTGTTGACGAAGCGGATCGAGAACGATCGGGCGCCGCCCAGGAGCACGCTGCCGCCGTCGCTGGCCTTGACGGTGCTGTTCACCTCGGTCGCAACCTGGGGCGCGATCAGGGCAAGCAGCCCGCCGTGGGCGTTGAGCGCCGCGCCCTTGTCCAGGAACACTGCAGACTTCGGGATGACCGTCGTGCCGTCGAAGGTGATGAGGTTGTTGGCTGGATTGAGGAAGCTCAGCGAGTCGATGTTGGCCGTGGTCGCCATGATGCCGCCGGCGTCGAACTGCGAGCCTGCGCCGAAGATGATGCCGCCGGGGGACGAGATCCACACGTTGCCGCCGAAAGCCGCGCCCACGTGGCCCGTGACCACGCCGTCGATCTTGGCGGGATCGAACGCGCCGACCCTGTTGAAGACAATCCAGTTGCGCGCGCCGAAATTGAAGTCGACGGACTCGTCCGCTCCGACGTCGAAACTGTTCCAACTGATGATCGTGCGGCTGGCGTGCAGCGTCACCGTAGTGGCAGCGCCGGTGGCGATGGTCGGCGCGCCGCCGCCGCCCGCCTGGGTCGCGCCGCCAAACACCGGCGCGGCAAACGCCGGGGAGGCGAGGAAGCCGAACATAGCCCCGCAAAGCGCCGTCCGGGCGAGCAACTCGCGCCGCGACCTGCGGGCGTCCGGACGATCTTTGGCGAGGCTCAGCATACTCATGTCCTCAGGCGCGTCTCACAGGATGCTGGCGGTGACGCTGATGAGCAGGCGATCGCTCCGCCGCGAGCCCCCAGCGAACACCGCATCCAGCGGATGCGCATAGGTAATCTCTACATTGGCCCGGTTCGCCACCCGCAACGTCACCCCTGCGCCAACGGACCGCAGGGTCCGGCCAGAAGGCAGGCCGGACTTGGCCGTATCGTTGTTATGTACGTAGCCGACATCGAAAAAGCCGAACGGAGCGGCCACGACCTTCGGGTGAAGCTGCATTGGACCATAGTGCAGTTCGAACGCCGCACCGGCGCCGCTGTCGCCCAGGATCGCCGCGGGGTTGTAGCCACGCCCGATGCTTAGCGCGCCAAGCGAGATCTGCTCGTAGGGCAGCAGGGCATCGCGGGCATACTGGCCCTGCACGCGGACGCTGCCGCTCAGGCGATCGGCCAGCAGGGTCTCGGCGCTGCCGACGCCGCGCACCAGCCAGGCGTCGGGCTTGGCGAAGCCGCGGGTGATCAGGCCGTCATTGGAGTCGCTGGCGCCCAGGCCTGAAAAGCCCTTGCGGACCGTGATCGCGCCATCGAGCTGGACCAGATGGCCGAGCGCGCGGGTCCTGAGGTCGCCGTCCGCCCTCAGGTAGGCCACCCGCAGTCGGTCGCGGCTGAACAGGCCGCCGGCGATGTCGGTGTCCTGGTTCACGAAGTCGACGCCGCCGCCGAGGTTGAGGTTCTCGCGTCGCATCCGGATCAGCGGGTAGACGCCTTCAAGATTGGCGACGATGGACTTGCTCTTTAGGCCGATGGCGCTGATCGCGCCGCCCGGCCGGCTCTCGCCATAGACCAACGAGCCTCGTCCGATCCAGCCGTCGGAGCCCAGGCGGACGGCCTCGGAGAGTTGCAGCACCCACTGCTCGTCCTTGTTGAGCGTGTGGTAGGCGACCACCGAGGTGTTCTCGCCATACTGGGTGAAGCTCTGGAAATCGCCGCGCACCAGGCCGGCCCAGGGACCCGCTGCATGCGAGCCGAAGTTCTGTACGTTGGCCACGGCGTTGACCGCGTCACGGGTCACCGAGACGTCGATGTCGACGGCTCCCCGTTCTCCGGTGGTTGACGGCTTCACGGCAGCGCGGACGCGCACGCCGGGAACATCGGAGGCCAGCAGCAGGTAGCGCTGGGCCTTGCGCATATCGAACGGCTTCATCCCGCGCAGATTCTCGACGTAGCGCTCGACGGCGGCCTGGGCCGGGCCGATGTCGCCGCGGACGCGGACGTTGACCACGTGGGCTTCGATCACCTCAAGCACCAGCGCGCCGCCGGCGATCCGCTGTTCTGGAATCTCCACCCGGGCGAGGACGCCGCGATCGAAGAGGATGCGCGCGGCGCGGTCCCGGATGGCGCAGACCGCGGAAACCGAGGCCGGCTTACCGACATATTCCGCGTAGGTCCCCGCGAAATCAGCGGCTGGCACGGCGGTGGCGCCGCGGAACGTGACCGAACTGAGGGTGACTTGGACCGTCGAGCCGTCGAGTGGGCAGGGCCCCGCCGGTTCGGGGGCGAATATGTCCTGGTCGCGAGGCACGGGGCGCGGAACTCGCGCGGCCGGATTCAATTCAGGCGCCGTAACGCCTGTCGGCGGCGCAGCCTGCCCCCAGGCGACGGCCGGCGCGGTGAACGCGGTCGACGCCAGAATCAGACAAACGCGAGAGCCTAGGCCTACGCGAGGCAACCTCATGCGTTAGCCTCCCCCAAAGTAACCGTTTGTTAGTGAGTTGCGTAACGGGTTTTGGCAAATGTTTTCTGTAGTTAACCCGCACATTGCGTCGCGAGCGTCATGTCCGAAGAGGCGCTTCATGCCTTCGCGCAATACTGCTACCTAAGCCGTACGCGGGAGGGTAAGATTCCCGCTCGGGGGGCATCGTTGGAGTGACGATGGGGCGGGGACGACTTTCGAGCGCGATCGGCTTGCTTTGCGCAGTGGTGGCGTCAGCCTTCGCCGCGAGCGCATTTTCGGCTGACTCGCCGGCCGCCGGACGCGTGGGAGCCCACGAGGGCGTGGCGTCCTGCGCAGGCTCCACCTGCCACAGCCGGCCGGCGGCGACTGGGCTGGTCGTGCGCCAGAATGAATTGATCACCTGGCAGAACCCTTCCAGTCCCGCAGGCCTGCACAGCCGGGCCTGGCGGGTGCTGACGGAATCCCGGGGGCAGGCCATCGCCAACCGGCTGGGCCTGGGTCCCGCCCAGAATGCTAAGGCGTGCCTCGGCTGTCACAGCGACCCCGCCGCCGAGCGCGGCGCGCGCTACCAACTGTCCGACGGCGTGGGTTGCGAGGCGTGCCACGGCGGCGCCGGCGGGTGGATCGCCAGCCACTATGTGGTCGGCGCCACTCACGCGTCCAATGTCGCCAGGGGCATGAAGGCGCTCGACGATCCGAAGGTTCGCGCCGGCGTCTGCCTCGACTGCCACTACGGCAGTTCGAAGTCAGGCCAGTTCGTCACCCACCAGATGATGGCGGCCGGCCATCCGCGGGTGAATTTCGAGCTCGACCTCTTCTCCTCCATCCAGCAGCACTACGATCAGGACGCCGACTATCGGACCCGCAAGACCTACGCGGGCGGCGTGAAGACCTGGGCCGTCGGTCAGGCGATGGCGCTGGATCGGGCGCTGACGCTCTATGGCGAACCGTCGAAGACATCCGGGGCGTTCCCGGAGCTCTATTTCTTCGACTGCCATGCCTGCCACCGCACGATCTCGGACGATCCTAAGGCCAGGCTGACCGGTCAGCCGAACCCGGGACGCGGCGGGCAGATTGGCGTCGTGCCCTTCAACGACGAGAACATGATCATGTTGGCCGCGGCGGCGAAGGTCGTCGCGCCGGGGCTCGCGAGCCGCTTCGACGCGGACTCCAGGGCCTTCCATGCCGCGCTCGGCCGCGATCGCGCAGACTCGATCCGGACCGGCGCCAGGCTCGCGGAGACCTCGCGCGCGCTGAGTTCGGCCTTCGCCGCGCGAGGCTTCGGCCAGGCCGACTCGCTGGCCATCCTCGACGCGGTGCTGAGCGGCGACGGAGCGAAGCGCTACACCGACTACACCGGAGCCGCCCAGGCTGTGATGGCCGCCGACACGCTGCTGAACGCCATGGTCGCCTCCGGCCAGGCGGACCGCGGGGCGGTGGCCCGCATTCGACCCAGTCTCGACCGCGCGTACCGTGAGGTCCGCGATCCCAACAGCTTCAATCCCGACGCGTTCCGCCAGTCGATGCAGCAGGTCGCCCAGGGCGTGAGGGCCCTGCGATGAGCCGTCGGCGTGTGTGGATGGCCTGGGCCTGCGCGACGGCGCTGGGCCTGGCGGGCTGCGGCGGCGGCGGAAGCAGTGCGCCGACTACGCCCACGACCCCGACCCCGCCGACGACGCCGAACACAGGCGTCTACGCCATCCCGGCGCAAGAAGCCCTGACGGTCGCCGATGTGCAGAAGGTCATCGCCCAGGCCGTTGCCGAGGCGAAGGCGCGCAACACGCCCGCGGTGATCGCGGTGACCGACCGGGTCGGCAACGTGCTGGCGGTATATGCCATGGCCGGCGCCCGGACGACGGCGAAGCTGCGGGACGGCCCGAGCGGAAACCTGGACGCCCAGGGCGTCGTGGCGCCCGCCAGCGCGGCGGCCATCGCCAAGGCGATCACCGGCGCCTACCTTTCGTCGGCCGCCAACGCCTTTTCGACCCGCACCGCCAGCATGATCGTGCAGCAGCATTTTCCGCCGTCGCCAGCGACGGTCGGGCTAGAGAGCGGTCCGCTCTACGGCGTGCAGTTCTCGTCACTCCCCTGTTCGGATGTGAATCAGCGGTTCAGCGCCGCCGGTGGCGCATCCGCACTGATCGGACCCAAGCGTTCGCCGCTCGGCCTCTCCGCCGACCCCGGCGGCCTGCCGCTCTACAAGAACGGCGTCCTGGTGGGCGGCGTCGGCATCATGTCCGACGGCGACTACGGCTTCGATAGCAATGTACTAGACGTCGATAGCGACGACGAAGAGAACGTGGCCCTGGCCGCGACCACGGGTTTCGAGCCCGCCGCCGAAATTCGCGCCGAGAGGGTCACGGTCGATGGCACGACCCTGCGCTATAGCGACGCCACGATCGCAAGCCTCCGCTCCAGTCCCGCCAGCGCCACGCCATACGCCAGTCTGGCGGCGGGAACCGGCTCACTGACCGCTGTCACCGGCTATTTCGCGGGCGCCGTCCTCGCGGGCCAGCCCTATGGTTCCGAAGGTTCAGGGGTTCGCCAGGCGACCACGGCGGAGTTCACCATCCCGGGCGGATTCGTGCTGACCAACGGCGCCGGTGCAAACCGCTTCCCCATTCGCGCCGGCAGCGATGCGGCCGAAGTGCAGACGCCGCTCACCGCCACGGAGGTTCAGGCGATCCTGGAAGAGGCCTTCAAGGTCATGAGCCGCGCACGCGGTCAGATCCGCCGCCCGCTCGACACCCGCGCCCAGATGTCGATCAGCATCGTCGATACCCGCGGCGTAGTGCTGGGCGTGGTCCGCGCGCCGGATGCGCCGATCTTCGGAATCGATGTGTCGGTGCAAAAAGCGCGTTCGGTCTCCTTCTTCTCCAGCCCCTATGCCGGCGCTGACCTGAGCGGCGACCCGAGCGCCGACGTGCGCGGATTCGTCACCAAGGTGCGCGATTTCCTGGCCGATCCGACGGCGTTGACCGGCAAAACCGCCTTTGGAAATCGCTCGATCGGCAACCTGCACCGGCCCTACTATCCGGATGGCGAGGTCGCGCGGCCGGCTGGACCGCTGTCGCGGCCGATCAGCCAGTTCAGCCCGCTCTCCACAGGCCTGCAGTCGGCGCTGATCATCGGCAACGTCGCCCAGCATCTGGGCTTCATCAATGGCGCTGGCGTCGACACGCCGCAGCGCTGCACCTCGATCCCCGACGTCGTGGCGGGTCAGAACCGCCTGCAAAATGGCCTGCAGATCTTCCCGGGCGGCGTGCCGATCTATCGAGACAACAAGCTGATCGGCGCGATCGGCGTTTCGGGCGACGGCATCGACCAGGACGACATGACGTCCTTCCTGGGCTTGGCCAATGCGACGGCCCGCGGCATCGCGCCGAAGAACGCGGACGCTTCGATCCGCGCCGACACACTCGTCTCCGGTCAACTGTCGTTCGCACGCCTGCGCTATGTGAGCTGCCCGTTCGCGCCGTTCCTCGACACCAGCGACCAGAACGTCTGCCAGGGGAAATAGGGGTGCGCGGGGGCCACATCCTCGTTCTGGTGGTCGCCGTGGTCCTGGTGGCGGGCGAGGCGCGCGCCACCCAACAACCGCAGGATCCGCCCCCGGGCGCGGTGGCTTTCCCAACTCCCGCCGACGACGCGCCGCTCGAGGGGCGCCGCAAACCTGGCCGCCAGGAGAGCTTCCCCGCACCGGTGGAACAGATCAATCCGGGCGCCATCCGTGCGCCGCCGCCGGAGGCGTTCCCGACCGACCAGCTGCCGCTGCCGGATAGGTGGCGGGTGATCCAGACGCTCGGGCTGGTCAAGAAGCGCTGGTACGACCCCTACCATCAGAACACCTTCAAGGGCGACGTGCCGATCCGGGGCACGAGCGACTGGTTTCTGAACCTGAGCGGCGTGTCCGACACCGTCGTCGAGCCCCGAAGCTTCCCTATCCCCGTGGGCAACCAGACCACGACCTCGCCGGGCAGCCTGGACGTCTTCGGGCGCACCAAGAGCTTGGTGCTGTCCCAGACCGTGGTGCTGGGCGCGTCGCTGCTGAAGGGGTCGACGGCCTTCAAGCCGCCCGAGATCGAGGCGCGGGTCGCGCTGGCGGTGAACTACAACTACGTCCAGGTGCCGGAGAAGCGGGTGCTGGACGTGCGGCCCACCCGGCCGACCCACCGCGACGACCTCTTCGTCGGCGTCCAGGAAGCCTTCGTCGACTACCATCTGCGCAATGTCTCGGATCGCTACGACTTCGACTCTATCCGGGTTGGAATCCAGCCGTTTTCCAGTGACTTCCGGGGATTTCTTTTCCAGGACAATCAACTGGGCGTCCGCCTGTTCGGCGATCGCGACAACAACCGCTTCCAGTATAACCTTGCCTGGTTCCGCCGGCTCGAGAAGGACACCAACTCCGGCCTGAACGACGTCACCAGGCGTCCGCGCGATGACGACGTCTTCATTGGCAACGTCTTCCGCCAGGACATGCCGGTGCCCGGCTTCACCTCGCAGGTGACGGTGATCTGGAACCGCAACCGTGAGCGGGGTCAGCTCCATGTCGACGACAATGGCTTCCCGGTGCGGCCAGCCCTCATCGGCGACCTTAGGTCGCGCAGCTACGATGCTGTTTATTTGGGATATAATGCCGACGGACACATCGGCCGGATCAACCTCACCGCCTCGGCCTACGGGGTCGTTGGCGAGGACCGCAATTCGATCTTCACAGGCCAGCCAACGAAGATCCGCAGCTATTTCGTCGCTGCGGAGCCTTCGTATGATTTCAACTGGATACGGTTGCGGGCTTCGTTCCTCTACGCCTCCGGCGACAAGGACCCCTACGACAACAAGGAGACCGGCTTCGACGCGATCTTCGAGAACCCGCAGTTCGCCGGCTCCGACACCAGCTACTGGATCCGCCAGACCATCCCCTTCGCAGGCGGCGGTCGGGCCGTGGGTGTCAATGGCCGCAACGGGATCCTCAACAGCCTGCGCTCGTCTAAGGACGAGGGGCAGTCGAATTTCAACAACCCCGGCACTGTGCTGGCCGGCGTCGGCGGCGACGCCGACATCTCACCGCAGTGGCGGGTGAGCGCGAACCTCAATCACCTGTGGTTCCAGAACACGAGCGTCGTGCAGACGCTGCGTAAGGAAGGATCGATTCCCAAGGCGCTGGGCTGGGACCTCTCGGCGGCGGTGATCTGGCGGCCGAAGATGACCCAGAACCTGGTCTTCCGCGCCTCGGGCGCCGTATTCGACCCCGGAAAAGGCTTCGGCGATCTCTTCACGAGCAGGGGACGCGACAGCCGCTACTATTCCCTCCTGTTCAATGCGATTCTGACCTTCTAGGGGCGTGATGAACCGCAAGCGGGCAATCGGCTGGATCGTGGCGGCGCTGGGGGCGCTGGTCCTTGGCGCGCCTGCGTCGCTGCGCGCCAGCGACGAGGAGCACCCCGTCCAGCGCGTCTACGCGTTCGCGCCGCCCGCGCCCGTCGGCCAGACCCAGGAACAGGCCGACGCCAAGAGCGCCGGCTGCGTCAGCTGCCACTCGGCGTCCGACGCCTCGACCATGCATAACTCACCCTCTGTGGTGCTGGGTTGCGTCGACTGCCACGGCGGCGACGCCAGGATCACGGCCGCGTCCGGCCTGCCAAAGACAGCGCCCGAATACGGACGACTGCGCGACCAGGCCCACGTCCTGCCACGCTATCCGCTGGCCTGGCACTACCCGCACTCGGCCAATCCGAAACAGAGCTACACCCTGCTCAACCGCGAGAGCCCGCAGTTCGTGCGCTTCGTGAATCCGTCGGACTACCGCGTCGCCCGCGAGGCCTGCGGCGCCTGCCACGTCGAACTGATCGAAAAGGCCGAACGGTCGCTGATGTCGACCGGCGCGATGTTCTTCGGCGGGGCGACTTACAACAACGGCATCGTGCCGCTGAAGAACTATGTGCTGGGCGAGGCCTATACCCGCGACGGCCAGCCGGCCCGGGTGCTGTCACCCGGCAATCCGCCCGGGACGATCACGCCGGAGCAGAAGGCGCGCGGCGCCATCGCCGGCCTCTATCCTGTCCCCACCTGGCAAGTCACCCCGCCCAGCGACATCTTCCGCGTCTTCGAACGCGGCGGGCGGAACATCGTCACCCAGTTCCCGGAGATCGGCCTGCCCGATTCGCTGGGCGCGCTGCAACGGCTGGAAGAGCCTGGTCGGCCGGACATCCGCCAGTCGAACCGCGGCCCCGGCACCGGCCTGCGCGTCGCGATCCCCGTCCTGAACGTCCACAAGACGCGCCTGAACGACCCCTTCACGTGGTTCATGGGGACCAACGACCAGCCGGGCGACTACCGCCAGTCAGGCTGCTCCACCTGCCATGTGGTCTACGCCAACGACCGGGATCCCAAGCACAGCCTGACCTACGCCCAGTTCGGCCGAGACGGACAGTCGGCCACCGCCGACCCGACCATCGACAAGACCGAGACCGGCCACCCGATCAAGCACGCCTTTACCCGCGCCATCCCGACGTCGCAGTGCATGAACTGCCACATGCACCAGCCGAACATGTTCATGAACACCTACCTCGGCAATACGATGTGGGACTATGAGTCGGACGCGCCCTTCATGTGGCCTGAGCGGCAGCGCTATCCGACCGCCGACGAGATGCGCACGGTGCTGAACCGCAACCCCGAGGGCGCCGCGCCGCGCGGCCTGTGGGCCAACCTCGACTTCCTGCGCAACGTCTTCGACCTTAACCCGAAGCTGAAGGATACTCAGTTCGCGGACTATCACGGCCACGGTTGGAACTTCCGGGCGGTGTTCAAGCGCGACCGGGACGGCAACCTGCTCGACGCCGACGGCAAGATTGTCGCCAACGACGATCCCGAAAAGTGGCGCAAAAGCGGTGAGGGCGCGTTCCCGCCCCCCGGCGTCAATCCCGGCAAGGCGGTCCATATGATGGATATCCACGCCGAGAAGGGCATGCAGTGCGCCGACTGCCACTTCAGTCAGGACAGCCACGGCTCCGGCATGATCATTGGCGAAGTGGCCAATGCGGTGGAAATCCGCTGCCGGGATTGCCACGGCTCGGTCGGCGCCTATCCGACGCTGCGGACCTCCGGCCCCGCCGCCGACCCGCAAGGTCAGGACCTCAGCCTGCTGCGCAACCCGGACGGCCAGCGCCGTTTCGAGTGGCTCGAGCGCGACGGCCGCCGCGTCTTGATCCAGCGCTCGATCGTCGATCCGAAGCTGGAATGGCAGGTTCATCTGGTGAAGGACTCGGTCGATCGGACCAGCCCCGATTTCAATCCTAAGGCCGCCCGAGCCAAGCTGATGTCGAAGATCGGCAAAGACGGAAAGCCGTTCGCCTGGGGGCCCGGCGTCACCCCGGAGAACCTCGCCCACAAGGACGGCGAGATGGAATGCTTCGCCTGCCACACCGCCTGGACGACGTCCTGCGGCGGCTGCCACCTGCCCATCGAGGCCAACTGGAAGACCACCACCCACAAATATGAGGGCGTGGAGACGCGAAACTACGCGACCTACAACCCGCAGGTGGCCCGCGATGACATGTTCCAGCTGGGCAAGCACTCGACGGTGAAGGGCAATACGATCGCGCCGGTGCGCTCGTCCTCGGCGCTGATCCTGTCCTCTACCAATATCAACCGTGAACGGATCTATTCGCAGCAGCCGCCGATCTCGGCAATCGGCTTCTCAAGCCAGGCCTTCGCGCCCCACTTTGCGCATACGGTCCGCAAGACCGAGACCAAGACCTGCGGCGACTGCCACGTATCCGCGGCAAACGACAACAACGCCATCATGTCCCAGCTGTTGCTGCTGGGGACCAATTTCGTGAACTTTGTCGGACTTAACGCCTGGGTCGGCCAGGAGCAGGGAATCGAGGCGGTTCGGGTCACCGAGTGGAGCGAGCCGCAGGCGGTGTTCGGCTCCTACCTGCACAGGTACGCCTACCCCGACTTCTACAGGCTGCACGTCGAGAAGAACGGGCGTGAGCTGAAGAGCTGGCGCCGCGGCGGCCCCTTCACCAAGGGCTTGAAGGGCGGCGAGGGCGACGCTGCAGAGGATATCGAGAACGTGGTGCAGAAGACCGGCGGGGCGGCGCGCTGCCTGCAGCTGCGCGGCGAATACATGTACGTGGCCGAGGGCCGCGGCGGGTTCCGCGCCTACGACGTCGCCTCGATCGCCAACAAGGGCGTGTCGGAAAAGATCGTCACCGCGCCGTTCGGTCCACTCGGCAATGACACCCACGTAGGTTCCAGGAACGCCACCTGCATGGCGCTGGCGACCAATCAGTCAATCGCGCCGGGACGCAACACGCCGGAGATGCGGGCCGCGAATCAGGAACAGGCATTCCACCCGATCTATTCCTACGCCTTCATCACCGACGCCGAGGAAGGCCTGATCGCGGTCGACATCGACACGCTGACCGATGGCGACCCGCGCAACAATTCGCTGCAGCGCGCAATGACCTGGAATCCGGGCGGTCTGCTGAAGGGCGCGCGGCACATCACGCTTGGCGGCCACTACGCGTACATCGCCGCCGACGCCGGCCTGGTGGTGGTCGACCTGAACGATCCGCTGAAGCCCAAGGTCGTGACGACGCTGGCCCTGCCCGACGTGCGGGCCTCGGCCCTGCAGTTCCGCTACCTCTTCGTGACGACGAAGCGGGGACTGGAAGTGGTCGACGTCACCCGGCTGAACGCGCCGCGCCTGGTGCCCGGGGCGCTGGTCCCGCTGGCCGATGCGCGTCGCGTCTATCTCGCCCGCACCTACGCCTATGTGGCCGCCAAGAAGGACGGCCTGGTCATCGTCGACATCAAGTTCGCCGAACGGCCCCGCGTGTACCAGAAGGTCGATTTCGGAGGCCGGCTGAACGACGCGGAGGACGTCATCGTGGGGTCCACCAACGCCTCGCTGTTCGCCTATGTCGCCGACGGGCGGAACGGCATGAAGGTGATCCAGCTCACCAGTCCGTCAAGCCAGCCCAACTTCTACGGCTTCTCGCCGCCGCCGAAGCCGGAGCTGATCGCCTGGGCCCGGACGCCGTCGCCAGCGCTGGCCATGTCAAAGGGCCTCGACCGCGACCGCGCTGTCGACGAGAGCGGGCACCAGATGGCGGTGTTCGGACGCCTGGGGTCACGGCCGTTCAATCGGCCAGAGATGGAGCGCTTCTTCCTCGACGCCTTCGACCGCCCCTATGTGGTCACCGACGACGCCGACCTGACGGCCTGGGTGGCGGCGAACCGCTAACGCCGGCGGCTCAGCCCGCGGCGCTGTCCAGGGAGTCGGAGGGACCACGGCTCAGCTTGAGGCCGTCCAGCCCGCTGAAGAAGTAGCTGATGTCGACTTGCAGGGCGCAGGCCAGTTGCCAAAGTCGGGCAGCCGAGATCGTCGTGCCCCCACATTCGTACTTCTGGATCTGCTGAAAGCGGATGCCGCAGACCTGCGCCACTTCGGCCTGGGTGAGTTCCAGCAGCCGCCGCCGCCGCCGCAGGACTTTCCCGATGTGTCGGTTCATCTCGATGGAAGGCATAGCTCCCAGGCTCCAGCTTGGTAGGCCGTAAGCATGGGTCTGCCCGCCGGGTCAGCCTTGATCCCTGTCAAGCTTCCGCACATTTTTGTCGCGGTCGCGGTCGCGGCCGTTTTCAGGTCAGGGTATAGGCCGCGATGGGCAGGGGCACGCCCTTGAGGTCGATCTCGCCCACCGGGCGATGGTCGCCGATCGCCTCGGCGCCGGCGATCCGCAGGGTTTCCTCGCTGAAGAGGATACGAGTGCCAAAGGTCTTGTTCGCGGCCTCCAGCCGGGCGGCGATGACCACCACTTCGCCATAGGCCGTGTAGTTGAACCGCCGCTGGCCGCCGAAGTTGCCGACCAGGCCGATGCCAGAGTCCATGCCCATGCGGGTGTGGCCGAAGACGCCGTGCTCCTCGATCATCTGCGCGCGGTATTCCTCGCCAAAGATGTCGATGTCGCGGGCGGCGGCCAAAGCGCGCTCGGCGTGGTTGGGCAGGGCCACCGGCGCGCCGAACATCACGATCAGTCCGTCGCCGGTCATCTTGTCGATCATGGCTTCGTGCTTCCACAGGATCTCGATGAGCCCGTCGAAGTACCCGTTGATCACCTTCGAAAAGGTCTCGAGGTCGAGACTGGCCACCAGGTTCGAGAAGTTCTCGAGATCGGTGACCATGACGGTGATCTCGCGCTGGTCGGCGCCGATCTTCACCGCGGCGCTGCCCTCGACGATGCGGTCGATGACCTGGGGCGCGAGGTAGCGCTCTAGGGTCGAGGAATAGAAGGCCCGCTGGTTCTGTAGTTCGACGGCGGCAAGCCTCGACACCACGAAGAAGGCGAAGGCGAAGCTGAGCGACGGTGCGGTCACCGGCATCATGAACGACCAGAAATGGAAGGCCCCGAACGCCACGCCGACCGCGCCGATCAGTCCCACCATCACGATGGTGATCGAGACCCACCAGCGGTTGGTAGAGCGGCCCAGCGCCGCGCCGCCGAGCGCGGTCGCGAAGACGATGGCGGCCAGCCAGAACGCGCTGGGGACGCGGATCCTGTCGCCCGCCATCATCTGGGACAGTGCATGTACATGCACCTCGACACCCGGCGTGCCGTCGTGATGGCCGGTCGCAAAACGCAGCGGCGTGGAGTGCATGTCCTCCTTGATCGTGTCGCTGTCGGCGTTCTTGGAGCGGGTGACCGCGCCGATGAAGGCGATCTTTCCCTTGAGCTTCTCCGCCGGCACGAAGGGCACGAAGGCGGCGGAATAAGACGGCGCCAGCGCGCCGGCGTTCTCCGCCGTCTGTGTGGGGTCGGGTCGGCGGTAGCGGATCGCGAACTGGCCCTTGAAGGGCTTCACCCCTATGGCGTTGGCCACCTCGGCCGAGAGCGCGGGCGTCTTGCCGGGGAAGGGATCGTAGACCCGGATGACGTCGTCGTAGTCAGTGCGGGTCAGCGCGCGGGCGTCAGCGTAGCGCAGCTTTGGTGCGATCGGAAAATCGACGCCCGGCTTGAACGCCGGGTCGACGACGGCGATGACCGGGGCCGTGACGCTGGCGGTATGGGCGACGAAGTCCTTGAACTCCTGGTCATCCGCCCAGGTGTCGAGCAGGTAGTCGACGCCGATGGCGCGGACACCCTTGGCGTCGAGGGCCGCGATCAGGTCGGCCAGCCAGACCTTGTTGATCGGCGACAGGCAGTGGCACGGCGAGGCGTCGCGCATGGCGTTGATGGCGTCGTCGTCCATCTTGATGATCACGAAGTCCGGCTGGGCCGGCGGCGCCATCACGGCCACGCGCACGTCGTAGGTCAGGTTCTCCACGAACCGGATGGGCGTGGTGCGGTTGAGGTAGAGGGCCGCGACGGTGGCGGCTACGGCCACCAGGACAACGGCGATGGCGCCGCCCTTGCGTTGCAGGTCCGCGAAAGCGGCGGCCACGCGGCCCGCCAGGCCCAGGCGTGCGCCGGTCAGGCTCATGAGCGGTCGAAGGGGACGGTATAGGCGACGGCCGGCGGATAGTCGCCGGCGACGCAGACATGGGTGGAGACCCGACCGCGGTGGGCCATCAGCAGCATGTAGCCCGGCGGCTCCTCGACCAGGATCTCGCGTCCGTCAGGCTTGCGCATGTCCACCGGGGTCAGGTTGAGGGTCAGCTGTATCGAAGTCGCCGGCGCCACATGGATCGCCTGGCCGGCGAGGACGCCGCTAAAGGGCCGGTGGACATGGCCACAGACCACCGCCTGCACCTGGTCGCGGTTGCGGATCACCTCGCTGAGCCGCTGGATCCACGGCTCGTCGGGTTCCGGATCCATCCACTGGATGCCCGAAAGGATCGGCGGATGGTGCAGGGCGATGACCGTCGGCTGGTCGGGCGCCTCTTCCAGCGTCCGCGCCAGCCAGTCCGCGCGCAGGTCGCAGAAAGCGCCGCCCTCCTGCTGCTCGTCGAGCGTGTCGCAGACCACGACGCGCAGGGGGCCGAAGTCGATGGCGAATTGCACGAAGCCATTGCCGTCGACCCGCGCATCCGGACCCTTGAAAGCCTCCAGGAAGGTGGCGCGGCGGTCGTGGTTGCCGACGCCGTAGTAGATCGGGATCTTCACGTCGCGCAGCAGCGCCTGCAACTCGCGGTATTCCTCGATCTCGCCGCGGTCGACCAGGTCGCCGGAAATCACAATGCCCGCGGGGCGCGGCTTCAGGCCATCGATCGACGCCAGCACCTGACGCAGTCGCTGAGCGTTGCGGCGCTTGCTCACCGGATCCTTGTCATTGGTGATGTGCAGATCGGTGATCTGCGCGATGGTCAACAAGGACGCCCCTCCCGGGCCCGCTCACTCAAGATATCCCGTAGATACGTATGGCTAACGCCGCCGGATGATCAGGTTGCGAATTTCTGTCATGTCTTCCATCGCGAAGCGCACACCTTCGCGGCCGAGGCCCGAATCCTTCACGCCGCCGTAGGGCATGTTGTCGACCCGATAGCTTGGGACATCGCCGATCACAACGCCGCCGACGTCGAGCCGGTCCCAGGCCGTCAGCATCTTGAAAAGGTCGCGGGTGAAGATCCCGGCCTGCAGACCGAACTTGGAATCGTTCACCTCATCGAGGGCGGCGTCGAAATCGGTGAAGCGCGACAGGATCGCTACCGGCCCGAACGCCTCCTCGGTGTAGAGCTTCTCGGTGCGGGGAACGCCTTCCAGCAGGGTCGCCTGCAGCATCGCGCCCTCGCGCTTGCCGCCGCAGAGCAGGGTCGCGCCGGCGCTGGCCGCCGACTGGATCCAGTTGTCCAGGCGCGTAGCTTCCTTCACGTCGATCATCGGGCCGATGAAGGTGTCTTCGTTCTTCGGATCGCCCGCGATCAGGCTCTTCGACTTCGCCACCAGCCGGTCGCGCAGTTCGTCGTAGATCGCGTCGTGGATGATAATCCGCTGGACCCCGATACACGACTGTCCGGACTGGTAGAAGGCGCCGAAGGTGATCCGCTCGACGGCGTCGTCCAGGTCGGCGTCAGCGTCGACGATCACCGCGGCGTTGCCGCCCAGCTCCAGCACCACCTTCTTCTTGCCGGCGCGGGCTTTCAGGTCCCAGCCGACGTCGGGCGAGCCGGTGAAGGACAGCAGCTTCAGGCGCGGGTCGGTGGTGAAGAGGTCGGCGCCCTCGCGGTGCGCCGGCAGGATCGAAAACGCCCCCTTCGGCAGGTCGGTCTCGGCCAGCACCTCGCCGATGATGATCGCGCCCAGCGGCGTGCGCGACGCGGGCTTCATGACGAACGGACAGCCCACGGCCAGCGCCGGGGCGATCTTGTGGGCCGCCAGGTTCAGTGGGAAGTTGAATGGCGAGACAAAGGAGCAGGGGCCAATTGGGACCCGTTTCCACATGCCCTGGTAGCCGCGGGCGCGGGGCGAGATGTCCAGCGGCTGGACCTCGCCGGTCATGCGTACGGACTCTTCCGCGGCGATGCGGAAGGTGTCGATCAATCGCGAGACCTCGCCGCGGCTGTCCCTGATCGGCTTGCCGGCCTCGATGCAGAGCGCCATCGCCAGTTCGTCCGACCGCTCGGTGAAGCGGGTGACGCAGTGGGCCAGCACCGCCTGGCGCTCATAGGCCGCCATCCGGGACATGGGCTCGGTCGCCTCGACGCAGGCCGCGATGCCGGCGTCGATGGTGGCGGCGTCGGCCTGGGCCACGCGGGTGGCGATCTCGCCGGTGAACTTGTCGGTGACGACCAGGTCCTGGTTCGGCGTCTGGGCGACGTTCGCGAGATAGAGCGGATAGGAGGGCTTCAGTGCGGCCATGGAGCTGGGCTTCTGCCTTTCAGGTCGCAGCGGTCAGAGCGCGGCGCTCAAGTCCTTGATCTCTTTGTTGAGGATCGGATCGTTGTCGGAATAGTCCACCGGCACCTCGATCAGATTGACCCCCGGCGTCGACAGGCACTTGGCCAGCAGGTCCGGAAGTTCGGCCGCCGCGGTCACCCGATAGCCGTTCGCGCCATAGCTCTCGGCATACTTCACGAAATCGGGGTTGCCGTAGGTGAGCCCCCAGTCCTTGAAGCCCATGTTCGCCTGCTTCCAGCGGATCATGCCGTAGGAGTTGTCGTTGAGGATCAGCACGGTGATGTTGAGCTTCAGCCGGACGGCCGTCTCCATCTCCTGGCTGTTCATCATGAAGCCGCCGTCGCCGCAGATCGCCATGACCTTGCGGTCCGGATAGACCATCGACGAGGCCATGGCCGACGGCAGGCCCGCGCCCATGGTGGCCAGCGCATTGTCCAGCAGCACGGTGTTGGGCATCCGGGCCGCATAGTTGCGGGCGAACCAGATCTTGTAGACGCCATTGTCCAGGCAGATGATGCCGTCGGTAGGCATGGCTTCGCGGATCCTGGCCACCAGGTGCTGCGGATAGATCGGGAAGCGCATGTCGCCGACCTGCTTGGCCGTGTGTTCGACCTCGGCGGCGCGGGCCTTGAGCATCTTCGAGAAGTCCCATCCGGCCTGAGGCAGGATGTCTTCCTTGATCTGCCAGATGGCGTTGCCGATGTCGCCGATCACCTCGTACTGCGGGAAGTAGACCGGATCGACCTCGGCCGAGCGGAAGTTGATGTGGATCACCTCCGTGCCGCCGGCCTGCATGAAGAACGGCGGCTTCTCGATGACGTCGTGGCCGACGTTGATGATCAGGTCGGCGGCGGCGATGGCGCGGTGCACGAAGTCGCCGGACGACAGCGCCGCACAGCCCAGGAACTTCGGGCTGGTCTCGTCGACGACGCCCTTGCCCAGCTGGGTCGAGACGAACGGGATGCCGGTCTTCTCGATGAACTGGGCCAACATCCGGCTGGTCATGGTGCGGTTGGCGCCGGCGCCGATCACCAGGATCGGTGATTTGGCCCTCTCGATGCGCTTGGCGGCGGCGCGGATCGACTTCTCGTCGGCCACCGGGCGGCGCGCGTTGCTCTTCGGGATCGGCGTGGAATCGGTCTGCTCGTGGGCGATGTCCTCGGGGAATTCGATATGCACGGCGCCCGGCTTTTCTTCCTGGCCGAGCCGGAAGGCCTCGCGGATGCGCGACGGGATGTTGTCGGCCGAGGCGAGCTGGTGGGTGAATTTGGTCAGCGGCCCCATCATGGCGACCACATCCAGGATCTGGAACCGGCCCTGCTTGGAGCTTTTGATCGGCTTCTGGCCCGTGACCATCATCATCGGCATGCCGCCGAGCTGGGCGTAGGCCGCGGCCGTCACGAAGTTGGTGGCGCCGGGACCGAGCGTGGCGACGCAGACGCCCGCCTTGCCGGTGTGGCGTCCGTAGGTCGCGGCCATGAAGCCAGCGCCCTGTTCGTGGCGCGTGAGGATCAGCTTGATCTTCGTCGACCGCGAGAGGCTGTCGAGGAAGTCCAGATTCTCCTCGCCCGGCACACCGAAGACGTATTCGACGCCTTCCTCTTCCAGACAGGCGATAAAGAGGTCTGAAGCTTTGGTCATACGAAGAGGTCCCCACCCAAGGGCCGAAGTTGCGTCCATTTCGCAGGCTTTGTGAAGAGGGCTTGGCCCTCAATGGGCGCCTTCGCGCGATTGCCCGATGATCTTCGGCAGGTTTGACTGTTAAGGTTCAGATCGGGAAGGGCGCCTGCATCGTGGCCTTAGGCGGCCGGGCGGGCATTATGGGGGCGAAATTTCTATGGCCGTAGAAGATCACGTCGACTTTGGTCACTTCATCGAGGGGGTGAAGAAACGCAATCCGGGGCAGCCGGAATTCGTCCAGGCGGTGCAGGAAGTGTCGGAAGACATCTTCGAGTTCATCCAGGACAAGGAAGACTACCACCGCTACCAGATCCTGCGCAGGATCGCCGAGCCGGACCGGGTGATCAGCTTCCGGGTCTGCTGGGAAGACGATGCCGGCCACATCCGTGTGCAGCGCGGCTGGCGCGTCCAGAACAACAATTCCATCGGCCCCTACAAGGGCGGCATCCGCTTCCACCCCTCGGTGACCGAGAGCGTGCTGAAGTTCTTGGCCTTCGAACAGACCTTCAAGAACGCGCTCACCGGCCTGCCCATGGGCGGCGGCAAGGGCGGCTCGAACTTCAATCCGCGGGGCAAGTCCGACCACGAAGTGATGCGGTTCTGCCAGTCGTTCATGACCGAACTCTACCGGCACATCGGCGCGGACATCGACGTCCCGGCCGGCGACATCGGCGTGGGTGGCCGCGAGATCGGCTACATGTTCGGCCAGTACAAGCGCATCACCAATGAGTTCACCGGCGTGCTGACCGGCAAGGGCCTGGAGTACGGCGGCAGCCTGATCCGCACCGAGGCCACCGGCTACGGCGCGGTGTACTTCATGCAGAACATGCTGAAGAACGTCGGCGACAGCGTCGACGGCAAGACGGTGGTGATCTCCGGCTCGGGCAACGTGGCGACCCACGCCGCCGAGAAGGCGACCCAGTTGGGCGGCAAGGTGCTGACGCTCTCCGACTCCGAGGGCTTCATCCATGACCCGGCGGGCATCGACCAGGCCAAGATCGACTGGATCAAGGACCTCAAGACCAAGCGTCGCGGCCGCATCTCCGAGTACGTCAAGGAATTCAAGGGCTCGACCTTCCACGGCGACGGCGCGCGTCCGTGGGGCGTGCCCTGCGACCTGGCCTTGCCCTGCGCGACCCAGAACGAACTGGACGGCGCCGACGCCAGGATGCTGGTCAAGAACGGCTGTATCGCGGTGGCCGAGGGCGCGAACATGCCGACCAACCTGGAAGGCGTGCACGTGTTCAAGGACGCCCAGATCCTGTTCGCGCCGGGCAAGGCGGCCAACGCCGGCGGCGTCGCGGTCTCGGGCCTGGAGATGAGCCAGAACTCCGCCCGCATCTCCTGGAAGGAAGCCGACCTGCAGCAGCACCTGCTGGACATCATGGCCGGCATCCACAGCCGCTGTGTCGAGTACGGCGCCCGCAAGGACTCCAAGGTCATCGACTATGTGCGCGGCGCCAACATCGCCGGGTTCAAGAAGGTCGCGGACGCGATGCTGGCCTACGGGGTGGTGTAGGACGCCGACCGCGCTTCACTGAGACCAACGTCATGGCCGGGTTCATGCCCGGCCATGATGCGTTTTGGGCGTCAGGTTCCGGGCATGCCGCGCGCAGGCCCCGCGCCGGCGGGGGCGAAGATCGCTTCGAAGAGGCGGTCCTGGCCGTTCGGCGTGGCTTTGCCCGGGTGGTGATAGCTGTGGCACTCGGTGCATTCGGCCGAGGCCGCCTGGACGACCTTTGTCTTCGGCTGGCCATGGCAGCTCGCGCACTTGCCGATATCGGGCAGCATCACGTCAGAGGTCTTGTCCGAGGTCTTGGCCTTGTGACAGTCGGCGCAGGCCGCGCCGCCCAGGGCCTGTCCGCCATGCGCCGGGGTCGAGTGATCAAAGGCGCCGCGCGGCATGAAGCGGGTCGCCAGGTGAACGTCAGCGACCTTGACCCCCATCGGCCCGTCGCCGTCCCAGGAGATCGCGTGGCAGCCATAGCAGGCGCCGCCGGGCGAGAAGGCTGCGCGGAACACGCCGGCCGCCGCGCCGCTGGGCGCCGAACGCTGGACGGAGGGCTGCGGGCGGAATTCGCCCGGCAGGCGCCGACCGGTCTCGGGCGCGCCGCCGCCGCCGTTGGCGGTCCGGTCGCCGTAGAAGGCGTTGAGCTTCTCCAGCACTTTCTTGACGTCGCCATGGGGCAGCAGGCTCGCCGCCCCGCCGCCAGCCACGAAGGCCAGGGAGTGGCAGGCGCCGCAGTCACGCTCCATCTCGATCGGCTGCCATTGCGCGCCGCCGGGCTTGGGATGGTGGCAGGCGTTACAGTCCAGCGCCCCGCCGTAGCCCTTGGCCGCGCCGAGCTGGAGCCCCATGCGCGCCACGCCACCAGCGGGATCGAGGTGCTGGCGGTGGGAGAAGATCAGACCGGAGCGTTCCTGCGGACCGGCAGTGAGCGCGATGCGCTCGAACTGCGGATGCGGCCCCGCCGCCCGGGTCACGACCGGGCGGAACGCCGGGTGATGGCCCCAGTCCGGCGTGTCGATCAGGGTCGTGTCGGGCAGCCGCATCTTGAGCTTGGCGTGACAACTCGCGCAGTCGTTGGTCACCACCAGCGTCGGGCGCTGCGGTCGCTCGGCGCTGGCCGTCGGTCCGGCCGGTTTGGTGTGTTCAAGGTGACAGCTTGCGCAGCGGTCGTTCGGATGGTTGAACGCGCGGCCCACGAGGGTCATGGCCTTGCCGCCGAACGACGGCGGCAGCGGGGTTCCACGCATCAAGCGGTCGTGCGCGGCGTGGTCATCGATCAGCCGCGGGATGAATGGACTGCCCCGCGCCTTCAGGCTGGCGTTCAGCTTCAGCGTCGCATCCGGCGTGGCGGTGGTCTTGTGACAGGCGAGGCAGGCTTCGTCGCGCACGGCGACGAACGCCTTCTGGTGACAGGCCTGGCAGTCCTTCTCGAGGAATTCGTGGGCCTTCGAGAGTGGCCCGCTGGACCATTGCTGGTCAGGATGGATGCGGCTGTGCTTCAACCAGGATGCGCCGGCAAGCGGCAGGATCAAGCAGAGCGCCAGGATCGCCAGGCCCAAGGTCCAGGCCACCCGGCGGCGGCCGAACATGGCGGCCCTTAGTGAAAACAGGCCGACGCTGCTGGCGTAGCTCTGTTCCTTGCGCTTCACGGTGACGGCGATGTCGCCTTCGGCGCCTTGCGCGAGTTCGAGGTCAAAGGAACCGAAGCTCACGACCGGGCCGCGCGTGACATCCAGATCGACCTTCAGGGTCGACTTGCCGTCGATGGTGAAGGGCTGGAGGGTCAGCGATTCAATCGTCACCCGGTTTTCGCCGGTAACCCGCAACATGGCGTGCTGACGGTCGACGGCGAGATCGGGCAGATAGATGTCGCAGTTGGGGGCGCGCCCGATCATCGCCTCCGCGCCATCGATATGGCGCGTGCGGATGATCTCTCCGCCACCGGCTTGGCGGGTGATCAGGCGAAGGGTGATCGCTTGGGTCATCTCACCAGTAGAGGAAGACGCTGGCGATGTGCGCGGTCAGCGCAGCCAGCAGGGCGAAGGTGGCGGGAACGTGCACGAATAACCAGACTTCCAAAAGCGCCGTGATGTGAATCTGACGCCGCGCGAGGGCCAGGGCTTCGACCTTGCGTTTCAGCAGCGCTTGCACCTGGGCCAGCGGCTCGGCCTGGTCAGCTGGCGCGGCGCGCGCCAGCGGCTCGAGCTCCCGCAGCGCGCGAGTGGTGGGACAGTCGCGGTAGTCGGCGAACAGCCGCCGCCAGAAGCCGCCGCCGATATCGGTATGCTCCAGCGACAGGCGCACGACGGCTGCTGTGTCGCGCGGGAAGGGTTGGGCGGCCTCCTGGATCAGTTCGTCGAGCGAATGGATCTCGGCCAGCATCTGCTTGCGGGTGGTCTCGCCGCGGTTCTCGCTGAGAGCGTTTGGCAGAACGATATAGGCCCAGACGCCGATCCCGCCGGACGCTATCACCAGAAGCATCAGCCCGTACGCCAGGGTGTGCACGTTCCAGCCGAACTGAAAGCCGGTGTGCAGGGTGGCGATGACGATCAGCGACAGGCCCAGGTAGACGTGGGCCGATACCCAGGCCTTCAGCGAATAGTAGGTGTCGCTGACCGCGCGCTTGCGCCAGCCCAGCAGCGCCAGCCAGACGATCAGCATGGCGCCCAGCGTGCCCAGGAAATAGCCCAGCGGGCTGCCGCCGCTCGGCCGCGGCTTGGCGTCCTGGAAGAAATAGGCGGCGATCAGGGCGATGCAGACCACCGTCGCGATCTTGAGAAACAGGAAGCCGCGGTAGAGGAGGAAGCTCTCGTGCGTCGCGCGCCTTCGTCTCTGTGTCTGACGTTTTCCCCCGGCCACGGCTCAGTCCCGCCCGCGTTCCAGGAGCGCCACCGACAGGAAGTCCTCGGGCGAGACGCGGATGGCCGCGCCGGTGGGACAGGCGCGCACGCAGGCTGGGCCGCCCTTCTTGCCGCTGCACATGTCGCACTTGATGGCGACCTTGGCCTTTTCAACGTCGCCCTTGGGTTGTTTCTCGCGCCAGGCCTTGTCGGGCTCGCCGGGGCCGGGCCCCTTGCCGAACAGCATCCAGCTCAACAGGCTGGGCTTCTCCGGCGGCGGTTTGTCCATCTGGATCACGTCGTAGGGGCAATTGCGCTGACAGTTGCCGCAGCCGATGCAGGCGTCGGAGATGAACACTTCGCCGTCCGGCCCGCGCTGGATCGCGTTCGGTGGGCAATCGGTCATGCAGTAGGGGTGTTCGCAGTGCCGGCATGAGGTCGGCACGTGGATCTTCGCATAGGTCTTGCCGGCCTCGCGGTTCAGCCGCGACAGGCCCTCGTGACTGTCGGCGCAAGCCTTCTCGCAGTTGTCGCAGCCGACGCAGAGAGTCTCGTCGATCAGCAGCACGTCGGTGGCCTCGCCGATGCCCTGATCGATCAGGAAGCTGGCGACCGAGGAGTACATGTCGACCACGCCGCCGAAGTTGTCCTTCTGCGATTCGACGAAGGCATTGACCTTCTTCCGGGACTGCATGTCGGCGCGCATCTTGGCGGCGAGCTCGGGCTTTGCGGCCAGCAGCTTGCGGAACGGCTCGCCCGGCAGGCGTACGACCTGTGAGCGGATCGCGGCCTTCACCGTTGCGGTGCGCGCGCCGCCGTCGATCATCGCCATCTCGCCGGAATAGGAGCCGGCCGGGACGTAGGAGAGGAACACCGGCTTTCCGCCGATCATCTTCTCCACGACCATCGATCCCGAGCGGATGATGTAGAGGTCGTCGTCGGTGTCGCCCTCAGACATGATGGCCTGGCCGGGACGGATTTCCTTGATCTCCGAGGCGTCCAGCACCTCCTTGAGGTCGGAGGGGGCCAGGCCCGACTTGAAGATCTGCAGGATCTGCCGCTCGGTGGTGATGCGGTTCACCGCCTCGCGCGCCTCGGCGACCTGAGCCATCAGCTTCAGGGCCGCGGTGCGGGGGATTTCCACGCAGATGCAATCCTTGGCCGCCCGGATCGTCGCCCCGCGGCGCCGGCCCGAGATCAGGCCCACCTCGCCGAAGATCGACCCCGTGCCGATCGGCACGACGATCTTGGGGTTCTTGGCGTCCACCTCGACGACCACCGAGCCCTCGGCGATGCCGAACAGCGACGATCCGATATTGTTGCGTTCGAAAATCGCGACGCCGGCCTTGTAGAACCGCACCTCGGAGTCGAGCAGGAACTCGCGCATCTGCAGGGCGGAGAGACCGCGCAGGATCTCGACCTCCTGGCGCAGGAACTCCAGCCATTCGGAGACGGAACGCCGGCCCGGCAGGCCCTTGAGCTTGGCTTCCAGGATCGGCTCGTCGGCGGGCTTCAGGTCGGTGGCGCCAGAGATGTATTCCACCACGTCGTGGCCCTGGTTCATGCAGTGCTTGATCAGCGGATAGCCGGCCAGGGCGCCGATCACATAGATGCCGGGTGCAGTGGTTTCGAAGGTGGGCGACAGCTGCGGGAAGGCCGTGCGGGCATCGCTCGTGAAGGCGATGCCGGCCGCTTCCACAAAGGCGCGGGGCGGGGCAGAGCCCATGCGCGCGATGATCCGGTCGCACTTGTGGCGCCCGGAGCCCTGCGGCGTCTCGACGGTGACCCAACCCTTCTCAACCAGGGTGGCGTTGGTCTCCTGCATCAGGGTGATGCGGCCGTTATCGCGGGCCTGGTACAGCGCCTTGACGTTGGCTTCCTTTGCGCGGGCGAATTCGGGAGAGCGGTCCACCAGGGTGACGACGTTGGCCTGGGCCTGGTCTGCGATCAGGCCAAGCGCGTTCTCGATTCCGGCGTCGCCGCCGCCGAAGACGAAAATGTGCTCGTCGATATAGGCCGCCGGATCGTCCAGCGAGTACTGCACATGGGGCAGGCCACCGCCCTCGCAGCGCATGAGGTTCGGGTTGCCCTGGGTGCCGATGGCCAGAATCACCGTTTCGGTTCTGACCGAGCCGCCGTCGGCGAGCGTGATCGTGAAGTCGCCCTTGGCCCCGGTGATCGCCTTGGCCTCGGCGTTGTAGCGGACGTTCACGCCGGCCTTGGCCGCGTCCTCGTTCCACTGGGCGAGCACCGCCTCGCGCTTGCCGGCGGCGAAGTCACAGTCCGAGCGCAGCACCAGCTGGCTCGGGGTCGCCATGACGTGTTTTCCCTTCTGGTAGCGATAGATGGTGTCGGAGAGGTGGTCGGTCTTTTCGAGCAGGACATGGCTGATGCCGCGCGCGGCCGCGTGGGCCGCTGCGCTGAGCCCGGACGGTCCCGAGCCCACGATCGCAATCCGAAACGTCTCCGACATTCACCCCCCCAAGCCCACCGCGGCGTACTCACCGCGGGGCTTATCGCTTCACGCCCCCACGAAGCTTTGGCACTGTAGCATTTCCCGACCAGCCACAATGGCTCTAAAGCCACGCAGTCGGAGGGGAGCACAAAGTCCATGGCGGCGGAAGTCGGTCAGTTCGCGCTGATACTCGCGCTCCTGCTTGCGGGCGTGCAGGTCGCGACCGGACTCTGGGGTGCGCACCGCGCCGATCCGGTGCTGATGGCGCTGACCCGCTCGGCGGCGGTGATGCAGGGTGGATTTGTGATCCTCGCCTTCGGATGCCTCGCCGCATCCTATCTCGCCTGCGATTTCTCGGTGGCGCTGGTGGCGGAGCACAGCCACTCGCTGCAGCCCTGGCCCTACCGGTTTGCCGCCACCTGGGGCAGCCACGAGGGCTCCATGCTGTTGTGGGTCCTGATCCTGGCGATCTACGGCGGGGCGGTCGCGCGATTCGGCGGCGCCCTGCGCGAGACGCTGCAAGCCCGGGTTTTGGGCGTGCAGGGCGCGATCGGCGTGGCCTTCCTGGGTTTTTCGCTCTTCACATCGAATCCGTTTCTACGGCTCAGCCCCGCACCGCTGGAGGGAACAGAGCTCAATCCGCTGCTGCAGGACCCCGGCCTGGTGGCCCACCCGCCTTTGCTCTACCTGGGCTATGTCGGCTTCTCGGTGGCCTTCGCCTTCGCCATCGCCGCGCTTATCGAGGGCCGCGTGGACGCGGCTTGGGCGCGTTGGGTCCGGCCCTGGGTGTTGGCGGCATGGGTTCCGCTGACAGCCGGCATCACCCTGGGGTCCTTCTGGGCCTACTACGAGCTCGGCTGGGGCGGCTGGTGGTTCTGGGACCCGGTGGAGAACGCGTCGCTTATGCCCTGGCTGCTGGGCACGGCGCTGCTGCACTCGGCCCTGGTGCTGGAGCGGCGCGGCGCGCTGGTCAGCTGGACCATCCTGCTCTCGATCCTGACCTTCTCGCTTAGCCTGGTGGGCACCTTCCTGGTGCGGTCGGGCATTCTGACCAGCGTCCACGCCTTCGCCGTCGATCCACAGCGGGGCGTCTACATCCTGGGGATCATCGCGGTGACCACCGGCGCCGCGCTCGGACTCTACGCCTGGCGCTCGCCGGCGCTGCGGTCGGGGCCGCTCTTCGCGCCGCTGTCACGGGAAGGCGGCATCACGCTCAACAACCTCTTCCTGGTGGCGCTGGCCGCGACCGTGTTCCTGGGCACCTTCAGCCCGGTGTTCATCGAGATCCTGCGCGGCGACAAG
Source organism: Caulobacterales bacterium (assembly GCA_038203295.1). Classification (GTDB taxonomy): domain Bacteria; phylum Pseudomonadota; class Alphaproteobacteria; order Caulobacterales; family Caulobacteraceae; genus Phenylobacterium. The sequence continues at coordinate 56,750 of JBBREC010000003.1, forward strand.
ATTTCCGTCGGCCCGCCCTACTATGCGCGCACGTTCGCCCCGCTGGCCGTGCCGCTGCTGATCATCTCGGTATTCGGGCCGGTGCTGAACTGGAAGCGGGACGACTGGCGCGCCGTGGTCCGGCGCGTCCGTATCCCGGCCGTCATCGCGCTGGCGGCCGCCTTGCTGGCCCTGGTCACTGGCAGCTGGAAGCACCTTGTCACCGTGGCCGCCCTGGCCCTCGCCGCCTGGCTGATCGCCGGCGGCGCGGCGATCCTGACCCGCCGCTGGTGGGCCGGCCGCGCCGATGTCGTCCGCAGCATCCGCACGACGCCAAAGTCAATGTTCGGCCTGGCCCTGGCCCACGCAGGTCTGGGCCTGCTCACCCTGGGCGTCACCGGCGTCACCGCCTGGGAAAGCGATAAGGTGCTGACCATGCAGCCGGGCCAGACCGTCGCCTTCGCCGGGCGGACGCTGACGCTGGACGCCCTGCAGACCCGCCAGGGGCCGAACTATCAGGCCCGCCAGGCGCGGTTTGCGGTCGAGGGCGGCGGAAAACCCTACCTGCTGATCAGCGAGCGCCGCTTCTACGGCTCCAGCCAGTCCCAGACGACCGAGGCCGGCATCCATGTGACTCCACTGGGCAACCTCTATGTCTCGGTGGGTGAAGAGAGCGCATCCGGCGTTGTCGTCAGACTCTGGGACCATCCGTTGATCGTCTGGATCTGGCTGGGCGGGCTCACCATGGCGCTGGGCGGCCTCGTCTCGCTGAGCGACCGCCGTGTGCGGGTCGGCGCGCCGCGCCGCGCCGTCTCCGCGGCTCCAGCGCCGGCCGCCGCCGAATGAAGCGGCTGCTCGCCATCGCGCCGATCGTGGTCTTCGCCCTGGTGCTGCTGGGCTTCATGGCAGGCCTGAAGCGGGACCCGTCGATCCTGCCCTCGATGCTGATCGGCAAGCCGCTGCCGACCTTCGCCTTGCCGCCCGTGCGGCCGGGCGACACCGGCCTGACCTCGGCGGAACTCACCGGTGAACCCGTGTTGCTCAACGTCTTCGCCTCATGGTGCGGCGCCTGTCGGGTGGAACATCCGATGCTGATGCGCCTCAGCGCCCAGGGCGTGCCGATCCATGGCATCGACTGGAAGGACCAGGCCGTCGACGGCGCGGCGTGGCTGGCGCAGTACGGCGACCCCTATCGCAAGGCCGGCAACGACGGCAGCGGCCGGGCGGGTATCGACATGGGCGTCTCGGGTGCGCCGGAGACCTTTGTCATCGACCGGAAGGGCCGCGTCCGCTACCGCCAGGTGGGTGCGATCACGCCGGAAATCTGGGACGAGACCCTCGGTCCGCTGATGGCCAGACTGAGGTCCGAGCCATGAGGCGCTTCCTGTCGGCCGCCGCGGCCTTGACCCTGCTGGCCGGGCCGGTCGCCGCCGTGACCCCCGACGAGCAACTCACCATTCCGGCGCAGGAGGCTCGCGCCGCGGCGTTGAGCCGGACCCTGCGCTGCGTGGTCTGCCAGAACCAGTCGATCGACGATTCCAACGCGCCGCTGGCGCACGACCTGCGGGTGATCCTGCGCGAGCGGATCGCCGCCGGGGACAGCGACGACCAGGCCGTGGCCTACTTGGTGCAGCGGTATGGGGACTTCGTGCGTCTCAATCCGCCACTGCGGGGCGATACGCTGGCGCTCTGGTTCGGACCTCTGGCGGTGCTGTTGCTGGGGGGCGCCGGCGTCGCGCTTTATCTGCGGGGGCGCAGGTCCGGCGCGATCCCCGCGCTCGACGCCGCCGACGAGGCCGAACTGGCCCGGCTGATGGCAAGTGAAGAGGCCGAGTAATGCTGTGGATCATCCTGACCCTTATGGTGGCGCTGGCCGCCGTGGGCCTGGCCATCCCCCTGGTCCGCCGCCATGACGCCGGGCGCGCGCCGCGCAACGACACCGTGCAGGTGCTGAAGGCCCAGATCGGCGAGATCGACGCGCAGGCCGCCGCCGGCGCCCTGCCGGCTGGCGAGGCCGAGGCGCTGAAGGCCGACGTGAAACGCCGGGTGCTGGCCGAGGGCCGCGAATCCGAGGCCTCGGTGCGCCCGCTGAGCGAGCGGGCCCTGCTGGGCCTGGCGCTGGGTCTTGTCGCCGTCGTGGTGCTTGCCGCGACCGGCCTATACCTGAAGATGGGCAGGCCAGACGTTTCGAGCGTAAAGCCGGGGGCCGGCGCACCGGCGGCCGCTGCGGCCGCGAGCGCCGATCCCAACCATCCGCAGGGCGACGTGGGCAGCATGATCTCGATGCTGGAAGCCCGCATGAAGGAGGCGCCGGGCAACGCCGAGGGCTGGCGAATGCTCGGCTGGTCCTATCTGCAGACCAACCGCAACGCCGACGCGGCCATGGCCTATGGCAAGGCTGCCGCCCTCGATCCGCACAACGCCGAATATCTGTCGGCGCAGGGTGAGGCGACGGTGCTGGCCGCGACCGACGGAAAGGTAAGCCCCGAGGCCGAGACCATCTTCCGCAAGGCCGTCTCGGTCGATCCCGCCGACCCTCGCGCCCGCTACTACCTGGCCATCGCCAAGGATCAGCGCGGCCAGCACGATGCCGCCATGGCCGACTGGATCGGCATGATCAAGACCGCGCCGCCGGATGCCCCCTGGGTCCCCGAGGTCCGCGCCTTTGTCGAGAAGGTCGCCAAGGAACGCGGCGAGAGCCTCGCGGGACGCCTGCCGCCCGCGCCGGTCGCCGCCGCGCCGGCCCCGGCGATGGCCGCCGCCGCCCTTCCGCGCGGTCCCACGCAGGACCAGGTCGCCGCCGCCGGCCAGATGACCGACGCGGGCCGCCAGCAGATGATCAATGGCATGGTCGGCCAGCTTGCCGCGCGTCTGAAGGCCAATCCCCGCGACCGTGCGGGCTGGGAGCAGCTGATGCGATCGCGGATGGTGCTGGGCCAGACCCGGGAGGCGGCCGCGGCCTATCGCGAGGCGTCGAAGGTTTTCGCCGGCTCGCCGCAGGACCAGACCGCGCTGCGCCAGAGCGCGATCAGCCTCGGCATCCCGGGAGCCTAGGATGACGGGGCGCGGCGCGATCGCGGCGATGTCCACGGCAGCGGTTCTGGCGCTCGCGGCCGGTCCGGCGATGGCGGGCGAGGGCTTCCTTGGCGTCTACGCCCACGACATCGACGACCAGATCTCCAACGGCCACTTCGAGGAGGGCCCGCAGATCGTCGGCGGCGTCCGCACCGCCGCGCTCGACGAACTCGGGTTTCTCTATC
>JBBREC010000004.1:0-51174 GCA_038203295.1 Caulobacterales bacterium
ACGGCCAGCCTTCCGCACCGGCGGAGGGCGCGAGCTCTGTCCTGGGGAGGATTTCTGATGAGTTCCGCACGTCTTGTTGTGCTGGGTACGGTGGCGAGCGCGGCCCTGCTGTTCGGCTGCTCCACCAACGGCGCCATGAGCGCCATGGACAATGCCCAGGGCGCGGCGGCCACGGAAAAGATGGCGTCGTCCGCTGCGCCGCAGACCGTCGACAACTTCATGCTGGTCGACCAGAACCTGCAGGCCCACGAACTCTATCGCATGGCCGATGCGCCGGCGATCGTGATCGTCTCCACGTCCAACGGCTGCCCGATCGCGCGCAGCATGACCCCGGCCCTGAAGGCCCTGCGCGACAAGTACGCCGCCAAGGGCGTCGAATTCATGCTGGTCGACAGTGCCCTGCAGGACAGTCGCGAGGCGATCCAGGCCGAGGCCAAGGAATACGCTCAGGACATCCCCATCCTGATGGACTCGAACCAGCTGGTCGGCGAGGCGCTGGGCGTCACCCGCACCGCCGAGGTGTTCGTGATCAATCCGAAGACCTGGCAGGTCATGTACCGCGGCCCGCTCGACGACCGCATGGACTATGGCGTCCAGAAGGCCGCGGCCCACGAGTACGCCGCCGACGCGCTGGACGCGGTGCTGGCCGGCAGGCCGGTGCAGCAGGCGACCATGCAATCCAAGGGCTGCCTGATCGACTTCCCGGAGCGGGCCAAGGCCGCCCAGCACGCCAAGATTTCCTACACCAAGGACGTGGCTCCGATCTTGGAAGCCAAGTGCGTCGCCTGCCACCAGGAAGGCGGCATCGGCCCCTTCGCGATGAACAACTACCAGACGGTCAAGGGCTTCTCGCCGATGATCCGCGAGGTCATCCGCACCGACCGGATGCCGCCGTACAACGCCGATCCGCACGTGGGAAAATTCTCGGACTCGAAGAACCTCTCCCCCGCCGAAGTGAAGACCTTGGTGCATTGGATCGAGGCTGGCGCGCCGCGCGGTGCGGGCGTCGACCCGCTTGGCGCGGTCAAGCACGTGGCCCCGCAGTGGCCGCTGGGAAAGCCTGACCTGGTGCTCAACGTGCCGGCCTACAAGATCCCCGCCTCGGGCGTGGTCGACTACCAGCACCCCTACGTCGTCAACCCGCTGACCGAGGGCAAGTGGATCCGCGCCTCGACCGTCAAGGTCGGTGAACGCCAGGGCGTGCACCACATCCTGACCGGATACATGACCGAGATCCCCAAGGACGGTCAGGCCTATGAAAACAAGTGGGGCGTCTCCGTCGGCGGCTACGCCGTCGGCGCCGAGTCCGAGATCGCGCCCAAGAACGTCGGCACCTACATGCCGGCCGGCGGCGCCATCGGCCTGCAGAACCACTACACGCCGTTCGGCAAGGAAGTGACCGACCACTCCCAGATCGCCCTCTACTTCTATGACAAGAAGCCCGAGATGGTGATGCACAACTCGGTCATCGTGGACAATACGATCTCGCTGCCCCCGGGCGACGGCAACCACAAGGAAGTGTCCTATCTGACCTTCCCGAAGGACGCCCTGCTCTACTCGGCCTTCCCGCACGCCCACTACCGCGGCAAGGCGGCCGACGTGTGGATCCGCTATCCGGACGGCAAGGAAAAGCTGCTGCTCTCGCTGCCGCGCTATGACTTCTCCTGGCAGCGTGACTACACCTTCGCCGAGCCGATCAAGGTGCCCGCCGGCTCCAAGCTGATCGCCCACTTCTGGTACGACAACTCCAAGCGCAACCCGGCCAACCCGGACCCGACCAAGACCGTCGTCTGGGGCGACCAGTCCTGGGAAGAGATGTTCTACGTGGCGATCCGTTACCGCTGGGAGGGTGAAACCTCCGACAAGATGAACAACTTCGATCAGGCGCTGAACGAACAGCGCATGTTCACGATGATGGACGACAACATCGACGGGAAGCTTGAGAAGTCCGAGCTGCGCGGCCGCCTTGGGAATATGATCAACGGCTACTTCGCCGCGATCGACACCAATAAGGACGGTTTCCTGCAGCAGGCCGAACTGACCGCGGCCCAGGCGATGATGGGTGGTGGACGCCGCCGGGCTCCGGCCACGGCCGCCCAGGGCACACAGGACGTGGCCAAGGCGGGCGGCCACTAAGCCGCGACGTCTCGTCAAAAATCAGGGCTCGGTTCCGAAAGGCGCCGGGCCCTTTTTCGTGGCTGGCTATTCCGTCCAGAGTTCGTGGACGTCTCCCTTGCGGTTCAGCATACGCACCGCGCGCTTCACCACCGCCAGCAGGCGCGCGCGCCGGGCGGGCTCGTCATAGGTCATCGCCCCGCGGGCCAGACCTTCCAGCAGGAAGCGGCCGAGGTCGCGGCTGGTCTGCGAGCGGGGGTCGGCGCCGGCCTGGGCGAGGGCCCCGAAGCGGTCGCCCACCTGGGCGCGGTCGAAGGCGCCCTGCGCCGCCGCCAGCCGCCCGCGCAACATGGGATCGGTGCGGGCGGTCGCCTCAAGCTCGGCGAAGGCCACGAACGGCAGCTCGTGCAGCAGGGCCCAGTAGGCGTCGATGGCGTCCTCGGCGGCGTCCACACCGGAGGTTGCCGAGGCCGCCTGCTCGAACAGCCTGGCCCGCTCGATCTCGATATGGGTGATGGCCGCCTCGACCAGCTCCTCGCGGGTGGAGAAGTGATAGAGCATCGCGCCGCGCGTCAGCCTGGCGGCGTCTGCGATCATGGCGTTGTTGGCGGCATGATAGCCGACCTGGGCGAACAGCCGCATAGCGGCGTCGAGAATGCGCGCGCGGGTCCGAAGCGACTTCGGCGTCGCCTTGGCCGCATAGGGGCGGGCGTCCATCTGGACCAATTTTTCCGGCAACCTGGGGAGGCTCTGCTGTGAACATTCCGTAGCAGCCCGACGTGAGGTGACGCCAGAGCCCGACCGCTGTTTCGCAAAACAGACATGAAATCAGCCTACGGCCTGTGCGGAATACGGGCGTTTGGGGACCTTCATGACTGAAGCTGAATCACCCAGGTACCGCAGCGTGTTCATCTCCGACATCCATCTTGGCACCCGGGGCTGCCAGGCCGAGATGCTGCTGGACTTCATCCGCACTCTCGAATGCGACAGCCTCTATCTGGTCGGCGACATCGTCGACGGCTGGCGGATGAAGAGCGGTGGCTGGTACTGGCCACAGAGCCACAACGACGTGGTCCAGAAGGTGCTGCGGCTGGCGCGCCGCGGCGTGGCGGTGACCTACATCCCCGGCAACCACGACGAGGTCGTGCGCGACTTCTTCGGGATCCACTTCGGGGGTGTCCTGGTGGTGCGCGACGCTATCCACGAGACCGCCGATGGACGGCGATTCCTGGTGACCCACGGCGACGAGTTCGACGCGGTCGTGCAGCACGCCAGGTGGCTGGCCTTCCTGGGCGACTGGGCCTACCGCGCGCTGCTGGCCTCGAACACCCTGATCAACCGGGCGCGTCGGCGCCTGGGCTTTGGCTACTGGAGCTTCTCGGCCTTCGCCAAGACACGGGTGGAGAAGGCCCTGCAGTTCATCGAGAACTTCGAGCAGGCGGTGGCCGACGAGGCGCGACGTCGTGGCGTCGACGGGGTGATCTGCGGCCACATCCACAAGGCCGAGATGCGCGATATCGACGGCATCGCCTACATCAACGACGGCGACTGGGTGGAGAGCTGCACGGCCCTGGTCGAGCATCCGGACGGCCGGCTGGAGATCCTGGAGTGGGCAAGGGCACGGCTGCGCCCCGCCGCCGAGGGCCGCATCCGCCGCGCCGAGCCGCTGGCCGCCTAGGCATTGACAGCAAAGCTAAACTCGTGACAGTGCGGCTGTCATGAAATCGCCCCTGCACGGCCCGAACCTTCGCGACCAGCAGCGTGAGGAGACGCGCGAGCAGATCCTGCACGCCGTCGGCCGCCAGATCGAGACCAGTCCGATCGAGGACCTGAGCTTCGCCGACATCGCCAAGGACGCGGGCGTCGGCGAGCGGACGGTCTATCGTTATTTCCCAACCAAGGAGTCGCTGCTCGGCGCCTTCTGGGCCTGGATGCAGAACCAGGCCGTGACGCCGCCGGAGCGGCCCAAGCCGGCCCGCTCCCTGCCGCGGATCCGCGACGCCATCACCGCGACGCGCGACACTCACCGGCCGATGCGCATCCTGGTGGCTACCGACGCCTGGGAGCCGCAGGTCAACGGCGTTGTCCGCACGCTCACCCGCGTGGTCGACGAGCTGAAGGCCATGGGCCACTCCGTCGAGGTCATCAGCCCCGACCAGTTCAAGACCTTCCCGTTGCCGACTTACCCCGAGATCAAGGTGGCCATCGGCGTCTACGAGCCGGTGCAGGAGCGCTTCAAGGCCTTCGAGCCGGAGGCCATCCACATCGCCACCGAGGGGCCGATCGGCCTGGCCGCGCGCAGGATCTGCGTGGAGTGGAAGCTGCCGTTCACGACCAGTTATCACACCCGCTTCCCGGAGTATGTCTCGGCGCGCCTGCCTTTGCCGCTGGCCGCCGGCTACGCCTACATGAAGTGGTTCCACAAACCGTCCGGGCGGCTGATGGTGGCGACGCCGACCATGCGCGACGAGCTGTCGGGCCACGGCTTCCGTAATATCTCGGCCTGGTCGCGCGGCGTCGACACCGAGGCGTTCCGGCCGAAACGCGACGACGATCCTGACGTCTACGCGGGCCTGGCGCGGCCTGTCTTCCTCTACGTGGGCCGCGTGGCGGTGGAGAAGAACATCGACGCCTTCCTGGCGCTGGACCTGCCCGGCTCCAAGGTGGTCGTGGGCCCGGGCCCTCAGAAGGACGAACTGGCCGCCAAGCATCCCGAGGTGAAGTTCACCGGGGCCAAGTCCGGCGCGGATCTGGCGGCGCACTTCGCCGGCGCCGACGTCTTCGTGTTCCCCTCGCTCACCGACACGTTCGGCCTGGTGATCCTGGAGGCCATGGCGTCCGGAACGCCGGTGGCGGCCTATCCTGCGCCGGGGCCTATCGACATCATCCCGAACTCGGGCGCCGGCGTGCTGGCCGCCAGCGCCACCGAGGGCCTGCGCGAGGCCTGCCTTGACGCCCTGAAGTGCGACCGCGCGCAGGTGCGGGCCTTCGCAGAGAAATTCTCCTGGCGGGCCTGCGCCGAGGATTTCGTCCGCAACCTGCAACCCTATCCCGAACCCGAGAAGACCCGCTTCTGGCGCCGCCTTCGCCGCCTGGCGCGCGTTCGGCGCAAGCGGCCGGAAGCGGCCTAGCCCCCTTCCCTCCCTTAATGGGCAGGAATGATCCACAAACAAGAACGCCGCGGACCTGGCGGGCCGCGGCGTTGAGTTGAGGGTCCTCGGAGAGGGGTTCTACGAGGTCGGGCGCGCCATGGGGGGAGCCTTGGCGGCGACGTCTTTCTGGGCGGCGTGCTGGCCCGGGGGCAGGGCAATCAGGCCGCGCTGCGGCAGGTAGCCGCCCTTGCCGCTGGCCGCGTCGGAGACGAACTCGTTGACGTAGTCCTGCAGGCCCTTGGTCACACCGATCTGGCCCTTCTTCACATAGATGTAGAGGGACCGAGAAAGCGGGTAGGAACCGTCGGCGATGGCGCCGGGCGTCGGCTTGATGCCGTTGACCGAGGCGCCTTTGATCTTGTCGCCATTTTCTTCGAGATAGGAGTAGCCGAAGACGCCGAGCGAGCCCGGGGTCTTTGTAAGGGTGCCGACGATGGCGTTGTCATTCTCGCCGGCGTCGACCCAGCCGTCCTTGCGGAGCGGATCGGTGAGCTCCTTGAACTTCTTCTCGTTGTCGGAGCGCAGCGCATCGGCGGTCGGGAACTTGCGCGCGCCGGCCTCGATGGCCAGCTCGACGAAGGCGTCGCGGGTGCCCGACGTGGGCGGCGGGCCATAGACCAGGATGTTGTTACCCGGCAGTCCGGTCCCGACTTCGTCCCAGGTCTTGTAGGGGTTGGCGACGAACTTGCCCTGGCGCAGCACCTGGGCGGCGAGGCCCAGGTAGAGCGCTTCGGTCTTGAAGGCGTAGTCCGGACCGTCCTTGTCGGTGGCCACGACGATGCCGTCGAAGCCGACCTTGATCTGGACGATGTCCTTCACGCCCTTGGCGGCGCAGGCGTCGAATTCCGACTTCTTCATCGGACGCGAAGCGTTGGCGATGTCGGGGAACGAGTCGCCCATGCCGCCGCAGAACAGCTTGATGCCGCCGCCGGTGCCGAGGCTTTCGATCTTCGGCGGCTTGGCCGCGGTCTTGCGGGCGTACTGCTCGGCCACGCGGGTGGCGAACGGGAACACCGTGGAGGAGCCCGCGCCCCAGACGTAGTCGCGGGCGGCGCTGGCCTGGGTGGCCGGCAGGAGGAGCGCGGCGACGGCCGCGCAGCCCAGAAGCGTTTTCATGTGATCTCTCCGAAGGGCTCGCGGGCTCAGAAGTCGAGCTGAACGCGCATCTGGAATTGCTTGATGTCGACGTCGCGGCCGGCGCCGGGATTGTTCGACTTGGCGTCGGTGTAGTTGGCCTGCAGCCGGGCGTAGCCGGTGGGGTAGTAGTTGGGGTGGTAGTTGGCCCCAAGGGTCCAGCCTGTGTACTTGCCGGCGTCCTGGCTGAGCGTGCGGCCGGCCGCGGTGGTGGCCGACTTGTAGGCGTCGGTCAGGTCCGCGTAGTCGTAGCGGACCAGCAGCTCGACGCCGCCCATGCCGCCGCCGGTGATCGGGTTGAGGATCTTCGGCCGGGCGAACTCACCCTTGGTGGCGTCGTAATTGCGCTGCTCGCCGGTGGGCCAGAAGCTGGCGTAGACGTAGCCGACCTTGACGGTGGGATCGCCGCCGGGCTGCACGGTGTTCAGCCGGTCGACCTTGATGTTGGCGTACTCGCCCTGGACCGAGAAATTCTTGTGGATGAAGGCGCCCTCGAAGCCGAGCGACTTGTCCTTGTTGCCGATCCCGCCGGTGGTGAAGTACTGGCCAGAGTTGCCGTAGTTGGTGCTGGGGCGGCCGCGGTAGGCGAAACCGCTCTCGTCGCCATGATTGCGGTAGCGCGCCCAGACGCCCAGGTGGAGCTTGTCGGCGTCGGTGAGGATCGGCGCGAAGGTTGCCCGGCCGGTCCAGCCCATGCGCTCCTTCGAGCCCGGGTTGGCGCCGTTGGTGTTGTTGACGTCGCCCGAGTTGATGCTGTCGCCCTGGAAGGCGCCGGTGGCGGTCCGGTTGAAGCCGTTCGCCTTGACCACCGCCGAGAGCACATAGCTGTCGGGGCCGAGGTCGCCGTACGGTCCGCGGTCCATGAACGAGATGAAGCGCGTGGAGGTCAAATTCTCAATGCCGGCGGCCTTGATGTTGCCGACCATCAGCGAGGTGAATTCGTTGGGTTTGTACTCGATCACCACGTCGTCCCAGGCCCAGGCCCCGCCGTTTACGGCGCCACCCTCGGCCTTGTAGGCGATGTAGTTGTTGAGCTTGCCTTCGACGCCCAGGAAAGCCTGACGGCCGCGGACGTTGGAGGTCTTGTAGTCCGGCAGCGCGCCCTCGCGCTTGATGTCCTGGTAGACATAGTCGACCAGCAACCGGCCGCGGACCTTGAACTGGACGTCGTCGTTGGTCCACTGGGGGGCGCCCTTCCAGGCGACGGTGGTGTCCTGAGCGTGGGCGGTGGCGCCCATGGCCAAGGCGAGCATGAGGCCCGCGCCGGCCCCGCTGAACAGCGAGGTCTTCGTCTTCATTTCTCAGGCCCTTGTCCCATAGTATGGCTCGCTCGCGAACCCGTGCGATCCGCGTAGCCGGGCAGGATGACCGCGAGGCGTCAGTTTCGTGAAGCTTCCGTGACACTCAATTTGGAGTGGCCAGGAAGGCACTACAGCGCTTGCCTGGGCGCACGACACCGGCTCAGGTGATCCGCCTCTCGCCCTGGGGACGGCGGCCTTCCCGGGAGCATTGCGACGCCTCAGAGTATTCAGACGCGCAGAGCGTTTGCCAGAATATCAATGATGCCCTCTTGGCGCCGCCCGTGGCGCTTGACCCGCGCCCTGCGCGAACGGACGGAAGCCGCCTAGCGGCAGGATTGCCACACCCAGTGAGTGACGCGGGACCGTCATAGAGTTGAGACCCCCCTGTCATGATCGATCCGTATGAGCGCCTGCAAATGGCGACAGGGGGTCGCATTATTGAGACGCCATCACGGTGGCGTGACCGGACCCCTCGGCGTTTTCAAAGAAGAACGAAGGGGCTAAATTCGTGAAAAACCTGATGTCTACCGTAGCGTGGAGCTGTCTTGCTCTGGCCGTGAGCAGCCCGGCGTTCGCCGCCGAGGCCGAAGCCGGCGGGGCTATCCTGGAAGAAGTGATCGTCACCGCGACCAAGTCCGAGACCAACCTTCAGAAGACCCCGATCGCGATCTCGGTGCTGGGCGCGGAAGCGATGCAGTACCGCCATGCCGAGAGCCTGATCAGCCTCCAGGACGGCTCAATTCCGTCCCTGCGCGTCGCCACCTTCGAGGCGCGCCAGTCGGCGTTGACCGTCGGCATCCGCGGTATCGTGCCGTTCGACGCCAACCAGACCGCCCGCGACCAGGGTGTCGGCATCTATATCGATGGCGTCTACCTCGGCCGCCAGCAGGGCCTGAACGCCGCGCTGTTCGACATCGAGCGCATTGAAGTCCTGCGCGGCCCGCAGGGCACCCTGTTCGGACGGAACACCGAGGGCGGTGCGCTCAGCATTGTCACCAAGGCCCCGACGGGCGTGTTTGGCGGCCGGATCACCGCCGGCGTCGGCAACTACGGCGCCTACACCGCTGAACTGCACCAGAATTTCCAGGAAATTTCAGGCCTGTCGTTCAAGGTCGACGGCCTGATCCAGCATCAGGGTCCGACCACCAAGAACCCAGCCAGCGGCCAGGCCGGCTGGAATGAGTATGACCGCAAGGGCGCTCGCATTACCGGTCTCTACAAGCCGAACGACGCTTTCAGCGCCGAGCTCTCGTTCGACTATGCCAAGGACGAGAACACCCCGTTCTTCAGCCAGTTGGTCAGCTACAACCCCTACGGCAAGCGCGTCCGCACCCTGGCGGAAGTGACGGCCGGTCCGGCTGGGGCTCCCGCCGGCACGATCAACCCGCTTGCGCCGCTGGTGAAGGTGCGCACCGATCGCCAGTCGTCCTCGGACATCGGTACGATCCAGCAGCCGAGCCTTGACGAAACGGGCGGCGGCCTGCTGGTCATGAAATACAAAGTCTCGCCTGACCTTGAACTGCGCTCGATCACGGCTGCCCGAGGCGTCGGCACCAATCAGTGGGACAACTCCGGCATCGAAGCCCGTAACGTCTTCGCGCCGAACGCAAACTTCGGCCGCTACAGCCTGTCGGATCTCTATCAGCGTCAGTTCAGCCAGGAGTTTCAGGCGGTCGGCGGCTTCGGCGAAAGCATCACCTACGTCGCCGGCCTCTACTATTTCACCGAACACGCCAAGGAATCGGCTGCGACGCCGTTCACCAACCAGTACAACGCCGACGGCACCGCCTTCACGATCCGCTCCTCGTTCGGCACCTCCAAGGCTGCGGCCGCGACGGCGGGCTGGGAGCGCGGGACGCGCTTCATCACCCGCGCCAGCGAGGCCGACGCGGACAGCTACGCGGCCTACGGCCAGGGCACCTACACCCCGACCTCGATGGAGAAACTGCACCTGACGGTCGGCGGCCGGGTCACCAAGGACAAGCGCAACGGGACGCTCTACATCGTCAGCGGCAAGGCGACGAACTTCAAGTTCAACTACGACAAGAGCCGCTTCGATCCCTTGGTCAACGTGGCCTACGACGCGGCGGACGGCGTCAGCCTCTACGCCAAGTACTCGACCGGCTACCGCGCCGGTGGCGCCAACGACCGCTCGGCCACGTTCCAGGCCTTCGACGCTGAAGAGGTGAAGGCCTACGAACTGGGCGCCAAGATGGACCTGTTGGACAGGCGTCTGCGCCTGAACCTGGCGGCCTACGCCATGGACCGCACCAATTCCCAGATCGACTTCGACAACGTCGACACCACGCCGGGGAGCCCGACCCAGGGCGCTCACACTGAAGACACGCGGAACGCGCCCGGCAAGTCCAAGATCAAGGGCTTTGAAGCCGATCTGACCGCCAAGGTCACAGAAGAAGTCACGGCGGGCATCTCCTACGCCTACACCGACGTCAAGATCCCCGCCGCGCCGTTCCCCTTCACCGGTAATGTGGACGTCCCACTCGGCTCGCCGTTCCCGGTCAATGTGGTCTACACCCCCAAGAACGCGGCATCCGCCTACGTCGACTATGCGACGCCGATGGGCGAGATGACCTTCCGTGCTCACCTGGACGCCAACTACGCCGACGCGCAATATGCCTTCCAGACCGAGTTCGCCGACGTGTCGCCGACCGGGAAGCTGGTCCAGAACGTCGCGGTGAAGACGGACTCCAGCTTCATCGTCAACGGCAGCGTGGCGCTCGCGGACATCACCATGGGGGGCACCGGCGCGTCGGCGAGCCTGTCTCTGTGGGCCCGCAATCTGCTCGATGAGTCGCACATCTATCGCATCTCGGCGGCCAACCGCGGCACGATCGGCGACTACGCCAACTTCAACCCGCCCCGCACCTACGGTCTGGAACTGCGCGTGAAGTACTAACTACCGAGGCCGACCGGCGTTCGGCGCCCGCGGCACTCGACGATCCCCGATAACTTCGCCGCCGCGGTTGCCCGCGGCGGCGATTTTTCGTTTGGGGGGGCGGCCTACCCCTGCCCGGCGAGCAGATCGCTGCGGCGGTCCAGAGGTTCCAGCGCCAGGGTCGAGGCGGTTACAGCAGCCGGCTGCGCATGGCCTGTGACAGGAGGTCGATCAGGGTTACCGCGACGATAATCACGATGACGATCGCCGAGAGCTTCTGATAGTCGAAGGCGTTCAGGGTCTCGAACAGCAGCTGGCCGATACCGCCCGCGCCGATCAACCCAAGGACGGTGGCCGAGCGCGAGTTCGATTCGAAGCGGTAGAGCGCATAGGAGGTCCAGAGCGGGCCGACCTGCGGGATGACGCCCCAGACCACTTCCTGCAGCCGGTTGGCGCCAGTGGCGCGAACGCCCTCGACCGGGCCCTTGTCGATCGACTCCACGGCCTCAGAGAACAGTTTCGCCAGCACGCCGCCGGTGTTGAGCGCCAGCGCCATGACCCCGGCAAACGGGCCAAGACCCACAGCCACGATGAACAGCGTGCCGACCACCAGGTCCGGGATCGAGCGCAGCAGGTTCATCAGCAGGCGCATCGGCTGTTGCAGCCAGACCGGCGAGACGTTGCGCGCGCAGGCCAGGCCGAACGGCACAGCGATCAGCACCGCCAGCGTGGTGCCCCACATGGCGATCTGGATCGTCAGCCACATCTGAGCGACGTAGAGCCGCCACTGGCCGAAGTCCGGCTTCAGGAACTCCGCTCCGAACTGGCGCATGTTCTCGGAGTTCGAAAACAGTCGGGGCAGGTGGGCCATGTCCACCGGCTTGAAGGCGATCACGAGGATCAGGATCACCCCGCCCCAGACCAGGAAGTCCGGGAAGCGCTGGGCCAGCGATCGTTGCGGCGGCGCTGGGATTTCGGGGTTCGCCACAGTCATCAGACGTCCGGTTCCACGGCGCGCTTCTGGGCGGCGGCAGCGCGGATCTTGTCGAAGTCAGCCTGGGCCTTGGCGATCCTGGCGGCGTCGCCCGAGCGGCGCGCCTCGGCCAGGGCCTCAGAGGCTTCCATCTCGCGGATCGGATCCAGGTAGGAATTGTCGGCGGGCCTGAAGCCGCCATAGGCAAGGCTCTTCAGAATGGCGCGCTGCTTGTCGGCCGCTGGGCCCGTGCCGGTTCCATAGGTGAGGAAGAACTGGCGCATCTTCTCCTTGATCGCCGGATCGACATCTTTGCGGGCGACGATTGAGGATTCCGGCAGCGGTGGCGAAGACCAGATGGTCTCCAGCTTCGCGGCCAGCTCGGGCTTCTCGCGGGTGAAGAAGATCACGCCCACCGAATTGTTGGTGGCGACGTCGAGCACCCCGTTTGCGACGGAGAAAGAGTTGGCCTGGTGGCTGGCGGAGCGCACCGTCTTGAAGCATTTCGCCGGCTCGATGCCCTTGGGGGTGAACAGATAGGCCATCGGGGCCAGGGTGCCGGAGGTCGACTTGGCGTCGCCCATGCCGAAGGAATATTTCGAGCCGCAGGCGAGAAGCTTGTCGAGCGTGATGCCGCTGCCCTTGCGCACGATGATCACCGACTTGTAGGTCGCATCGCCGCCCGCATCGACGACGCGTCCCAGAACCTCAGCGTCGGCGCGGTTCACCGCCTCCAGCGCCGGCAGGGCCGAGAACCAGCCGACCTGCACCTGGTTGAAGCGCATGGCCTCGATCAGCGATGTGTAGTTGGTGGCGAAGTAGGGCTTCACCTTCACGCCGATCTGGGCCGACATGTCGTCCAGCAGCGGCTGCCAGAGCGGCGCCATCGAGGACTGATTCTCAGCCGAGAGGATCGAAAAGACCAGCTCCTTGGGCTTGGCCGCGGCGGTCGGCTTGTCGCCGCCGCCACAGCCGCCCAAAGCCATCAGGGCGGCGAGGCCCGCGCCCAAGAGAATTCCGCGGCGGATCATTTCGGGGCTCCTTCCCAGAAGACGTCTTCGAATTCCGGTCCGTAGATATCGATGAGCTGTTCGTTCTTCAGGTCCGAGGCCGGGCCGTCGTAGACGATCTTGCCCGCTTTCAGCGCGACGACGCGCTCGCAATAGCGCAGCGCGTAGTCGACCTGGTGCAGGGTCACGACCACCGTCAGGCCGTCCTGCTGGTTCAGGTCGCGCAGGCTCTCCATGACCTTGCGCGCGGCGACGGGGTCCAGCGAGGCCACCGGCTCGTCGGCCAGAATGATCTTGGCCTTCTGGACCAACGCGCGGGCGATGGCGCCGCGCTGCTGCTGGCCGCCGGACAGGGTATTGGCGCGCTGGGCGGCGTAGTCGGCGACACCGACCCGGGCCAGCGCGGTCATGGCGGCGAGCTTGGTTTCTTCCGGCCACAGGCCCAGGAAGCCCTGCACCGCGCCGATGCGGCCCAGCGAGCCCAGGGCGACGTTGGTGAAGAGAGACAGTCGGCCCACCAGGTTGAACTGCTGGAAGATGAAGCCGATCCGGGTGCGGGTCTTGCGCACGCCGCTGCTGATCCGGCCATTCTCCTGCACGGGCCCGTCGAAGGCCGTGATCTTGCCGGGGCCGGCGTCGATGGTCTGCAGACCCGAGATCGAGCGCAGCAATGTGGATTTGCCGGACCCCGAGGGCCCGATCAGGGCAATCATCTCGCCCTTGCGCACCTCGAGGGACACGCCATCCAGCGCCCGGCGGGCGCCGAAGCTCTTGGAGACGTTCCGGATCGACAGAACGGCGGCGACTGGCATGGAGGCCTTACGATTTCCCCGGTGGAAGCGCGCGCGGGACGGCGACCTAAACCACTGCCCCACCTCAGCTTCATGACACGCCCGCCCGCGTTCGGTCTAGCGCGTCGAAGTGCGCGGGGCCCCCTGTGGATAGAACTCTTTACATCGGGGTCAGTAAGCCCTATTTCACCGCGTTCCGGCGGACCCGATGTCCTCAAAAGCGCTGCTAACGCCGGATTGGGTTCAACTATCCGTTGGGGGTTACGTGAATTGCACACGTATCATACGCCCCTGGACCTGGTCCGTGATCGCTTGCCGGAACGTCCTGTCGCCCTCGCGCGGCCGGATGCGGTAGCGGTAGCGGCGCGCTGGTTCCAGGACAAGTTTAAGGGCGACGTTTTTTACGCGGTTAAGGCGAACCCTTCGCCGTGGGTCATCGAGACCCTCGCGGCCAATGGCGTCATGTCCTTCGATGTGGCCTCGATCCCCGAGATCGAGCTGGTGGCGCAGTTCGCGCCCGGCGCCCGCATGGCCTTCATGCACCCGGTCAAGAGCCGCCGCGCGATCGCCGAGGCCTACCTCAAGCACGGCGTGAAGACCTTCGCGCTGGATACGCATGAGGAACTTACGAAGATCCTTGAGGCGACTGGCGGCGCGGAAGACCTGACCCTTATCGTGCGCCTGGCCGTCTCGGCGGAAGGCGCTGCCTATTCCCTCTCCGGCAAATTCGGCGTCGAGAGCCATGAGGCCTCGGCCCTGCTGATGGCCGCCCGCCGCGCCACCGAGGGCCGCATGGGCGTCTCGTTCCACGTGGGTAGCCAGTGCATGCGCCCGACGGCCTTCCAGGCCGCTATGGCCCAGGCCAACCGCGCCATCGTGCGCGCCGGCGTGCTGGTCGACATCGTCGACGTGGGCGGCGGCTTCCCGTCGGTCTATCCGGGGATGGTTCCGCCCGACATGGCCGACTACATCGATAGCATCGACCGCGGCTTCGCCGACATGAGCGTGCATGAAGACACCGAGCTGTGGTGCGAGCCCGGCCGCGCTCTGGTGGCGGAAGCCTCCTCGATCCTCACCAAGGTCGAGCTGAAGAAGGGCGACGCGCTCTATCTGAACGACGGCAGCTACGGCAGCCTGTTCGACGCGGCGCACTCGAAGTGGCCCTTTCCGGTCAAGCTGTTCCGCGGCGAGGACGGCGAGGCCATCGAGGTCGAGGGGCCGCTCAAGCCATTTCGTTTCTATGGTCCGACCTGCGACGCCATCGACCAGATGCCGGGCCCGTTCTGGCTCCCGGAAGACGTCCGCGAGGGCGACTACATCGAGATCGGAATGCTGGGCGCCTACGGGGTGGCGATGAACACGCGCTTCAACGGCTTCGGCGACGCCGAAACGGTGATCGTGAACGACGCCCCGATGGCTTCGATGTTCGGCCTGGCCGGCCGCTCCATCCGCCTGCCGCGCGAGCAGCAGGACGAGGAACGCAAGGTCGTGCGCTTTTCGCGTCCGAAGGGCCGCGCCGGCAAGAGCCGCCGCAAGCGGTAACAACTGACGCACTTGAGGTGTTAAAGGCACGGCCGGTCGCTCCGTCCCGGTCGTGCTCATCCTATGGACGGGCGCTCAAACTCCGAAGGAAACGAGAGAATGAACGCTGACGTTCAGAAGACCAACCGCAAGGCCGAACTGCTGGCCAACACCGTCGAGCACGTGGCGATCGACGCCTATGATGCGCGCCCGATCATCGACGCCATGCGCCAGATGAGCTTCACGAGCCGCGACACCGCGCGCGCCGCCGATATCTGGTCGATGAGCCTGGAAGATTCCGGCTGCTCGACCTGGCTGACGCTGGCTGGCTCCACCTCGGCCGGTGGCTGCATGCACATCTACCGGGACATGCTGAAGCACGGGATGATCGACGTGGTCGTGGCCACCGGCGCCTCGATCGTGGACATGGATTTCTTCGAAGCCCTGGGCTTCAAGCACTACCAGGCGCAATCGAACGTCGATGACCGGGACCTGCGCGACCTCTACATCGACCGGATCTACGACACCTACATCGACGAGGAAGAGCTCCAGAACTGCGACGGCACGATCTACGCGCTGTGCGAAGCCCTTGAGCCGCGCGCCTATTCCAGCCGCGAGTTCATCTGGGAGATGGGCAAATGGCTGGCCGAGGGCAACGCCAAGAAGCCGGGCTCGCTGGTCGAAACCGCCTATCACGAGGGCGTGCCGATCTTCTGCCCGGCGTTCGTGGACTCATCGGCCGGCTTTGGCCTGGTGAAGCATCAGGTCGAGCGGATGAAGGCGGGCCAACCCTACCTGACCATCGACGCGGTGGCCGACTTCCGCGAACTGACCGACATCAAGATCGCGGCCGGCGCCACGGGCCTGTTCATGGTCGGCGGCGGCGTGCCGAAGAACTTCGCACAGGACACCGTGGTCTGCGCCGAGATCCTCGGCCATGAGAACGTCGAGATGCACAAGTACGCCGTGCAGATCACCGTCGCCGACGTGCGCGACGGCGCCTGCTCGTCCTCGACGCTCAAGGAAGCCTGTTCCTGGGGCAAGGTCGACGTCACCTGGGAGCAGATGGTGTTCGCGGAGGCCACGACGGTCGTGCCGCTGATCGCATCCGACGCCTTCCACCGCGGCTCGCACAAGGCGCGGGTCAAGCCGCGCTGGGCGAAGCTGTTCGGCAAGTAGCCGCGCCCTAACCCCCCTCGCGCAGCGGCGGGAGGGGGACAGTGGGCCAAGTGCAGCCAATTGCCGATGGTTTAGCGGGCGAACCTCAGGCTATGCGGATCGATTCCGCCGCCGACCCAGCTGCAAGGGCCCGCCCCTCCAGGACTCGCAATGCGGCAAGTTCGCGGACGGCCTTAGCGACCGCCCGGAAGTCCTTGCGCAGAATTTGGGTGTGGTTGCTCGCGACCTTCGCGCTGACCTTGAGGTTCGGGTTCCGAGCGAGCACCGGATCGAGTGAGGCCCGCATCTGTTCCATCTCCTCCTGACCCCCGCCGAAGCTGCCATCCGTGGCCAGGACGTACTGCACCGGGCAGGTGAGGCGCCCGAGGAGGGGCCCGCAGGCGGCCGCGATCTCGTTAATCTCGATGTTGATGTCGGCGTGCTGGTCAGCGGTCATGCGAGCGGCCAACCCGAACTGGCTCGCCAGCGGTAACAGCAATCGCATCTTGCGGAACAGGCGGCGGATCCGGTCGCGGCTTTCCGCACCGGTCAAGCCAAACGGAACAGCACTGTCGATCGCGACCACGCCGGCGAGGCCCGGATTCCGGTCGGCCCAGTGCACCGCCACATAGGCGCCGTATGACCAGCCCACGAGCAAGGGCCGGTCCACCCCGGTCGCCTCGAGGACGGCGTCGAGGTCGCGGATACAGGCCTCAAAGGAGTAGTCCGCCGACCGCTTCGACCGGCCGCGAGCGCGCTCGTCGTAGCTGATATGCCGCCAGTCGGGACCGAGTTCAGCGATCACCGGCCGCCAGGTCACCTGGCTGGCATAGGAGCCGTTCAGGTAGACGACGGCACGGCCGGGGCCACCTGTGTCGGTGACGTATAGGGCCGTATCCTCAACCGGCGCCATGCCGGTCCAGGTCGATGGGGTCGCGGTCATGAGTACATCCCTTCGCCAGATAGACAGGGCCGACGTGAATGCCGGACCGCTGGACAATCATGTCGCCGCAAGAGGTGCTTCCGCGCGCCTCCACAGTCTTGGCCTATTCGCAGTAGATGCGGACCTTGGCGTCCTGGGCGTCGACATCGACGGTCAGTTCGTCCAGGCCTGCGATCAGTTCTTCGAGGTTCTCGGGCTTCAGTTGGCCGATATCGAAGGGCATGCCGTTCTTGGCGAGCTGCTCGTTGACCTGATCCCGCGCGCTCGGCGGGATGAGGCTGGTCAGCCGCACGCCCGCCCGCAGCAGCGCCATCGGCACGCGGATGTTGACCTTGGTGGGTCCGTCATCGTCCGTCGCGTCCACGGACACCCGCAGGTACTTCGGGGCCGGCTTGTTGTGGCCGTTGGCCGCCCCTTCGAACGGGCGCGGCGCGGGGCCTGCCCCATCCATGGCTCCGAGCAGGCGCTCGGCCTCGTCGGCGTTGATCTTTCCGTCGGACAGCATCTGCAGGACGGAGCGTCGGTCGTTGTTCATGGGCGTGGTCTCCTAGAAACCGCGGATACGGACGAAGGCTTCGGGGGTGTCGACCTCGACCACCGTGCCGCCCAGGCTGAGCAGCACCCAACCGATGCCGATGACGGTGGCGAAGGGTCGTCGGCCATAGGGCGGGACGAAGTAGAGGAGCGGCGCCGCCAGGAGCGCGAAGGGCGCCAGCAACAGAAAGATCAGGGTCGTCGGCAACCATAACCGGACGACGACCCGTCGCGTCGGGGGAGCCGGTTGTGTTGGCTCAAGCCGCCTCGTCATCGGCGGCTCCATGACCGCGCGGGTGAGCTCAGCCCGGCCCTCCATGGCCGCAAGGCTGAAATGCCGGATGGCGCGCGGCGCGTACATCATCGGTGTCCCCCCAACTCTGAGACAGCCTGGTCGGCGGTGATCTCGCCGCGCGCAAGGCGGTCCAGAACCTCTGCGCGACCGGGCTCTGGATTGGTCTCGATGAATTCCAGGCTGGCGGCGATGCGGTTCAGGCGCGCCTTCACCGTCGGATAGGAGACTCCGAACACCTGCTCCATCTCCTTGATGGAGCCGTGGCTGCGTACGAAGGCGGCCACGAACACCTGGTCCTCGGCGGAGAGCCGGGCCAGCCGGGGAAGCTCGAAAGCCCCTTCGATCGCCACGTCCTGATCGATGAGCCGGACCCGCTCGACCACGATCGGCCGGGCGCGGGTCAGTTCGCTGAGTGCCTGCCAGTCTTGGGTTTTCGTCGTTCTCATGCGTTTGATATTAATTTTCTCAATCTACGAGTCAAGTTTATTAATTTTGCGCCGCGCCGCGTCAGGCAATCGCGCGGCTGCCCCATTGAATCCGCCACCCGGCTCTGCCAACACGGTGGCCAACACGGGAGATGGAAATGGCCTGGAGACTGGCGGTCGCGGTAGCCGCGGCGACGATGATCGGGGCGGCTGAGGCGCCAGCCCCCAAGCCCATGCCTGCCGGGCCGCAGCCCTATCTTGGCGCCGCCGCACCCGACACCTACAGAATCCTGCCGCCCGCGCCGGTGGCCGGCTCGACCCGGTATGAGGCCGACCGCACCATGTTCCTGGCCACGCGGAAACTGCAGAACACGCCGCGCTGGGCGCTGGCCCACAACGACGATAACTCGGCCCTGGTGACCAAGGACCTGAGCTGCGCGCTCGGCGTCGAGCTGACCAAGGCGAACGCGCCAAAGCTGATCTCCATGATCCCGCGGATCGGGCGCGACGCCTCGCGGGTGACCAACATCCCGAAGGACATCTACAAGCGTCAGCGGCCCTATCTGGTCGACGAGGGCCCGATCTGCATCGACAAGTCGGAGTCGCTGGCGAAGAGTCCCGACTACCCTTCAGGCCACGTCACGTTCGGCTGGACGGTGGGCCTGATCATGGCAGAGCTGGCGCCCGACCGGTCCACTGAGATCCTCATCCGGATGCGGGCGTTCGGCGAAAGCCGCATGGTCTGCGGCGTGCACAGCATGAGCGCCGTCGAGGCCGGCCGGACCAACGGCTCGGTTCTGGTGGCCGGCCTGCATGGCTCGGAGGAATTCCGCAAGGACATGGAGATCGCGCGTAAAGAGGTGGCCGCTGCGCGCAAGGCGGGCCCCGCCCCGGACGCAGCGTCCTGCGCCGCCGAAGCGGAGCTGACGTCGAAATCGCCTTACTAGCCGACCCACTGGACCCCGGCCTTCGCGGGGGTGAGTCGCTGCGCGCTCAGATGCCGGCGTACCACTCGTAGCCGCGGTCTTCCCAGAATCCGCCGGAGCCCCGGCCCAGGTGGGCGTAGTCCTCCACGGCTTCGATCCGCATGATGTACTTGGCCTGTTTGTAGCCAAGCTGGCGCTCGACCCGCAGGCGCAGCGGCGCCCCGTGCGCCACCGACAGCACCTTGTCGTTCATGGTGTGGGCCAGGATGGTCTGTGGATGGTAGGCGTCGATCAGATCGATGCTTTCGTAGTACTTGCCAGAGCCGTCGAGAGTCTGCTCCAGGGTGTCGGCGCAGTGGAAGACGATGTAGCGAGCATTTTTCTTCAGCACCGCCTGGTCAAGCAGCGGGCCTAGGCGCGCGCCGGTCCACTTGCCGATCGACGACCAGCCCTCGACGCAGTCGTGGCGGGTGATCTGGGTCCGCGACGGCTGGGCCCTGAGATCCGCCAGGCTGAGCGACAGGGGCTTGTCCACCAAGCCGTCGATCACCAGCCGGTAGTCGCCAAAACCTCCCGCAACGTGAGCGCGGTAATCTTCGTCCGGCGGGCTGATCGAGCCGTTGGCGCGGAAGTCCGACGAGATGTCGGCCGGCGTGAACTCGCGCGCCAGGGCCTTACGGTCGATGACCGCACGCTGCACCCGGCGGGTGAGATCCTCGGCCTTGCCAAGCACCTTCAGTGTCTTTGGGTCGGTGGCGAACTTGTCGCAGGCGGTCAGCCACAGGCCGGCCATTGAGGCCCCGGCGACCTTCAGCCAGCCGCGGCGATCGGTGACGGTCACTTGGAGTCTCCCTCGGCTTCGATGGCGTAACGGCCGGTGATCATTGAGCGGATGTTGTTCCAGATCCCCGAGGCCACCACCATCGCCAGGTGAACGATGATGAAGGCCACCACCAGCGAGGCGGTGATGAAGTGGATCGTACGGGCGGACTGGCGGCCTCCGAACAGATCCAGCAGCCAGGGCGCGGCGGCGTTGAAGGCGGGCGACATGGTCAGGCCCGTGCCGACCATCAGCGGCAGCAACAGCCCCGCCGCCGCCAGGTAGGCGCCCTTCTGCAGAATGTTGTAATGGCGCGCCTCCTCGCCCTTGGGGAACTGAAGTTTCGCGTGGGTGACCACCTCATGCCAGACGTTCTTCGGCGCGAGGTCGGCGCGGGTGGGTAGCATGTCCCGGCGGGTGTGGCCGTTGATCAGGCTCATCAGCCAGTAGACGATACCGTTGATCACGAAGAGCCAGGCGAAAAAGAAGTGCCATCGCCGGCCATCGGTCAGGTCGCGGTAGCTGGGAATGGTGGTCCAGGCCGGGAAACCGCGCGGCTCCTGCGCGCCGGGCTTGCCGGAGTAGCCGAAGACGCCCGTGGTCTCGAGCTCCAGGGGGCCGACCTTGGTGACGCCGATGGTCCGCTCACCCCTCTGCTCGGCGGTCATCGACACCCAGGGCTGGGCGAAGGTCGACTTCTGACCCCAGTAGAGCGCGGGATGGGCGTTGAAAATCTGCAGGCCGCTCATCAGGAGCAGGCTGACGGCGAGCACGTTGATCCAGTGGGTCAACCGGGTGACCGCGGCGTGTCGATAGACCATTACCTTCGCGGGCTTGGCCATGGCCTTCACGTCTCCCCTGCAGCGTTCTCGTAGTCTTGCATGAAACCCTATTCGCAGGCGAGACGGTGAAGGTTACGGCCCCGCCGCACAAAAGACCCGCCGCCGCGGCTTCGGCCCGGTCCCACGGAAGGCGAGCGCTAGGCCAAGCGCGTCGGCGCCCCTAAGCTTGCGCCTTACAGTTCGGGGAGCAGGTTTTGGGCGAAGGTGTCGAGGTCTGGAGGGGCGGCGTCGCCATGTGGGAGTGCGACGAGATGGGCCATCTCAACGTCGGCTTCTACGTGGCCAAGTGCATGGAGGGCCTGGTCGGCCTCGCGGCCGAGCTTGGCATGCCGGCCGCCTTTTCCCCCGAAGCGCTCTCGACGCTTGTCGTGCGCGAACAGCATATCCGCTTCATCCGGGAGGCCCGCCCTGGCGCGCCGCTCCACATCACCGCCGGCGTTGTCGAATGGGGCGAGACGGACGCGCGTCTGCTGCTGATGTTGCGCCACCGCACCGGCGAAATCTCGGCCGTCTTCCAGACCCTGGTCAGCCACGTCACCGCCCGCGATGCGCGCGCATTCCCTTGGCCGGAACGGGTAACGGCCCGATCCCGGGCGCTGATGATGGAGGTTCCCGTCGACGCCCGGCCGCGCAGCATCGGCATCGAACCGGTGGCGACCCAGGCCAGTCTCGAACGCGCCAGGACACTTGGCCTGAAGCGGATCGGCCTCAGTTCGATCCGGCCGGCGGACTGTGACAGCTTCGGGCGGATGCGCCCGGAGACGACGATGGCCCGCCTTTCCGACGGCATCACGCATTTCTTTGAAGGAACCCGGCCCGGCGCTGAAGAGAACGGCAGGACAACCGGCGGAGCGGCGCTGGAGTATCGGCTGATCTACCTCGCCTGGCCGCGGGCCGGCGATCGGCTGGAGATCCGATCCGGTTCGGCCGGCGGCGACGCGCGTTTCCGCAAACTGGTCCACTGGATCCTGGACCCGAAGACCGGCGAACCGTGGGGCGTCGCCGAAAACATCGCGGTCTCGTTCGACCTTGAGACCCGCAAACTGATCACCCTGAGCGATGAGGCGCTGGCCAGGGCCAACGCCGCCGCGGTCCCGGGCCTGACGCTTTAGCGGGCGGCGGCGTCCGCTAGGACGGCGCGAACCAGGTCGGGGCGCTCCATCGGCAGGAAGTGCGAGGTCCCCCTCACGGTCTCGACCTCGATACGGCCGGTGGCGGCCAGCTCATCCTCGTGGCCTTCGATGCGGCAGGTGGAGCCCACCTCCGCACGCAGGATGCGGATGGGGCATCGGCTTTCGCGGAACGCCGCCCAGATGTCGTAGTTGTGGGTGCGGAAGTTCGAAGCCTCCCAGGCCGGCGTGCAGGTGAGCGTCACCTCGCCCCCCGGCGTCTCACGGAAGCCAGCCTCGACGTAGTCGGCGAGCTGTTCCGGGCTCCAGGTCCTGAAGGCGCCCTTGCCGGTGTAACTCTCAACTACGGCGGCCTTGCTTGGAAAGGTCGCGCGGCGGCGCTCGGCGCCGAGGACCAGCGGCGATTCCTGCACGGCCCCGGAATCTTGCGCCACGCTGCGGGGCATGATCACTGGATCGAAAAGGGCGAGTCCTTTGACCCGCGCCGGCTCGGCCGCCGCCGCCAGCAGGCTGGACGCGCCCCCCATCGAATGTCCCGCCAGCACCACCGGTCCATCGGCCACCGCCTCGGTAAGGGCCAGAAGGTCGTCGCAGAACTGGCGCCATCCCTCGCGCCCTTCGATGGCCGCCGACAACGTCGTGGCCCCGTGGCCGCGCAGGTCGATGGCGAGGATGCGCAGGGATTCGGCCAGCGGCGCGAGGATCGAGCGGTAAGTGCGCGCGTTGAAGCCGTTGGCGTGGGAAAAGATGACGTCGACAGGCCGGCCGGCGGGGCCGAACTCCAGCGCCGCCATGGCGCCGCCGCGGCTGGGAAGGTCGATCATCCGCGTCCGCGGCAGGGTATCGTTCGTGGCGTTCATTCGCACTCCAGTGACCCCATATAGACGGGCGGAGCCTGAGGAGAACACATGAAGCTCGCCACCATCGGTTATGAGAGCGCCACCCAGTCCGACGTCATCGCGCGCCTGAAGGCCGCCGGCGTCGAGGTACTGATCGATGTGCGCGCCGTGGCCTCGTCCCGCCGCGCCGGATTCTCGAAGACTCTGCTGGCGGCGAGCCTGAACGAGGCCGGCATCGGCTATGTACACCTGCGCCAGCTCGGAACGCCCAAGCCCGGCCGCGAGGCGGCGCGGAAGGGCCGGGTGGGGGAGATGCACGCGATCTTCCACGACCACATGGCCGAGCCCGCCGCCCGGCTGGAGCTGGCCAAGGCGGCCCAATTCGCGAAGACGAAGAAGACCGCCCTGCTCTGCTACGAGGCCGATCACGCCGTCTGCCACCGCGCTATCCTGGCCGACATGATCTGTGAGGAATTGGGGTGCGAGATCGAGCCGCTCTAAGGCTTGGCTTACCCGGCGTCCTGGGTCGATGATGACTCCAACGAAGGAGACGCCCCATGAATGCCCCTGCCGCCCTCGACGCGACGACGCAGCCCTGGACCTGTTTTTCGGTGACCATCGCCGACAAGGTCGCCCATATTCAGCTGACGCGGCCCGAGGCGATGAACTCGATGATTCGCGAGTTCTGGAACGAGTTGCCGGCCATCGTGCGCGATATTTCCGACAACGCGCGCGCCCGCTGCATCGTGATCTCCTCGACCGGCAAGCACTTTTGCGCGGGCATGGACCTGGCCGTGTTCGGCGGCGGCGGGTCGACCGGTTCGGGCGGCTCCACAGACCGCGCGGTGAACGGCGAGAACCAGCGCCACCACGTTCGCTACCTGCAGGACAGTTTCAGCTGTCTGGATGAGGCGCGGATGCCGGTGATCGTCGCGATCCAGGGCGGCTGCGTCGGCGGCGCCGTCGACATGACCAGCGCCTGCGACATCCGCTACTGCACCGCCGACGCCTTCTTCGTGATCCAGGAGATCAATATCGGCATGACCGCCGACGTGGGCACTTTCCCGCGCCTCTGCAAGTTGATCCCCGAAGGCTGGGTCCGCGAGATGGCCTACACGGGCCGGCGCATGTTCGCACCCAAAGCCCGGGAGATCGGCTGGGTCAACGAGGTGTTCGAGGACCAGGCGGCCATGCTGGCCCACGCCATGCAGACCGCCCGCGAGATCGCGTCCAAGGCCCCGGTGGCGGTCACCGGCTCGAAGGTCATGATCAACTACGCGCGCGACCACACCATCCAGGATGGACTGGACTACATCGGCGTCTGGCAGACCGGCATGTTCTCAGGTCCGCACATGGCCGAGGCGTTCAACGCCAAGGCCGAAAAACGCGACGGCGACTTCCCGGACCTGACCCCGCTGCGTCACGAGATGTAGGGGTCGCCCTAGACCTCCATCTCGGCGTCGGTGAGGTCCGCGCCCTGCAGGTGGGCGCCGGTCATGTCAGCTTCCAGAAAGCGGCAGCGCACGGCGTGGGCGCCGCGCAGGTCGGCGTTGCGCAAGGTGGCGCGGGTGAAGTCGGTGCGCACGAAGCGGCCCTCGCCGATGGTCAACGGGCCGAGCTTGGCCCCGCGCAGATCAGCGCGGGTGAACTGGCTGCCTGCGAGCTTGGCGCCGCGCAGGTCGGCCTCCTTCAGGTCGCAGCCTCGGAAGTCGCTGCCCGAGAGGTCGGCGCCCTGTAGGTGTGCGCCCTGCAGGTCGAGCCCAAAGAAGACCGAGCCCGGCGCAATCAGCGCGGTGAGCCGGCGGCCCTTCAGGGACTTCATGGGCCGGAAATCGACAGCGCTCATGGGTCGCACCCGGCCACGCGCGCCGTTGGAATCGCAATAGGCCTCGTGCTCGGTGAGGATGTCCCCCAACGGCCGCTCGTCGACGTAAAACACCTCCGGCGGAGCGCGAAGGACATCGGAAAGGTCCACGTCATCGAGCCTGGCGTGGTCGAAGATGGCGCCGGAGATCACCGCACGCTTCATCGAGGCGCCCGTGAGGTCCGCGCCCGCCAGGTCGGCGTCGGTGAGGTCGGCGCCGTCGAGCACGGCGCGGGTCAACTTTGCCCCGGCCATCATGGCGCCGGAGAGGTTGGCGTCGGTGAAGTCGCTGGCCATGGCCACGGCGCCGGCCATCTGGGCGCCAGACAGGTTCGCGCCAGTGAGGACCGCGTAGTTCAGCTCGCCCGCCCGGTGCTCGTGGCGGATGATCCGGAAGCCGTCGAGCTTGTCCTGCAGGGCGATGCGGCCCTCGCGCAGGTCGCAGCCGGGCAGTTCGGCGTTCGCCAGGTTCGCGCCGCGCAGACAGGCGCCGCGCAGGTCGGCCCGCTTGAGATTGGCCCGACGAAGATCGGCTTCGCGCAGGTCGGCTCCGAACAGGATGGCGCCGGCCAGGTTAGCGCGGGCCAGCGCCGCGCCCGTAAAATTGGCGCCCGCGAAGTCGGCCTCTCGCAGGTCCACCCCCGCCAGGTCGCAGTTGGACAGGTCCGCATAGGTCAGGCTGAGACGCCGGCCGCCCGAGCGGCCCGCGATATAGCGCTGATGCGCCTCGACCGCGTCCCGCAGGGTCTTGGCGTCAAGCGGCGTGTGGTGGGGTTGCGCTTTGGAGGACATCTCGGACGCGACAGTGGCGCCCGCGGCTTAAGGAACGGTTGCGGTGTCTGGCTAGAACCACCCACGCTTGCGAAACCACAGCACCGGCACAATGGCCGACAACACCATCATGCCGATTGCCATCGGATAGCCGAACGGCCAACTGAGCTCCGGCATGTGGTGAAAGTTCATCCCGTAGATCGACGCCACCAGGGTCGGCGGCATGAAGATCACCGCCATCACCGAGAATATCTTGATGATGCCGTTCTGCTCGATGTTGATCAGCCCCAGCGCCGCGTCGAGCAGGAAGGCGATGTGGCTGGATTCGAAGCTGGCGTGTTCGGTCAGCGACTGGCCGTCGCTCTGCAGCGACTTCAGGTGCACCGAGCAGTCGGGATCGGAGGCGATCTCGGCGGCCAGGGTGGCGTACGAGAGCAGCCGCGCGAGGCTGACCAGACAGGTGCGGGTCATGGAGGTCAGCGACTGGGCGCGGGCAAGCTCTGTGAGCAGGCCTTCGAACTGCTTGTTGGTGGGGCGGTTGAAGATGGCGGCCGAGGCGGCCTCCACGCGCTCGCCCTGCGACTCCAGCACCTCCGCCAGGCGCTGGATAACCGCGTCGAGCAGGCCCATCAGGGCAGAGGCGCCGCTGCCAAGTCCCGCCGCCGGCGCCCGCTCGGCGAAGATGCTGAAGGCGCGCAGTTCGGCGTAGCGGATGGTGACCAGCAGGCCCTTGGCCACGACGAAGGTAACCGGCGCGGTCTTGGGGCCGACATCGGAATGCGACAGCAATGTCGCCGTCATGAAGGTGGCGCCGGCCTCCTGGTAGAGGCGGCTGGAGGGCTCGAGCGCCGCCATCTCCTCGGCGGTTGGGAGTTCGAGGCCGAGCGAGGCCTCGACGGCCAGTTCTTCCTCGCGTGTGGGGTTGAGCAGGTCGAGCCAGATGGCGTCCTCGGGCGGACGCCAGCCGACGGAGGGTGGCTGGAGGTCGAATCCCGGCGCGCCGCGCCGCAGGAGATTGAGCATAAGGCTCTCCGAGGAACAGCCCTAGGTGAAGCCACCCGCCGGATGCGTCAATCGCCGGAGCGATGGCTCAGTCGTTCGAGTCGTTCCTGGCGTCGCCGCGGGTGGCGGCGGCGAGCAGAGCGCCGATGCGGTCCGACGCGTCCGCCGCCTGGCTCAGCAGGCCCAGGGGACCGGCGCCGGGACGGACCGCCGAGGCGACCTGGCTGGCGGCGGACTGGGCCATGGCGATGGCGGCGTTTTCGGCGCCCGACAGGCCGGTGGCGGCGATTATCTTCGCCTTGGCGTCGGGATAGATGAAGCCCTCGGTCGAATAGGTGGAGCCGCCGAGATCGCGATTGGGATCGTACCAGACCTTGACCTGGCTCCAGTCGCCCTGCGCCGAGACGTCAACCAGGGTCACGTCCTTCTCGACCTTGCCGCGCGAGCCCTCGATGGGCGACCAGTTGGCGTGGGTGATCTGGACGATGCGGTCGGTCAGAACCTGGCTCACCACGGCGACGTGGCCGAGCTTCATGCGTGCGGTCGGCTTGAAACACAGCACGGCGCCGGCCTTGGGCTGAAAGCCGGTCTCATATTTTCCGATGGCCTGGCGCCACCACGTGTAGGCGTCGCCGAAGATCTGGATGCCGGAAACCAGACGTGCAAACGGCACGCACTGCCAGTACGTATCCGCCACGGCCCCAGCCGTGGGCGCGAGGCTCATAACGAGCGCGACGGCTAGGGAACCCCAGAGGGTCCTCGTCCGTTTCGGCATGTTAGGCATCTCCCCGACGCAACGTCGTAAGGAGTAACCTTATCCTCCATTGAGTAAAGAGGGATTAAACGACCGTGACGGTGCGTCGCGGCGCGCCTATCGCGACCTGCCCGCTGGGGATTCCGCCCAATAGTTGCGAACTTCGAGAGTTGACAAGCAAATTCCCAGAGTGACTCCGCGTTTGCCAAGATAACAATCCCACCGGCGTCCGCTTCCAGCCGATTTTCAGTCTGATTGTCCCGCTTGGATTTGCTCATCTATACATTGGAACCTGAGACTCTAACTTGGGATCACGCACCTGTAACGACCTGAAACAAGAGCTCGCGGTGCGGCGCCCGGTTTTCGCGCCTCGCGCGAGTTCGAGCGTTTTCTGTTCACAAGATCGAGATTCAGGCGCCCCTCACCAGAACCCGCCGCAAATCCGGGCGCCGGGGGCCAGATGAGCGCATCGACTGGTCCCCAACGCAGGATCAGCTAGAAGGTTTGGAACATATCAAACGGGAGCCTTTGAGACACGATGGGTGAGATTTCCGCGCTGCTCGCCAGCCCCGAGGCCTGGGTGGCGCTCGTCACCCTGATTGTCATGGAAGTCGTCCTGGGCATCGACAACCTGGTCTTTGTCTCGATCCTGTCCAACAAACTGCCGGAAGCCCGTCGCGCGCACGCCCGCCGCATCGGCATCAGCCTGGCGCTGATCATGCGCCTGGGCCTGCTCTCGATGCTCGCCTTCATCGTGGGCCTCACCAAGCCGGTCTTCACCCTGCCCATCTCCGTGGCGTCCGGCGCCGAAGGCCACCCGATGGTCGATCTGTCGTTCTCCTGGCGCGACCTGATCCTCATCGCCGGCGGCCTCTTCCTGGTCTGGAAGGCAACCACCGAGATCCACCACACCGTCGATCCCGCGCCCAGCGATGACGACCTGCTGGACAAGAAGGCCACCGGCGCGATCGGCTTCGGCGCGGCCATCATGCAGATCATCGCCCTCGACATCGTCTTTTCCATCGACTCGATCCTGACGGCAGTGGGGATGACCAGCCACCTGCCGATCATGATGGCCGCTGTGATTATCGCGGTCGGCGTGATGCTGGTGGCCTCGGGACCGCTGGCGCGGTTCATCCACGATAATCCCAGCGTGGTGATGCTGGCCCTGGGCTTCCTGCTGATGATCGGCGCGACCCTGATCGCCGACGGCTTCGGGGTGCATGTGCCCAAGGGCTACATCTACGCCGCCATGGCCTTCTCCGGCCTGGTCGAGGGGCTGAACATGGCCTCGCGCAACGCCAGTCGCAAGAAACGCGGCGCTGGACAGGGCCCGGATAAGACGCTGCACTAGGCGCAAAGCGGCCCGTCCCGGCCGCGCCAAGAATATTGTCAGCGGGCGGTCATTTCACCGCCAGGAAACGCCGTTGCAGCAGCCGCACGTCTACACCGACGAGGATCGTCGGCTGACGCTCATCTCCGTGATGATCGTCTTCCTGCTCTCGGCCATGAGCCAGACCGTCATCGGAACGGCCATGCCCAGGATCATCGCCGAGCTGTCGGGCCTGCACCTCTACGCGTGGGCGACCACGGCCTACCTGCTGTCCTCCACGGTGATGGTGCCGATCTGGGGAAAGCTGGGCGACCTCTACGGCAGGAAGCCCGTTCTGCTGGCAGGCATCGCCATCTTCCTGGCCGGCTCGTGGCTGGCGGGGCTGGCCGGCGAGTTCGGGACCCTGCCGGTGCTGGGCGGCGGCATGACCCAGCTGATCGCCTTTCGCGCCCTGCAGGGCCTGGGCGGCGGGGCGCTGTTCACCACGGCGTTCGCGATTATCGCCGAGCTCTATCCGCCGCGCGAGCGGGCGAAATTCTCCGGCCTGTTCGGCTCGATCTTCGGCCTGGCCAGCGTGTTCGGGCCGGTGATCGGCGGCTTCTTCACCGACCACGGCACGGTGACCCTGTTCGGCCACGTGATCGCCGGCTGGCGCTGGGTATTCTACGTCAACGTACCCTTCGCGCTGGCCGCCGTGGCGATGATCCTGGTCAAGATGCCGACCGTTCCGCCCCGCGGCCAGGGCCGGATCGACTGGCTGGGCGCGGGCCTGATCGTCACCGGCTTTGTCCCGCTGCTGCTGGCGGTGACCTGGGGCGGACGCGACTACCCCTGGGGTTCGGTGACGATCATGGGCCTGTTCGCCGTGGCCCTGGCCTCGCTGACCGGATTCATTCTGGTCGAGAAGCGGGTGCGCGATCCGATCCTGCCTCTGGACCTGTTCGGCAACCGGACCTTCACGACGGCCAACGCGGCGTCGTTTGTCTACTCCATGGCCTTCATGGGCACGACCGCATTCCTGCCGCTGTTCATGCAGGTGGGCCAGGGCGTACCCGCCACGCGGAGCGGCCTGACCATGCTGGCCCTGATGGTCGGCATGATCGCGTCCTCGACGGTGAGCGGCCAGCTCGTCACCCGCACCGGCAGGTTCAAGCCCTTCATGATGGTGGGTGGCGCAGCCCTCCTGGCCGGCGTCGGCTCGCTCTGTTTCATCGGGCCGGACACTTCGACGCTCGACCTCGCCGGACGGCTTCTGCTGGTCGGGATCGGCC
The DNA here is from genome assembly GCA_038203295.1 of Caulobacterales bacterium. Taxonomy (GTDB): domain Bacteria; phylum Pseudomonadota; class Alphaproteobacteria; order Caulobacterales; family Caulobacteraceae; genus Phenylobacterium. The sequence goes on from JBBREC010000004.1 coordinate 29,801, forward strand.
TTGGCCCCGGCCAGAGCCTGTTCAATGTGGCGGTGCAGAATTCCGTGCCGTTTCACCAACTGGGGGTGGCGACCAGTTCCGGCCAGTTCGTGCGCCAGATCGGCTCGACCATGGGCGTGGCCCTGTTCGGCGCCCTGCTGACCGCGGGCCTGGCCTCGGAACTCGCCCGCCACGCGCCGGCCGCCAGCCCAACCGCGGCCGTGCATCACCTGGATCTGTCGGACCTGCAGAAGATGGCGCTCGACCGCAGCCTGCACCCGGAAGCGGCCCGGGCGCGGCTGGCCGACCCCGCGGCCCGGGCCCAGGACCACATGGTCCGCGAGAGCTTCTCGGTGGCCATCGTCCACGGGATGATCTTCAGCTTCGGTGTGCTGATCGCTGGCTTCGTGCTGATGTTGATGATCCCAGCCGTTCCACTGCGAGATCGCCCGGAGGGACCGCCCCGCGCGGAGGCCAGCTCCGAGCCCGACGAGGGCGCCGCCATGGCCGCCGAACATGCCGGCGAGAAGCTGAGGATCTAGAGGAAGCTGTAGGGGTCGATATCTATGGCCACGCGCACCGATGCGGGAGGCCTGACCCTCGCGCGCCAGGCGGCCATGTAGGCCGAGAGGTCCACGTTGCGGTCGGCGCGCACCAGGAAGCGCTTGCGGCGGCGGCCCCGGATCAGGCCGAGCGGCGCATCGGCGGGCCCATAGACCTCCACCCCTTCCGAATTGGGCGCGGCCTGGGCCATGGCGCGGACGAAGGCGTCGAGCTGGACCGCATCCACGCCCGAGACGATCACCGCCGCCAGCCGGCCAAAGGGCGGCAGCCCGGCGATTTCGCGTTCGGCCATCTCGGCGGCGACAAAGGCGTCGCGGTCCTGGGCCTTCAGCGCCTGCATGACCGCATGCTCCGGGGCCCAGGTCTGCAGCAGGGCCTTGCCCGGCCGGTCTTTGCGTCCGGCGCGGCCGGTGGCCTGCGCCAGCAGCTGATAGGTCCGCTCGGCCGCGCGCAGGTCGCCGCCGCGCAGGCCCAGGTCGGCGTCCACCACGCCCACCAGGGTCAGGCTGGGGAAATTGTGGCCCTTGGCGGCGGCCTGGGTCGCCACCAGGATATCGATGTGGCCGTCAGCCATAGCCTCAATGATCCGGCGCGCCTCGCGGGCGTCGAAGGCGGTATCCGAGGAGAAGACTGACACCCGGGCCTCTGGGAACAGCTGGCGGGCCTCCTCCTCCACGCGCTCCACTCCCGGGCCGATCGAGACCAGGCTGTCGTGTGCGCCGCAGTGCGGACAGGCCTTGGGCTTGGGCATTGAGAAGCCGGTCAGATGGCAGACCAGTCGGCCGGAGTAGCGGTGCTCGACCAGCCATGACTCCGTGTCCGGCGCGGTCATCCGCTCGCCGCAGGCCTTGCACAGCACCAGCGGCGCATAGCCCCGGCGGTTGAGGAACAGCAGGGTCTGTTCGCCCCGCGCGAAGGTCTCACCCATGGCCGTGACCAGCGGCGGCGACAGCCAGCGCCCATGCTCCGGGGGATGCTCGCGAAGGTCAATGAGCTCGATGTCCGGAAGTTGGGCGGTCCCGTGCCGGCTCGACAGCCTGAGCCAGCGGTAGCGGCCGGCCTCGGCGTTGCGCAGGGTCTCCAGCGACGGCGTGGCCGACGCCAGGATCGCGCCGGCATCCTCGATCCGGGCGCGAACCACGGCCAGGTCGCGGGCGTGGTAGATGAAGCCCTCCTCCTGCTTGAACGAGGCGTCGTGTTCTTCGTCGACCACAATCAGCTTCAGGTTCGGGAACGGCAGGAACAGCGCCGAGCGGGCGCCGACCACGATCCGGCAGCGGCCATTGGCGACCGCTTCCCAGACCCGGCGGCGGGCGGGCGGGGCGACGTCAGAATGCCACTCGCCGGGCTGGGCGCCGAAGCGCTCGGCGACGCGGGCGATCACCGCCTGGGTCAGCGCGATCTCCGGCAGCAGGATCAGCACCTGTGAGGTCGGGTCGGCGGCCAGCACCGAGGCGACGGCCTCCAGATAGACCTCGGTCTTGCCGGAACCGGTGACGCCGTCGAGCAGGGCGACATTGAACCCGCCCTCGGCCAGCATGGAGTTCAGGGCGGACACGGCGGCGGCCTGGCTGGCGTTCAGCACCGATCCCGGCCGTGCGGGATCGGGATCGTCGAACCGGGCCTCGGTCTCCACCAGCCGCACCGCCAGCACGCCCTCGTCAAGCAGCGCCTTCACGACGCTCGACGAGACGCCGGCGGCGCGGGCGAGGTCGGGCGGGCTCAACGGGTGGGCGGCGGCGGTTTCGAGCACCTTCGCCCGGGTTGGCGTCATCCGGGCAGGCGCGGCCCCTGTGACGTCCACAACGCGAACCGGCCTTGGCTTCGGCGCGCGGGCGCCCCGGAGCGCGATGGACAGAGGCAAGCCCGGCGCGTCGACCGCGTAACGCGCCGCCCACTGGATGAATTCGACGGTATTGGGCGGCAGGCGGGTTTCTTCCAGCAGGCTGTCCACCGGCTTCAGCGGCCGGTTACCGCCGGCGGCCTCGCGCAACCCCACCACCACCCCGCGCAGCAGGCGCGGACCCAGCGGCGCGGCCACCTGGTCGCCCAGCTGCAGCGCCATGCCCTCCGGCTCGGCGTAATCGAAGGCCTCCGGAAGAGGCATCGGCAGCAGGACGGAGGCGATGCGGCTCATGCAGAGGCTTTTGCGCTTACGCCGCGGGCGGGTACAAGCGGCGGACATTCAATCAAGGTCTCAACGATGCAGCTTTTCCTCGACACCACCGATGTGGCCGTCCTCAAGGACCTGGCCATGACCGGCCTGGTGGACGGCGTGACCACCAACCCCACTCTGATCGCCAAGTCCGGCCGCCCCATGCTCCAGGTCATCGCCGAGATCTGCGACGCCGTCGAGGGGCCCGTCAGCGCCGAAGTGGCCGCCATGGACACCGCTGGCATGCTGGATGAGGGCCGCAAGCTGGCCTCCATCGCGCCGAACGTCGTCGTGAAGGTGCCGCTGACCCGCGACGGCCTGATCGCGGTGCGCGAATTCGCCCACGAGGGCATCGCCACCAACGTCACCCTGTGCTTCTCGGCCTCGCAGGCCCTGCTCGCCGCCAAGGCGGGCGCAAGCTACATCAGCCCGTTCATCGGCCGCCTCGACGACCATGGCGCCGACGGCATGGACCTGATCCTGGAAATCCGCGCGATCTACGACAACTACGACTTCGACACCGAGATCCTGGCCGCCTCGATCCGCAACCCGGCCCACGTGGCCGCCGCGGCCATGGCCGGTTCCGACTGCGCCACCATCCCGCCCGACGTGTTTAACGCGCTCTTCAAGCACCCGTTAACCGAACGGGGCCTTGATCAGTTCATGAGCGACTGGACCAAGACGGGTCAGTCCATCCTGTAAGGCTTAGAGGCGGCGGCAAATGGACGGTTCCCAGGGCGACATCTTCGACACCTCGCTGGAGCCTGCCCCCCTACTCGCACAGGATGTCCGGCGCTTCCTGTCTGACAATCCGGAATTCCTGCGCGACGACGGCGGCCTGCTGGACGAATTGGGCCTGAAGGTCGCCGCCGGCAATGTCGTGGACTTCGGGCCGGCCGTCATGGCGCGCGTGCACGCCGCCCACCAGCGCGAGGCGACCCAGCGCCAGCAGGTGGAAGAGACCGCGCGGGCCAACTTCTCCGCCCAGGCCCAGACTCACGGCGCGGTCGTGGACCTGCTGGACAGCCGCAACCACTCCGACCTCGCCCGCCGCGTCGATGACTTGGCGCAGCAGCGTTTCGGCCTGGCCGCCGGGATCATCGCGCTGGAGACCGAGCGGCCGCCGGCCGGCTGGAAGATGCTGGTCGAGAGCCAGGTGGACATGATCCTCGGCGGCCAGCAACGGCTGGCCCGCATGGGCTTCGCCCCCACGGCCCTGGGTCTGTTCGGCGACCGGTCCGGGACCATCAAGTCGATGGCCATGGTCCGCATGGCGATCTGGGAACCGGCGCGCGAGGCCCTGCTCGCCTTCGGCTCGACCGATCCCGAAGGCTTCACCGAAGACATGGGGACCGAGCTGGTCGCCTTCCTGGCCCGCGTGGTCGAGCGCACGGCCGAGCGCTGGCCGATACTCTAGTGACCGCCAGAGAGGCCCTGGCGCTCTGGCTGGAGCATCTGACCCACGAACGGCGGTCCTCGCCCCGCACGCTGGAGGCCTATGGCTTCGCCGCGCGCCGCTACATCGGCTTCCTTGAACAGCACCGCGGCGAGGCGATCACGCTTGCGACCCTGGCTCAGGTCTCCGCCGGCGAGCTCCGCGCGTGGCTGGCTCACCTGCGCCAGGGTGACAGGCCGCTCTCACCACGCTCGCTCAGCCAGTCCCTGTCGGCGATCCGCACCTTTCACCGCTTCATGGATCGCAGGCTCGACAGCCCCAACGCCGCCATCGCGCTGGTGCGCGGCCCCCGGGTGCAGCCCGGCGCGCCCCGGCCGGTGACCGAAGACCAGGCTTTCGGCATGATCGCCGAGCCCGCGCTAAACCCCGACTGCGAGGACTGGGAGATCGCCCGCGACCAGGCGGTGCTGACATTGCTCTACGGCTGCGGCCTGCGGATATCCGAGGCCCTGTCGCTGAAGCGGTCCGACGCGCCCGTCCCCGATACGCTGCGCATTACCGGCAAGGGCTCGAAGACCCGCCTGGTCCCGGTGCTGCCCGCCGTGCGCGAGGCGATCGACGCCTATCTGGCCGAGGCCCCATTCGCACTGGGTCCCGACGAGGCCCTCTTCCGCGCCAAGCGGGGCGGGGCGCTGAGCCCGCGCCACGTGCAGGCCACGGTACAGAATCTGAGGGGTCGCCTGGGTCTGCCGGACAGCGCCACGCCGCACGCCCTGCGCCACTCCTTCGCGACGCACTTGCTGGGCGCCGGCGCCGACCTGCGCTCGATCCAGGAACTGCTGGGCCACGCCTCGCTGTCGACAACCCAGCGCTACACCGAGGTCAATGCGGCGGCCCTGCTCAGCGCCTATTCCAAGGCCCATCCGCACGCCTGATCGGCGGCGATCAGTTCGCGGGATTCCTGGCGAAGCTGCCGTCGCCTTCCGCATCGTAGCGGATAATCACGGGCCGGACGCAGCCAGCGACCGACCGCTCGACGGCGACCTCGAGATTGGCTTTCGGAAGCTCGGTAAGCTTCTTCGCACGCGCGTCCTTGCGGTCCTGCGGCCGCAGCAGCAGCGCCGGCGTGGCGATGTCGGACGTCTGCATCGCATGGCTGTCGCAAAGAATGAGCGGCGGGGTCTGCCCGGCTGGCGCGAGGCCGGCGGCGATGTGGGCGGCCAGGAAGATGGCGATCATGGCGCGGGCTCCGTTCGCTTGCGGTTGCATAGCCTGCCACCCGGACCGCGCGCGGCCTAATCAAGTTTCCCTCACCAACCGCAGCCAGGCGACGTCGGAGCCAGGATCGCGGCCGTGCTCGACGCAGATGAAGCCTTCGCGCGCGTAGAAGGCGCGGGCGCGGGCGTTGGGCTCCTGAACCTTCAGCGACAAAGGCCCGTCGGCGACGGCGGCCACGTGCTCGAGAAGCGCCGCGCCGACCCCAAGGCCGCGCACCGCGACATAGAGCGAGTGCAGGAAGCTCTGCGGGCGATAGAGCGCGGCGAGGCCGATGATCATGTCGTCGTGGACGGCGACATAAATCTCCTCGTCGCGGGCGGCGCGGTAGAAATCCTCGTGCCTGTGCCGGTCGGGCGGCTGCCAGGTGAAGGTCTCGCGCAGCACCTTCACATAGAGGTCGGCGCAGTCCTCGAGTTCTTCGGGAAGGGCGCGCCGGATCTCCAAGGCGGCGGTCAGGCCTGCATGGTCCACCCCTCCACGCCCATTGCCGCCTGGCGCAGCGCTTCGGAGCGGGTGGGGTGCGGGTGGGAAGTGCGCGCGATGTCCTCGGACGCGGCGCGGAATTCCATGGCCACACAGTATTCGCCGACCATCTCGGAGACCTGCGGCCCGATCATGTGGACGCCCAGCACCTCGTCGGTCGTGGCGTCGGCCAGGACTTTGATGAAGCCCTCGGTCTCGTGGTTGATCCTGGCGCGGCTGTTGGCGGTGAACGGGAACTTGCCGGACTTGTAGGCGCGGCCTTCGGTCTTCAGCTCTTCCTCGGTCTTGCCGACCCAGGCGACCTCGGGGGAGGTGTAGACGACGCTGGGGATCAGGCCATAGTTCACATGCCCCGCCTTGCCGGCGATGGTCTCGATGCAGGCGACGGCTTCGTCCTCGGCCTTGTGGGCCAGCATCGGGCCGTGGGTGACGTCGCCGATCGCCCAGACGCCGGGCGCCGAGGTCTTCCAGTGGTCGGTCTCGATGAAGCCGCGCTTGTCCGGCGCGATCCCGACCGTCTCGAGGCCGAGCCCCTGAGTGTAGGGCCGCCGGCCGATGCACAGCAGGACGTAGTCGGCCTCCAGCGTCTCGGGCGCGCCGCCGGCAACAGGCTCGACGGTCAGGCTGACGCCCGCCTTCGAAGCCTTGGCGCCGGTGACCTTGGAGGAAAGCTTGAAGGTCATGCCCTGCTTGGTCAGCGCGCGCTGGAATGTCTTGGCGGTCTCCGCGTCCATGCCGGGTGTGATGCGGTCGAGGAACTCCACCACCGTCACCTTGGCGCCAAGGCGATTCCACACCGAGCCAAGCTCCAGGCCGATGATGCCCGCGCCGATCACCAGCAGCGATTTCGGGACCTCGGTCAGCGACAGGGCGCCGGTCGAGTCGACAATGCGCTTCTGGTCGACCGTGACGCCCGGCAGCGGCGACGGTTCGGAGCCGGTGGCGATGACGATGTTCTTCGCCTCGTGGGTCTCTTTCGAACCGTCCGCAGCCGTGACCTCGACCTTTCCCGCGCCGGCGATGACACCCATGCCCTTCAGCCAGTCGACCTTGTTCTTCTTGAACAGGAATTCGATGCCCTTGGTCAGCGCCCCGACCGATTCGGCCTTCTGGGCCATCATCTGGTCAAGGTTGAGCCTGGGCTCCACCTCGATGCCCAGCTTGGCGAATTCGGTGTTGGCGGCGAAGAACATCTCCGAGGCGTGGAGCAGCGCCTTGGAGGGCATGCAGCCGACATTGAGGCAGGTTCCGCCCAGGACGAGGACTCCGCCCGTCCCCTTGTCGACGCAGGCGACTTTCAGGCCCAGCTGGCCGGCGCGGATCGCGGCGTTGTAGCCGCCGGGGCCCCCTCCGATGATGATGATGTCGTACTGGGCCATGGGGAGTTCTGCCTGCTCGAAACTGCGGGCTCAGATATAGGGATTTTCAGCGCGAGGCGAGGGCGCGGGGCGTGCTTTCAGACGTCTTGCGCCAGCCGGCTTCGGCGGCGGCGCAGCGCGGTGGCCATCCAGGCGCCCGCGGGACCGAGCAGCACGAACAGGCCGAGCCCCACGGCCGCCTGCGCCGGACTGCCCTGCGGTGCGATCTGGGAAGGCTCGGCGCGGCAGGCGGCGATAAACGCCTCCGCCTCTTCCGCGTCCGCCTGCGGCGTCCAGATCCGGAAGCCGCCCATGGCCATCTGAAGATAGGCTTCGGTCTGGCCCCAGTTCTCGTTCTGCAAAAAGACCTGGATGCCAGACGCGCGCAGCGCCGCGACGGCGGCTTGCGCCTCGGTCAATTCGAGGAAGCATGCGACTTCGACGAGGGCCATGCCCCCGAGCGTGGCCGCTGTCCGGTCAGATGTCCAGCAACAGGCGCTGCGGGTCTTCCAGGGCGTCCTTGACGTGGACCAGGAAGGTCACCGCGCCCTGACCGTCGACCACGCGATGGTCGTAGCTGAGCGCGAGGTACATCATCGGCCGGATCACCACCTGGCCGCCCATGGCCATTGGACGGTCCTGGATCTTGTGCATGCCGAGGATTCCCGACTGCGGCGCAGTGAGGATTGGCGTTGACATCAGCGAGCCATAGACCCCGCCGTTGGAGATCGTGAAGGTGCCGCCCTGCATGTCCTCGATGGCCAGCTGGCCGTCGCGGGCCTTCTTGCCCAACGCGCCAATCGCCTTCTCGACGCCGGCAAGGCTCATGGCGTCAGCGTCACGCACGACCGGCACCACGAGGCCCTTCTCGGTGCCGACCGCGACGCCGATGTCGTAGTGGTTCTTGTAGATCAGGTCCGTGCCGTCGATCTCGGCGTTGACGTCCGGGACCATCTTCAGCGCGTGGATCACGGCCTTCACGAAGAAGCTCATGAAGCCCAGCTTCACCCCGTGGGCCTTCTCGAAGTTGTCCTTGTAGGCCGCCCGGATCGCCATGATCGCGGTCATGTCCACCTCGTTGAAGGTGGTCAGCATGGCGGCGTTGTTCTGGGCTTCCTTGAGCCGGCGCGCGATGGTCTGGCGCAGGCGGGTCATCTTCACTCGCTCCTCACGCTCATGGATCTCGCGGGGCGCGCTTGGGGCCGGCGCAGGCGTCGGGGCTTTGGCGCGGGCGTCGAGCGCGGCAAGCGCATCGCCCTTCGTCACCCGGCCATCCTTGCCAGTCCCGGCGATCACCGAGGCGTCGAGCGCGTTCTCGGCCACCACGCGCTGGGCCGAAGGGGCCAGGACAGGTTCGGCGGCGATCTTGGCCGGCGCAGGCGCGGGCGCGGCAGGCGCAGGCGCCGGAACTGGGGCGGGGGCGGGGGCCGCGGCCTTCGCGGGTTCGGGCGCAGGGGCGGCGGCCGGTTTCGCGGCGGCGGCGCCTTCGGTGACCTTGCCCAACAGCGCGCCGGGCTCGATGGTCGCGCCCTCCTCAGCGGTGATCTCGGACAGCACGCCGTCGGACGGCGAGGCGACCTCGAGGCTGACCTTGTCGGTTTCCAGCTCCACCAGGATCTCGTCCTTGCGCACCGCGTCGCCGGCCTTCTTGGTCCATCGCGCCACCGTGGCTTCGGTGACGGACTCGCCCAGTGCTGGCGTCATGATGTCGGCCATGGGGAAGAGCTCCTTAGATTCTTGCAGACACAAACAGAGATAGAGACGGGTTGGGCGGACTTAGGCGAAGGCTTCCGTCAGGAAGGCTTCCAGTTCCTTCAGATGGCGGCTCATCAGGCCCGCGGCGGTGGACGCTGAGGCCGGGCGGCCGACGTAGCGGGCGCGCTTGGCCTTCACGCTCATCCGCTCCAGGGTCAGCTCCAGCCACGGATCGACGAAGGTCCAGCCGCCCATGTTCTTGGGTTCTTCCTGGCACCAGACCAGCTCGGCGTTCCTGAAGCGCTTGAGGACGTTCGACAGCGACTTCAGCGGCCACGGATAGAACTGCTCGAGACGCACGATGTAGACGTCGTCGCGGCCGGACTTGGCCCGCTGTTCGATCAGGTCGAAGTAGACCTTGCCCGAGCAGATGATCACGCGGTTGATCTTGTCATCGGAGGTCAGCTTCACGCCGCCGACGTCGCAGCCGGCCTCGGCCCCATCGACCATCACCCGGTGGAAGCTCGAGCCCTCGGCCATGTCGGCGAGGGTGGAGACCGCCCGCTTGTGGCGCAGGAGGCTCTTGGGCGTCATCACGATCAGCGGTTTGCGGAACTCGCGGATCATCTGGCGGCGCAGCGCGTGGTAATAGTTGGCGGGCGTCGTGCAGTTGACGACCTGGAGGTTGTCCTCCGCGCAGAGCTGCAGGAACCGCTCAAGCCGGGCCGAGGAGTGCTCGGGGCCCTGGCCCTCGTAGCCGTGCGGCAGCAGCATGACGAGGCCGCTCATCCGCAGCCACTTGCGCTCGCCCGACGAGATGAACTGGTCGATGACCACCTGGGCGCCGTTCACGAAGTCGCCGAACTGGCCTTCCCACATGGTCAGCGTGTTGGGGTCGGTCAGCGAGAAGCCGTATTCGAAGCCCAGCACCGCTTCTTCTGACAGCGCCGAATCCAGCACCTCGAAATGGGCCTGGTTTTCACCCAGGTTCCGAAGCGGGAAATAGATCTCCTCAGTGGTCTGGTCGATGATCCCGCAGTGGCGCTGCACAAAGGTGCCGCGCACGCTGTCCTGGCCGGAGAGGCGCACGGGATAGCCCTGGTCGAGCAGGGTGGCGAACGCCAGGTGCTCGGCGGTGGCCCAGTCGAGGCCCTCGCCCCTTTCGATCGCGTCGCGGCGGTTGGCGATGACCCGATCGACGGTCTTGTGCACGGCGATCCGCTTGGGGATCGAGGTGATCTTGCGGCCGAGGTCGAGCAGTTTCTGTTTCGGGACGCCGGTGACGCCGCTCTCTTCGGCGCCAGGCAGGCGCAAGCCGGACCACTTGCCGTCGAGCCAGTCTGCCTTGTCGGCGTGGTATTCCTTGCCGCTGTCGAACTCGGCGTCGAGGAAGGCGTCGAACTCGGCAATCAGCGCGTCGATCTCGGCCTTGGTGGCCGTGCCCTCGTTCACGAGGCGCGTGGCGTAGAGGTCGCGGACGGTCGGGTGGTCCTTGATCTTCGCGTACATCAAGGGCTGCGTCATCGTCGGGTCGTCACCTTCGTTGTGACCGAACCGGCGGTAGCAGAACATGTCGATGACCACGTCCTTGCCGAACTGCTGGCGGTATTCGGTGGCCACCTTGGCGGCGAAGACCACGGCTTCGGGGTCGTCGCCGTTGGCGTGGAAGATCGGCGCCTCGACCATCAGCGCCACGTCGGACGGATAGGGCGAGGAGCGGCTGTTCTTCGGGCTGGTGGTGAAGCCGATCTGGTTATTGACGACGAAGTGCACCGTGCCGCCGACGCCGTAGCCGCGCAGTTGCGACAGGGCAAAGCACTCGGCGACCACACCCTGGCCGGCGAAGGCCGCATCGCCGTGCATCAGCAGCGGCAGCACGTGGCCACGCCCTGCGGTCGTATTGGCGCGCAGGTCGAACGCCTGCTTGGCGCGGACCTTGCCGATCACCACTGGGTTGACGATTTCCAGGTGGCTCGGGTTGGCGGTCAGCGACAGGTGGACGCTGTTGCCGTCGAACTCGCGGTCCGACGAGGCGCCCAGATGGTACTTCACGTCGCCGGAGCCTTCGACGTCGGAGGGCAGCGAGGAGCCGCCCTGGAATTCGTGGAAAATCACCTGGTAGGGCTTGCCCATGACGGCGGCCAGCACGTTCAGGCGGCCGCGGTGGGGCATGCCGACGACGATGTCCTTCACGCCCAGTGCGCCGCCGCGCTTGATGATCTGCTCCAGCGCCGGGACCATGCTCTCGCCGCCATCGAGGCCGAAGCGCTTGGTGCCGGGGAAGCGGCGATGCAGGAACTTCTCGAAGCCCTCGGTCTCGATCAGCTTCTTCAGGATGGCGACCTTGCCCTCCCGGGTGAAGACAATCTCCTTGTCGCGACCCTCGATGCGGGCCTGCAGCCACGCCTTCTCCTTGGGATCGGAGATATGCATGTACTGCACGCCGACGTTGCCGCAGTAGGTGCGGCGCAGGATGTCCAGGATCTCGCGGATCGAGGAGGTCTCCAGCCCCAGCACGAAGTCGAGGAAGATCGGCCGGTCGAAGTCGACTTCCGAAAAGCCGTAGGTCGCGGGATCGAGTTCCGACGCGTCGCCCGGCGTCGTCGCGATGCCCAGCGGGTCAAGGTTGGCCTTCAGGTGGCCACGCATCCGGTAGGCGCGGATCATCATGATGGCGCGCAGGGAATCCAGCGTGGCGGCGCGGACGGCGTCGGTGCTGGCGACGCCCCGAGCGGCCGCGGCGCGCTCGGCGATCTTCGCGCCAACCTTGGCCTCGACCGCCGGCCACATGCCGTCGACCGCGGAGAGCCAGTCGGGCCGGGCGGCGGGCGCGGCGCGCTGGACCCAGGCGGGCTGCTCGGCGGCGCGTTTCACGTCTCCAGCGGAGTCGGCCAGGGAGGCGAAGAAGGCGCGCCAGGACCCGTCGACTGAATTCGGGTCGGCTGACCACTTCGCATAGAGGTCTTCCACGAAGGCCGCATTGCCCCCGTAGAGGAAGGAGGTCTCGGCGAGCACCTCGTTGATCAGACCTGCGTCGTCCGCCATGTCATCCGCTTTCCCGAGCCGGGACCGCGAAGCTTCTGAGGAGGAGCCGAGCGCGGACCGCTCTTACATCTAATTTGTCTGCCTAGGCGCCCTTGAGCACTTCCAGCAGGGTTTCGCCGAGTTTCGCGGGCGACGGGGAAACGCGGATGCCCGCGGCCTCCATCGCTGCGATCTTGTCTTCGGCTCCGCCCTTACCGCCCGAGATGATGGCGCCAGCGTGACCCATGCGCCGACCAGGCGGCGCGGTACGTCCCGCGATGAAGCCGACCATAGGCTTCTTGTTTGGTGAATTCCTGATGAACTCCGCCGCGTCTTCCTCAGCGGAACCGCCGATCTCGCCGATCATGATGATCGACTCGGTCTCCGGGTCCTTCAGGAACATGTCGAGCATGTCGATGAACTCGGTGCCCTTCACGGGATCGCCGCCGATGCCCACGGCCGTCGTCTGGCCAAGGCCTACCTGGGTGGTCTGGAACACGGCTTCATAGGTAAGGGTGCCCGACCGGGAAACAACGCCCACCGAGCCCTTGCGGAAGATGTTCCCCGGCATGATGCCTATTTTGCACTCATCCGGTGTGAGAACGCCCGGGCAATTGGGCCCGATCAGCCTGGATTTCGAGCTGCTCAGCGAACGCTTCACACGGACCATGTCGGCCACCGGGATGCCCTCGGTGATGCAGATGATCAGCGGGATCTCCGCGTCGATGGCTTCCAGGATCGAGTCCGCGGCGAAGGGCGGCGGGACATAGATCACGCTGGCGTCGGCGCCTTCCTGGCGCATGGCCTCTGCCACGGTGTCGAACACCGGCAGGCCGATATGGGTGGTCCCACCTTTGCCCGGCGTGACGCCGCCCACCATCTTCGTCCCGTAGGCGATAGCCTGCTCTGAGTGGAAGGTGCCCTGGGCGCCGGTGATGCCCTGGCAAATGACGCGCGTGGCTTTGTTGATCAGGATCGACATGGTCTACGCAGCGCCCCGCACGGCTTTCACGATCTTCTCGGCCCCGTCGGAGAGGTCGTTGGCGGCGATCACATTGAGGCCACTCTCGTTGATGATCTTCTTGCCGAGCTCGGCATTGGTGCCTTCCAGGCGGACCACCAGGGGAACCTTCAGGCCCACCTGCTTGACCGCGGCGACCACGCCCTGGGCAAGGATGTCGCAGCGGGCGATGCCGCCGAAGATATTGACCAGGATGCCCTTCACGTTGGGGTCGGCGATGATGATCTTGAAGGCCGCAGTAACCTTCGCCTCGTCGGCGCCGCCGCCCACGTCCAGGAAGTTCGCCGGCTCCGCGCCATAGAGCTTGATGATGTCCATGGTGGCCATGGCCAGGCCCGCGCCGTTGACCATGCAGCCGATCTCTCCGTCGAGCGCGATGTAGCTGAGGTCGTACTTGGCGGCTTCGATTTCCTTCGGGTCTTCTTCGCTCTCGTCGCGCAGCGCCTTGATGTCCGGGTGGCGGTACATGGCGTTGTCGTCGAACGACACCTTCGCGTCGAGGACGCGCAGCTGGTCGTCGGCGGTGACGATCAGCGGGTTGATCTCCAGCATCGCCATGTCCTTGGCGACGAAGGCGGCATAGAGCTGGCCCAGCAGCTTGGCGGCCTGCTTGGCGAGGTCGCCCTTCAGGCCCAACGAGCCGGACAGGGTGCGTCCGTGGTGCGGCCACACGCCGGTGGCGGGATCGATCGAGAAGGTGTGGATCTTCTCAGGCGTCGAATGGGCGACTTCCTCGATGTCCATGCCGCCTTCGGTGGAGGCGACCACCGAGACCCGGCTGGTCTCGCGGTCCACCAGCAGCGACAGGTAGAATTCCTTGGCGATGGCGGCGCCCTCCTCGATGTAGAGGCGGTTCACTTGCTTGCCCTTGGGGCCTGTCTGGTGCGTGACCAGCACCCGGCCCAGCATCTCGGCGGCGTTGGTCTTCACCTCCTCGACGGACTTGACCACTCGGACGCCGCCCTTGGAGTCGGGGCCGAGGCCCACGAACCGGCCCTTGCCGCGGCCGCCGGCGAGGATCTGGGACTTCACGACGAAGACCGGACCCCCCAACTGCTCGGCGGCCTTGACGGCCTCATCGACGGTGAAGGCGGCAAAGCCTTTGGGGACCGCCACGCCGAACTCGGCAAGGACGGCTTTGGCTTGGTGTTCGTGGATGTTCATGAGGCCTGGGGCGCACGCTTTTCGGATGGCCGTGCCTCGGCGGCAGGCGGGGGGGTTATAGGCGCCGCTCCCAGGGATGACAACCGCGCGGGGCCGCTAAAGATTCTCACCTAACGGCAGGCGCCGGCCCTCAGCCGACGCCTTCGAAGGCCGCGGTGGCCCGGCGTTCCAGCTTGCCCCAACCCACCCGGGCGCCGTGCAGGGCCGCGTCAATCGACTTGACCACCACATAGTACATCAGCTGGCGATAGCCGAAGCGCTGGACCGGCATCCAGATCAGGTCGACCCAGGGCGCGCGGCGCTCCAGCGCCATGCCCAGGGCCCCCGCAGAGAGATCGAGGAAGATGAAGGCCGCCCAGTAGAAGAGCGGCTTAGCCAGGTCGTCCGCCGACCATTCCAGGGGGTGGTAGTGGAAGCTGTAGAGGCTTGAAACCAGGCTCCAGACGATGGCCAGGTCGACCAGAGGCGCGACCGCCGTCAGGACGATCTGGAACAGCCAGATCTGCGGCAGGGCGACGAAGCCCAGGACCGGGTGCCTGCTGTCGAAGGTCGCGGCGCGGTGCTTCCAGATGCATTGCAGGGTGCCGAACGACCAGCGGAAGCGCTGCTTCAGGAGGCCGGCGACAGTGTCCGGCGCCTCGGTATAGGCCCGCGCCTCGGGATCGAACTCCACGCGCCAGCCGGCCCGCTGGACCGCGATCGTCAGGTCCTGGTCCTCGGCCAGCGTGTCCGCCGGATAGCCGCCCAGCGCGTCCAGCGCGGACCGGCGCCAGGCCCCGACCGCGCCCGGGACCACTGTCACGGCCCCCAGGGCCGCCAGCGCCCGGCGCTCCAGGTTCTGCGCAGTGATGTATTCCAGCGCCTGCCAGCGGGTGATCAGGTTGCCGCGGTTGCCCACCAGCGCATTGCCGGCCACCGCGCCAACCGCCGGGTCGACAAACCAGCGGACCAGCTTGGCCAGGGTGTCGGGCGGAAACAGGGTGTCGGCGTCTAGCGCCACCACCACATCGCCCCGGGCCACCTCGAGCCCCCGGTTCAGCGCCCGCGCCTTGCCGCCGTTCTCGAAGGCCATCAGTGTCACCCGCGGCTCGTCCTTGAACGCCCTGCGAACCACGTCGGCGGTGGCGTCCTGGGACCCATCGTCGAGGACCAGCACCTCGAGGTTCTTCCAGTTGGAGCCGAGGATCCGGCGGACCGAGGCCTCGATCACCTTCTCTTCGTTGAAGCACGGGATCAGCACGCTGATCAGAGCGCCCTTGTCCTGATCGGGCATGGGCGGCGTGCGGCTCTCGATCCTGAAACGATGCACCAGCGCCAGGACGCCCAGCACCACCAAGCGCGCGACGCCCAGCACGATGGCGGTGATGAACAGGAACTCCAGAAGGCCGTCGACAGTGTGGAAGAACCCGAAGCCAACCCTGTCGAGCAGCAGCGCGGGGCCGGATCGGGCGGCGGGCGGCATGGCTTCGGCGGCCGTCATTCCGGCGAGGTCGCCGATGGTCACCAGCTTGTAGCCGTGGGCGCGCAGTTCATCGATCAGCACCGGCAGGGCCTCGACGGTACGGCTGCGATCGCCGCCCGAGTCATGCAGCAGCACCACCTGGCCAGGACGCACGGTGTCATCGAGACGGTCGAGGGTGCGGGCCACGATCGCCTTCGGGTCGGGCTTCTTCCAGTCGTCGGGATCGATACGCAGGCCGACGGTCAGGTAGCCCTGGGCCTGAGCGGCTTCCAGCGGCGCCACCTCGCGTGGAGTCGAAGGCTCCGCGTCGCCGAAGAAGGGGGGCCGCAGCAGGCGCATGGACCGGCCGGTGATCGTCTCGAAGAGGCGCTGGGTGGCCGACAGTTCCACTGAAGTCTGGGTCGGGGAAATCTCGCCGATGTTCGGATGGGTCCAGGTGTGGTTGCCCACGTCGTGGCCCTCGCGGACCTCGCGGGCGACCAGTCCCGGGAATGCGGACATGTTCTTGCCGATCACGAAGAATGTGGCCGGCGCGTGCTTGGCCTTGAGGATGTCGAGGATTCTCGGCGTCCAGCGGCCGTCGGGACCGTCGTCGAAGGTCAGAGCCACCCAGCCGGGATGCGCGCCGTAGCGCTGCACCACATAGGACGTCGGCATGGTCGTGTAGGCCTCGCCGTTGATGAGGCCGTTTCTCGGGTCCAGCGTGATTGCCCGGTGTCCGGGCTTTGGCGTGTCCTCCACCCGCAGGACTTCGCCCGTCCCGTCGAAATTGACGTCCTGGCCGGGGCGCAGGACGTCAAGGCCGGAGGACGCGACCTGACCCCAGGCGTGGTGCATCAGCTTCCAGATCAGCGGGTCCTCGCCGCCCATCCGCCACAGCGCATAACCCAGCGGCCTGAAGCCGTCGGCCACCTTCATCTGGTTGTGCACGGTCGGCGCGTCCAGGAACCAGACCTCGTGGCGACGGCCGGCGTCGTCCTTGTAGCTGTAGGTCGGATTGAGCGAGCGCTCGTCCATCTGTGGCAGGGCGCCCGAGTCGTGGGCGGTCTGGGCAGCCTCGTTGAAGGTGACAGCCTCGGCGCGGCCGGGCTTGCCCTTCTCCGGCAGGGTCCAGTCATAGCCATAGGCGCCCAGCGCCAGAACCGTGCGGCTGGGGTCGAGCTGGGCCATCCGGATCGCCAGCTTCTGCTCGAACCAGTCCTGGCCGGCCGGCGGCCCCGGGTCGCCTCCGCCCCAGTGTTCGTCGTAGGCCATCAGGACGATGGCGTCGGATGCGGCCTGCAACCGCTTGAAGGGCCAGCTCTCATCGTCGAACGGCGCAGTGACCCAGACCTCGCGGCCCAGCGGCTTCAACGCGGCGCGGGCCTGGGCGATGAAGCCAGGATAGGCCTGGACGCCGGCCGCGGAGAGGTTCTCCAGGTCGAAGACATAGCCGGCGTAGCCGCGGGTGTTGGCGGCCGCGACCAGGTTGCCGATCAGCGCCTTGCGGGCCGCGGGGCTGGCCAGCAGGGCGTCGGCGGCGGCGCCGTTCCACACCCCGTCTTTGGCGTTATGCACGCCGGGCAGGATCGACGGCGGCTTCTTAGCCTGAGCAATGATGGCGCGGGCCTGGGGGTCCGTCGTGATGTCGATGCCGCCGGCCGAACCGCGCAGCGCGATCCACTGGGGCGAGACGACATCGAGGTCGTTGACGTGGTCAGCCAGCGATTCCCGGGAATTCTCGTCCCACGACACGTAGAAGCCCACCGACAGGGCCTGCGCCGCGACCGCCGTCGTGCGGCCCTTTGGGTGCGGAATGCGGGTCCACTGCTGGCGGCCCTTTAGGTGATGGGCAGTCTCCACATGCAGGGCCTGCAGGACATGCGGATCCTGCAGTGTCAGGGTCGGCAGGCGCGGCGCGAATGCCAGGGTCGCGAAGAAGGCGGCGATCAGCAGCGCGGCGACCGAAGCCACGAGACCGCCGGTCAGCCGCATGAGCCGGGCGCGTTTCCCGCTGGGATCGTGGAAGATAAGGTCGGCCATTGGCCCTTGTAGTCCCCGTCACGCCGCTTTGCGCTGCGAACTTGGCCGAACCTTGGCGCTGGGGCTCACCCCAGCATTATCTGCCACAGGGCCCGCCCCGGGATGAAGGCGATCAATAGGTTGATGGCGAATCCGCCATAGAAGAGGCCCAGCATCGCGCGACGGTGGCGCGCGACCTCGTGGCGCTTCGCCCAGATCGCCGCCAGCGGCAGGATGATCAGGGTCCAGCCGGTGAACAGGTGCAGCAGCGACCAGCGGCCGTGGTTCAGGCTGGTGATGAACAGCGACGAGCCGGCGACGAGCGAGACCAGCCCGACCCAGACCCAGCCGGCGGTGCGGTGGAACTTGTGACCCTTGCGCACGGTCATCAGCAACGCGCCCAGCAGCAGGGCCGCCACCGCCGCCAGCAGATGGATCTTGATCGCCGGCGACAGTCTGGAGAACAGCGCCAGGTCAGGCGCGTGCAGCCGGGCATGCGCGGCGATGTCGACGATGGCGCGGCCGGCGGGGCCGACCGTCAGGGCAAGGATGGCGCCAACGGCCACCATGCTGAGCAGGAACCGGCGGCGGAAGCTCCACGCCGGGCCGGCGGGCGTTTGCGAAATTGACGACATCCTCTATCTCCGAACACTGGGCGCGCGCCTCATGGCGGCGCTGTCTGGAGACAGGGATGGAGTCGCTCGAAACCATGCACGAGCGCGGATACGCCGAATGACGTCGTCCATTCGTGAGCTGTGGATGAACGCCGGTGGCGCTTCGCGAACGGGGCCGATCACGTGGCGGGTGGTAGTGCGCACCCTGATCGGCGCCACGATCATCGGCGGCTTCCTGAGCTTCGTCGGCGCGTTCGGGTCGAGCAACAGCCCGATCCTGGTCCGCTCGGTCAGCTTCATCATCATCGGCTGGATCGGCGCCATGATCGGCGTGTTCACCTACCGCCTCGCCAGCCGCATCGCGGCCCTGCGTCAGATTCTGTGGCTGGAAACCGTGGTCGGGGCGCTGCTGATGTCACCGATGATGGGGGGCGTGATCTACCTCGGCACCAGCCTGTTGCGCAGCAAGCTCCTGCCGCTGTCCGCCCTGCCGAGCATCTTCTTCAACACCGTCGTGATGTGCATGGCGATGAGCTTCCTCGCGGCGGCCCTCAATCGCGGGGCTGAAATGCGGATGACGGTCCAGACCAAGACCGCGCCCAAATTCCTGGACCGCCTGCCGCTCAAGCTGCGCGGCGCCGAGATCTGGGCGGTGGAGGCTGAGGACCACTACCTGCGGCTCCACACCTCCAAGGGCCAGGACCTGATCCTGCTGCGCCTTGCCGACGCTGTCGCCGAGCTGGAGGGGATCGAGGGCGCCCAGGTGCACCGGTCGTGGTGGGTGGCCCGCGACGCCATCGCCGACGCCAGGCGCGGTGACGGGCGCGCCACGCTCAAGCTCAAGGACGGCGCCGAGGTGCCCGTCAGCCGCACCTACGCCGGCCTGCTGCGTGACAAGGGCTGGATCTAGCGACCGACCGGAGAGGGCCGGGTCAGCCGCCGCGCCCGCCACTGGTCGGCGGTCTGGCCCCAGACATCGCAGACCATGTCCTCGTAGGGGGCCGGCATCGCGGCCTGCCGCAGGATCGTCGAGCCGAGCTTGCGGGCGACTGCCTGCGACGCGTGGTTGGCCGGCTCGATGGTGTGGATGATCTCGGTCCAGCCCAGCCCGTCGACCACCCAGTCCATGCAGGCGTTGGCCGCCTCGGTGGCGTAGCCCTTGCCCCAGGTGTCGCGGCTGATCGCCCAGCCCACCTCCGTGCCCGGCCAGCCGTCGGGCTGCCAGGGTCCAAGGCGGCCGATCCAGCGTCCGCTGGACTTCTCGATCGCCGAGAACATCGAGAAGCCGCGGATGGTCCAGGCGCCCGCCACCGAACAGAGGCCGCGCCAAGCCACCGAGCGCGCCTGCGCTCCGCCGATATGGCGCATGGTTTCCTCGTCGGCGGCGAAGGTCGCCCAGGCGTCGAAATCCTCGGCGGCCGGCGCCCTCAGGATGAGGCGTTCTGTCTCAAGGATTGGGGCTGGCGCAAAGGACATATTTCGGGCTCATTGTCGGATGGGGAGAGTGCGTTGCGGGGAGCAGCTTAGCCGTGGGCGCGGCGCTGCGGCCATCCGTTTTCGTTCGTCGAGGGATCCGGTTTGGTCAGGATCACCTATGGCGCAGCTATCCTCTGTCGAACACTCCACATCCCCGGGCCGGCGCCTGCTGCTCACCGGCGTCGCGGTGGCGACCGTTCTAGGCGTGGGACTTGGGCTCTGGGCCCGGCCGGCGATGAGCGAACGCCAGCAGACGGGCCCCTCGCCCGTCACAGCGCCTGAGCCGGCGCCGGGCGCGCGCAGCCTCCAGATCGTGGTCGACGATGCGCCCGCCCCGCTGGGCGCGCCAATCGAAGTTCTGCCAGCCAGGGCGGCGCCGGCGATGATCCTGCCGCCGACGGAACGCGTCGCGCCGGAACCCCAGGCCCCGGTGCGCCCGGCGTCCGGCCTTGTGCGCGTCCAGGCCATCGAACCGGCCAGCCCTGAGCCCGCGCCAAGGGCCTCGCCAAGGCCGCCGGTCAGGACGATCGCCCGAGCGGAGGCGACCCCGCGGGCCGTCCCGAAGCCGGTTGTGCCAGCCCGGGCGGCGGCCAAGGCGAAACCTGTCCGCCTCGAGAAGGTGAAGGCCGCGGAGAAGCCCCGCCCGAAGGTGGAGAAAACCCGGGTCCCCAGGGCGGAGACCAAGCCCGCTGCTCCGACGCGGCCAAAGGTCCAGGTCGCCAGCCGGCATCCCAACCCAGTGCGCCTCGAAAAGGCCGCCGCCCACCTGGAGCCGCGCCGCGTTCAGCCCGTCCCGAAGAGCCAGAAAGCCAGGATCGAGCGCAAGGTTGTCAGAGCTGAGACGCCCCGCGTGGAAAAGGTCGCCGTGAAGGTGAAGCCCGCGAAGGCGCCGCCCGCCCGGCCGCCGAGGCCGGCGCGGGGCGCAGGCCCGCTGCGGTTCGTCAGCGCCCCGCGCCCGGATCCCACGATCCGCGACGCCGACCGGCAAATGAGCCGGGCCTATTCAAGCGCGCGCGCCGCCGGCGTGCCGGACTGGAAGCTGCAGCGCCAGCAGGAGCGCTGGACCCAGGCCCGCGCCTCAGCGGCGCGCGAGGCGCCTTGGGCGGTGCACGATGTCTACCTCGCCCGCATCGCCGAACTGCACGACCTGACCCGGGACGCGGAAGGGCCCGGCAACTAGACCCTTCGGCGTTGAAATTGGGTCGGTCTCAGCGCAAGGGAGGAGCTATTCACAGGCGAGAGTCTTGAGCGTCAGGCGGTTCAAGTGAACCGCTCACCTCTCTAGCCGATCATGTCCTTGACGGTGTCGCGCTCGCCGATCAGTTCGTCGTTGGTGATGGCGATCTTCGACTTCGCGAAGTCGTCCATCTCGTAGCTGGTGATCACGTCGTAACCGGAAGCGGTGGTCTTGACCGGCATGCCGGCCCAGACGCCGTCGGCGAAGCCGTAACGGCCCTGGCTCTCGACCGCGATGGAATGGATCGCGCCGGGCGTCACCAGGCTGTTCACATGGTCGACCAGAGCGTTGGCCGCCGAGGCGGCAGAGGACACGCCACGCGCTTCGATGATTGCCGCGCCGCGCTTGCCGACAGCCGGCAGGAAGTCGGTCTTCAGCCAGGCATCGTCGCCAATCACCGAGGCGGCGTCCTTGCCGCCGATCCTGGCGTGGGTGAAATCGGCGAACATGGTCGGCGAGTGGTTGCC
>JBBREC010000005.1:0-51049 GCA_038203295.1 Caulobacterales bacterium
GGGAACAACTATCGCGGCGAGTTCGAGGGCTCGGCCGGGGTGCTGCTGACCCGGCATCTGGTGGTAGGGGCGGAATACCGCTCAAAGCCCGACAACCTGGGCCTGAAGGAAGACGACTGGATGGACCTCTTCGCGGCCTACGCGATCAACAAGAACGTCTCGGTCACGGCGGCCTACGCCAGCCTCGGCGAGATCGCCACCTTCAAGGGTCAGCATGGCCTCTACATCTCGATCCAGGCCGGGTTCTAGGATGATGCGCAAGACCCTGACGATCGCCGCCGCCCTGGCCTTCGCTGCCCCGGCGTTTGCCGAGGAACAGCCGGTCGATCCCTACACCCAGTCGAACGCCAATGCTGGCGCGACCCCGTTCGCCGATGATCGCCTGCTGCTGGCCTTCCACGGCCCGGCTGGCGTCGGCCGGGTGATCGACGAGATGCTGGATGGCGTGGTCAGGGATGCCCGTACAGCGGAGATCTTCAAGGCGACCGACATGGAACGGCTGCGCCGTGTGCTGAAGGAGCAGGTAGTCTACATCCTGGGCGGCGGAAGCGACTACACCGGCCGCGACATGAAGACCGCCCACAAGGACCAGGGCGTCCAGCAGACCGACTTTAATGTCCTGGTCGAGCACCTGCAGGTCGCGATGGACCACGAGAAGGTGCCTTTCCGCGCCCAGAACCGGCTGCTGGCGAAGCTGGCGCCTATGCAGCGCGATGTGGTGGGTCGCTAGCGGGGCTCCCGCATGAAAAATGGGGGCGCGACAAGCGCGCCCCCAGGTGTCCACCCACCGGACGTAGGGGCTGTCCGGTTGCTGCGGGGGATGGCTTAGCGCTCGGCCTCCAGGATCGGCGGGGCGGAACGGGTGCGGCTGTATTCCTGGGTGACCAGCGACTCATCGAGGCGCGCCACCGCGCGCGCCAGGGTCTGCCCTTGGCAGCGGTGCATGGCGACATGGGCCTTGGGCAGCATCGGCGAGTTCGGCTGGGCGCAGGTGCGCGATGTCGCGCCCTGGATGCGATGGAGCATGGACCGCGCGCCCCGCGGGTTCTTCAGATCGAGGTCGCCATAGGGCACCCGCTCGGTGACCGCGACGACGCCTCCGACCTGGGCCGAGGCGGCGGTGGCGGCGAGGGCGAGGCCGGCGACAAGGGCTCCGATGGTGGCATTCACGTACGACAAGTCTCTAACTCCAATGGCGGAACGCAGATCGCTCACGTGATCGACTGCGACTGGATCCAGGTTCAGGGTCGGGGGCGCCGCCGCCAATGGGACGATTGTCCCGGTTGACCGGTCGATCGCGGACCTTGACGGGCCACGGGCCAGTCGGAGCTAGGCCTATTGTCCCGGTGCGTTGACCGGGCGGTGAAGAGGAGCGAAAAATGCAGCAGGATCGAATCCGCTACACGCGATCCGCGGACGGCGTCGAACTCGCCTGGACGGTCAGCGGCGCGGGGCCGAAGACCCTGGTCCTGGCGCCCAACCACATCACCGACATCAAACGGGACTGGCAGGACCCGCTGCGGCGCGACCTCCTTCGGCGGCTTAGCGCGGACTTCCGGGTGGTTCGCTACGACCACCGCGGCTGCGGGTCGAGCCAGAGGAACGTTGCGCGTCAGGGGCAGGCGGCGTGGCTCGAGGACCTGGAGGCGGTCCTGGCCCAGGCAGCGCCGGGCGATCCGGTGGTCCTGATGGGGGTCTCGCAGAGCGGGCCCGTGGCCGCGGCCTATGCGGCGCGCCACCCCAATCGGGTTTCGCACCTGATCCTCTACGGCGCCGCGGTCTGCGGGGCGAAGGCCAGCGGCATTCCCGACATCGTGGCCCGCGACGCCGCGACCGTTGAGCTGATGCGGCTGGGGTGGGGTGGGGCGTTCCCCGGGCCGCGGGGGCTGTTCATGGCGGGCCTGGTCCTTGACGCCACGCCCGAGGAGGCGGCATGGGGCGAGAAGCACCTGCCGCTGGCCGCCAATGTCGAGGACGCCGTGCGCTTCTCTCGGGCCGACGCGGAGTCCGACGTCCGGGACCTGCTGGCGCAGATCAAGGCGCCGACCCTGGTGCTGCACACGGCGGACGACACCGGCTGCCTGCCCGAATGGGGCCGCATGCTCGCCGCGGGTATCCCCGGCGCGCAATATATCGAGCTGCCTGGACGCAACCACATCCTGCTGGCGCGCGATCCGGGGTTCGAACCCTTCTTCGCCCACATGCGGGAGTTTATCGCCGAGACCGAAGCCGAGATCGGCCCGCTTTCAGGCCTTTCCGCCCGCGAGCGCGATATACTCGACGGCGTCTGCGCGGGTCTCAGCAACGAGGCTATCGCCCTCACACGCGAGATCTCCGTCAAGACGGTGCGCAATCACCTGAGCGCCATCTTCGACAAGCTGAGCGTCAATTCCCGAACCCAGGCCGCGATGCTGGCGACCCAGGCGCAGCGGGCGACGGCGGCCTAGACGTCGAACTCGACGCCCTGGGCCAAAGGCAGGGTCGCGCCGTAGTTCACGGTGTTGGTGGCGCGTCGCATATAGGCCTTCCAGCTGTCGGAGCCGGCCTCGCGGCCGCCGCCGGTCTCCTTCTCTCCACCGAAGGCCCCGCCGATCTCGGCGCCCGAGGGCCCGATGTTGACGTTCGCGATGCCACAGTCCGAGCCGCGGGCCGAGGTGAAGAGTTCGGCCTCGCGGACGTCATTGGTGAAGATCGACGACGACAGACCCTGGGGCACGTCGTTCTGCAGGGCGATGGCGGCAGAAAGGTCCGTATACCGCATAACGTAGAGAATGGGAGCGAAGGTCTCGCGCCGGACGACCTCGGACTGGTCCGGCATCTCGACCAGGGCGGGCCGGACATAGAGGGCGCCGGCCGAACCGGGGACGTCAACGGCGTCACCGCCGAAGACCTGACCGCCGCTGGCCTGTGCGTCGGCCAGTGCTTGCTGCATCGCCTCGTGGCCGGCAGCGTCGATCAATGGGCCGACCAGTGTCCCGGCCTGCCGTGGATCGCCGACCGGGACCGAGGCGTAGGCAGCCTTCAGGCGCGGGACGAAGGCGTCATAGAGGCTCTCGTGGACGAACAGGCGTCGTAGCGTCGTGCAGCGCTGGCCCGCCGTTCCCATGGCCGCGAAGGCGACGCCGCGCAGGGTGAGGGCGAGGTCGGCGGTGGGCGCGACGATGGCGGCGTTGTTTCCGCCCAACTCCAGCAGGGCGCGGGCGAAGCGGGCGGCGAGCTTCGGCGCCACGGTGCGGCCCATGGCGGTGGAGCCGGTTGCGGAGACGAGCGGCACCTTGGGGTGATCGACCATGGCCTCTCCGGCCTCGCGGCCGCCGAGAATTACGGCGGAGAGGCCTGCGGGCGCGTCGCCGAACCTCGCCAGGGCGCGATTGAACAGCGCCTGCACGCCCAGCGCCGTCAGCGGGGTCTTTTCCGAGGGCTTCCAAACCACGGCGTCGCCGCAAACAAAGGCCAGCGCCGCGTTCCACGACCAGACGGCCACGGGGAAGTTGAAAGCCGAGATCACGCCGACCACGCCAAGCGGATGCCAGGTCTCCATCATACGGTGGTCTGGGCGTTCGGTCGCCAGCGTCAGGCCGAAGAGCTGGCGCGAGAGACCCGTGGCGTAGTCGCAGATGTCGATCATCTCCTGTACTTCGCCGTGGGCCTCGGAGACGATCTTGCCGGCCTCCAGGGTGACGAGTGCGGCGAGGTCAGCCTTGCCCGCGCGCAGTTCCTCGCCCAGCAGGCGCACCAACTCGCCGCGACGGGGAGCCGGGACGTTGCGCCAGGCCAGATGGGCCATGTGCGCGGCCTCGATGGTCGCGGCGACCTGGGCGGGCGAGGCGTCATGGACGTGGCCGATGGTCTCGCCGGTGACGGGCGAGCGGACCACCCGGGCGCCTGTGGTCCACAGGGCGGCGTCGACACCCAGGCGTTCGAGCGTTTCGGCGGCTTCCGCTGCGGCGGAGCCGATCCTGGTCTGCACGGTCATGGGCTTGCCTCTACTCGGCGGCGGCGCGGAACGCCATGGGCTCGTCCGGCGCATAGTAGCGGCCGAAGCGGTTGGCCAGCACGTCCTCCAGGGGAATATCCTCCTGGTGGATGAACCCGGCGGACGGCAGACGACCCTCGGCGAGAAGGTCCAGCACCGCGCAGATGGCGCCGGCGGTGGTGACCTGGATGGCGCTCTTCATCTGGCCGGCGATGACCTGGGCGAAGACCTTCTGAACATAGGTTTCCTGCATCAGTTTGCCATCCTTCAGTCCACTGACGGTCACGAAGACGATGACCACGTCCTGCAGGGTGGCCGGGACGGCGTTTTCCAGGATGTCCTTCAGGATCGGCCGGCGATTGCGCAGGTTCAGGTCGTTCAGCAGCGCTTTCATGATCGCGGCATGGCCCGGATAGCGGATCGTGCGGTAGTTGAGATTGCGCACCTTGCCTTCGAGGGTCTGGCAGAGCGTGCCGAGACCGCCCGAAGTGTTGAAGGCTTCGTACGTCACGCCGTCGAGCGAGAACTCCTCACATTCCTCCAGCGGCGGAACCTCCCGGAGCGACCCGTTGACGATGGCCTCGCAGGGTTCGCAGTACTCGTTGATCACCCCGTCAGTGGACCAGGTCAGGTTGTAGTTCAGGGCGTTGGACGGATAGCGCGGTAGGGCGCCAACCCGCAGGCGCACATCGTGCAACTCGTCGAAATGCTTGCAGAGGTCCCAGGCGGCGATGGTGATGAAGCCGGGCGCCAGGCCGCATTGCGGGATGAAGGCGGTGGCGGAGCCCGCGGCCAGTTCGCGCACGACGCGGCTTGAGGCGACGTCCTCGGTCAGATCGAGATAGTGGGCGCCGGCCAGTTTGGCGGCCCGGGCGACGGTCGTGGTAAGGTGGTAGGGCGCGGCGTTCACCACGGCGAAGCGGCCCGCCAGCGCCTTGGCCAGAAGATCGGCGTCATCGATGGCCATGCATACTGTCCGGGCATTCGAGCGCGGATTGAGGCCCGCGAGCGCATCTGAGCTCTGGTCCACGACCACGACCTCATAGGCTCCGGATCCAGCCAGCAGGTCTACGATTGTGGATCCAATCTTCCCGGCGCCGACGACAGCAACCTTGCGCATGCCCAATCTCCCCTGGGGTTCCGATTTCCAAGGGTGATTCGTATCTGTACCGGTTTCAACTGGCATTTCGGCGATATGGGCAGTATTAGTGGTCATACTGACCGCAACAATCGGCGAAACGACGATGGATGATCTCGACGAGCATCTGCTGGCCCGCCTGCGAGAGAACGCCAGGGCGCCGGTGGCGGAACTGGCCCGGGCGCTGGGCCTGTCGCGCACCACGATCCAGAGCCGACTGGCGAAGCTTGAGCGCAACGGGGTAATCGCCGGCTATTCGGTGAAACTCTCCGAGGCGCGCGAGGCAGCCAAGGTCCACGCCTTCATCATGCTGACCGTCGAGCCGAAACAGGCCGCGGCGGTCACCCAGACGCTGAAGCGGTTACCCGGCGTGCGCACACTGCAATCGGTGAGCGGGCCGTTCGACATGATCGCCTCAGTGGAAGCCCCCACCGTGCATGACATGGACGCCCTGATCGACGAGATCGGCGCGGTACGCGGCGTCGAGCGGACCAACTCCTCAATCGTGCTCTCCACCAAGTTCGACAGATAGGCCCGGATTCGCCTCATCTAGGCGACCATCAACCCGGACAGCTGGCCGTCATCCGTAACTGACCGGGTTGGGCTCAAGCGTGTTGTGGATGTTGGTTGCGGCGATCGCCCCCTCGCCCTGCGCGGTCGAGATCTGGTTCAGGCCGCGCACTACGTCGCCCGCCGCATAGAGCCCGGGCACGGAGGTTTCCTGGTGCGCGCCCACCACCAGACGGCCGTCGCCGCCGATCCGCGCGCCGGCGTCGACCGCGAGGCCTGCGCGGGGCGTAATCCCGAGGCCTGCGTACAGCACATCGAAGCGCCGGGGCTCGTCCGGTCCAAAGCACAGGGCGGTGATCCTGCGGCGGTCCAGAACCACGCGGGAGATGGGCGCCTCGATCACGCCGACGCCGGCCGTGGCCAACCGCTGGCGCTCCGCCTTCGACAGGACGTCGGGGGGGCCTGTGTGGATCAACCAGACATCGTCGGAATAGGTGGTCAGGAACCGGGCTTCGCGGCCGCTGTGGTCATCGGCCCCGATCACCCCGACGCTCTTGCCCGAAACTTCATAGCCGTCACAGATCGGGCAGACGCGGATCAGGCCGCCCACCACCGCCGCCTTGAAGCCTGGCAACGCCGGCTCGTTGTCGGTCACTCCGGTGGCCACGATCACCTTGCTTGCGGCCAGGTTTGCCTCCTCGGTCTTCAGGCGGAAACCTGTCTTCAGGACCCGCAGGTCGCTGACATGGCCCGGCACGATCCGAGCGCCGTAGTGCTCCGCCTGCCGCCGCATTCGGGCGAGAAGGGTCTTGCCGCCGACGCCGTCGGGAAAGCCCGGGTGATTGTGGCTTCTGGGGATCCACGACGCGCGGCTGGCGCCGCCGTCGATCACCAGCACATTGCGGCGGAACCGCGCCAGGTAGATCGCCGCCGTCAAGCCTGCGGGCCCAGCGCCCACCACGACGCAGTCATAGGTTATCTGTCTCGCCATCGGCCGCTGAACTTCCTGCCCCTGTAAACCCCACCTCAATACCCAAGGTGCAAGGTGCGGGCGCAATTGGGGTTCCCGGCCGCGCCATGAAATCTCTGTCTCGAAGGTTCCTGGTCAGCGTCGGGTTGATGTCGCTGGTGATGACCGTCCTCGGCACCTTGGGCGCCTTCGTGGTTTTCGAGCGCGAACTTTCCAATCGCCAGATCGGCTACCTGACCGACTACGTTCGCGAGCGGGCGAGCAATGTCGACCGGCGGTTCTCGAACCTGTCTACCCTGCACATGGCGGCGGCCGAGGAATTGGGAACGCGAATGCGCCACCTGGACGACGCCAGGGTCCTGCCGCTCGCGGACAGCTATTTTCCGCTACTGGCGGACGGCACCCGCCGCAGCCTTCCCAAGTATTTCAACGGCATGTCGACCGGCGGCGGCTACGTCTACGGTCTGGGCGCCTTCATTTCGCACGCCAAGGACGCTTCGCCCCAGGAGATGAAGACCCTGGTTGCAGCCTTCGGCCTCGTCTCCGACTTCGGCCAGGCGGCGCGGCGCGACTACGACAACTTCTACTTCTTCACCCCCGCCACGCGCCTTGTCATGTACGGGCCGGACCGGCCCGACCGCCTGATGTTCTACCGCCACGACGCGCCGGCGGATCTGTCGATCGCCAAGGAGGAGATGGCCCGAATCACGCTGCCGGCCGCCGATCCCATTCGCGCCACACGGTGTACGAACCTGCAGCGCCTGATCCAGGACAAGAAGGGAGAGCGCCTCGCCACGGCCTGCCTGACGCCGGCCTATGTCGACGGGCGCTACGTCGGCTCGTTCGGGTCCTCGATGGAGCTGACTGGATTCTTCACCGATGCGGTGAAGAACACGCCTTCCGGTGCGATCCCCCTGATCGTGACCGCCAAGGGCGAGCTGATCGCCTATCCGGGCTTTACCGGCATCGGCACGGAATCCGAGACGAAGCTGGCCGACTACGAGCACCGGCTGGACCTCAAGAAACTCACCCTTCAGGTTGCGGGCGACGGTCGTGAACAGGGGGTCCTGACCAGCCCCGACGGTCGCCAGATCGTCGCCTTCGGCCGTCTCAACGGCCCGAACTGGTATCTGTTGCTGTCCTATCCCAAGCTCACCGTGGCCGCCTCGGCTGCCAAGTCGGCATCCTGGGTCCTGCTGATCGGCGGGGTCGCCTCGGCGATCCAGGCGCTGCTGGTGGTGGCCCTGGCGCGGCGTTCGATCGTGCGGCCGGTGGAGCGTCTGGCCGCCTCCTGCGAGCCTGAAGCCTTCGGTCTCACCGAGCGTCCCGACGTCAGCGACGTGGAAGCCCGCGGCGATGAAATCGGCGTGCTTGCAACCTCGCTGCGGTCGGAGCGCGAAAAGGTCGAGGCTGTGCTGGCCTCGCTGGAGGACCGCGTGCTTGACCGCACCGCTCAACTGGAGCGGGCCAATGCCGAGAAGTCGCGATTCCTGGCCAATATGAGCCACGAGTTGCGCACGCCCCTGAACGGGGTGATCGCCATTTCCGAGACCCTGGCCGGGCAGCAGACGACGCCCAAGGGCCGCGAGCTTGCCGAGCTGATCGCGTCGTCCGGACGCCTGCTGGAGCGGGTGCTCACCGACATCCTCGATTTCTCGAAGATCGAGGCGGGCGAGATCAAGTTCTCCCGCGATGAATTCACCATGGACCGGATGGTTGGCGGGATCGCCGAGCTGCACCGCGCCTCGGCCGAAGCCAAGGGCCTGGCGTTCAACTGGACCGTCGCGCCGGACGCGGTCGGCCGCTTTGCCGGCGACACGGTGCGCCTGAGCCAGGTGCTGTCCAACCTGCTTTCGAACGCGGTGAAATTCACCGACACCGGTTCGGTCACCCTAGACGTGCGAGCGCAGGGCGAGGCGATCCGCTTCTCGGTCTCCGACACCGGCATCGGCTTCGACGAGGAGGTGCGCCTGCGCCTGTTCAAGCGTTTCGAACAGGCCGACGCTTCGATCCGCCGCCGGTTCGGCGGCACGGGTCTGGGTCTGGCGATCAGCCGCTCGCTGGTCGAACTGATGGACGGGACCATCGACGTTGAGTCGACCCCTGGAAGGGGGGCGGTCTTCACCGTACTCCTGCCGCTGGAACGCCTGGAGGGCGAGGCCGCCATCGAGCGACCGGTCGCGCCGCAGATGATCGACATCGCCGGCTGCCGCGTGCTGCTGGCCGAAGACCATCCAACAAACCAGAAGGTCGTTCAGCTGATCCTGGAGTCGGTAGGCGTCGAACCCGTGATCGTCGAGAACGGACAACTGGCGATCGACCTGCTGAAGGCCGAGCACTTTGACGTCGTGCTGATGGACATGCAGATGCCGGAGCTCGACGGCCTGTCGGCGACGGCGATGCTGCGGGCCTACGAGATGGAGACCGGCCTGCCGCGTACCCCGGTCATCATGTTGACCGCCAACGCGCTGGACGAGCACGTCCGCGCCAGCCACGAGGCCGGCGCCGACCTGCACCTATCCAAGCCGATTCACGCCATGGCCCTGATCGAGAGCATCGTCCAGGCTATCGCCGCCGGCGATGGCGGCGTGGCGGAAGCGGTCTCAGTGGTCGCCTAGCGGCCGTTGAGGTAGATCGGGTTGCCGAGCAGCCACACCTTGCCGTCCGGCCCCCGGACGTCGATTCGCTGCCAGTGGGCCTGACCATCGCTCGCGACCTCGAAGCTACGCGTGTCATCGTCATTCAAGGTCGCGCCGGCGATCCTGGGTTTCGGTCCATTGCCTGAGATCGACAGCGATCCGCCGGCCGCGTGTGCAACATGCACCGTGTACCGGATCGGCGCGCCGGCCGGCGCGGCCAGCGCGTCGCCCATTTCCGCGGTCTTGCCGCCCGATGTCGCGCTGACCTCGAGCAGGCGCTCGCGGCTGCCGGCCGTGTCGATGAATACATGGCCCGCGCGGATGGCGGCGAGGACTGCGCCCTGTGACAGCTCGGCGGCGTGGACCACGGTGGTCGGATAACCCACTGAGGCTGGCTTCTGCGGCGGCAGGGTCGGGTCGTGGTTGTCGGAGCCGCCGATGGCGGTGATCCGCAGTCCGGCGTCCAGTCGCGCCTCCCAGAAGCTGACACCCGACAGCGGCCCCTCGACCTGGCCGCCGTTCACCGCCTCGATGGCCTGGACGCGGGAAAAATCGCTGGTCCTGACGGTCCAGCCGCAGCCCATGCAGACCTCGCCGGACGGGAGCGACGGGTGATTGATCGAGAACAGGCCGCCAGCCTTCTCCACCTCGGTCAGGATCGCGGCGAGGTTCGGCGCGCGGGGCGAGCCTAGCTGGAAGTCGAGCGGCGCGGTGACGCCGAACACATTGGCGTGGCCCTGGAAGGTGGTGATCTCGCGCCCGGGGATCAGCAGCAGGTCGTCGAAGACGGGCGCGAGTTCGCGTAGCGCCTGATTCTGCGAGGTCGCATTGTGGTCGGTGATGGCGATGAAATCGAGACCGCGGGCCTCGGCGGCTTCCAGTGTCTTGTAGACCGGGCAGGGGACGCGGACGCCGCGCTGCGACAGGCACGATCCGTCCGAGTGGGCGGTGTGCATGTGCAGGTCGCCGCGGTACCAGCCAGGACCAGCCTTGAGTGGCGCGTCGGCGAAGGCGGTGGGTTGCGGTCTGCGCTCGAAGAAGACCCGGGCCGTGTAGCGGGCCTCGCTGTCCTTGCGCAGGTTCGGCACGCCCAGCACCAGCTTCCACGTCCCGCCCGGCAGCGGGCCGGCTAGGTAGGAGGGCGTGGCGTCTGCCTCGGCGAGCGTAAAGCGGACCCTGTTGCCGCCGCTCCAGCCGCGGAACCGCTGAGGGTCGCGGATACCGAGGTCGATCACCGACTTCTGGTCCTTGCCGGTGTAGGCGAAGTCGACCGTGAGCCGCGTTGTCCCGGCTGGTACGCGGAACGGGACCTCGCGATAGGTCTGATGGTCAGCACCCTTCATCAGCCCGTTGAGAGTCAGGTCAGGCGGGGGCTGGGCGGCAGCGCGGCCGCCAAGGATCGCGAGCGCGGCGGCCAGGGCCACCGCGCTCGTTTTCAGATGACCCCGGACGCTCAGGGCGCCTCGTTGGAGAAGATCACCGTGCCGGACGCGGCGAACATGCCGCCGACGCCGTGGCTGACGCTGATCCTGGCGTCCTTGATCTGAGCCGGAGCGACCCCGCGCAGCTGACGCACGCTCTCCTGCAGGGCGTACATCCCATACATGCCCGAATGCATGTATGAGAGCCCGCCGCCGTTGGTATTGAGCGGCAGCTTGCCCCCAATGGCCGTGTTGCGGTCGTTGATGAACCTGGCCGCCTCGCCTGGCGCGCAGAAGCCGAGGTCTTCAAGGCCATAGAGCGGCAGGTGCGCGAAGGCGTCGTAGATCATCAGGTGGTCGACGTCGGCGTGGCTGATGCCGGCCTCCGTGAACGCCTTTTTGCCCGACACACGGAACGCCTTGGACGAGTTGAAGTCCTCCATCTGGCTGACCATCGGGGTCTCGACGCTTTCGCCCGTACCCAGCACGTAAACCGGCTTTTGCGGGAAGTCCTTCGCCCGCTCGGCTGAGGTGAGGATCAGCGCGCCGCCGCCATCAGTGACGAGGCAGCACATCAGCTTGGTGAAGGGCCAGGCGATCATGTCCGAGTTCAGGACGTCGGCGACGGTGATCGGGTCCTTGTAGCTGGCCCGCGGGTTGAGGGCGGCCCATTCGCGCTGGATCACCGCCACATTGGCCAGGTCCTCGACCGTGTAACCGCGAGTCTTCAGGTAGCGGAGCACGGGGATCGTGAACATGGTCGGCGGGCCCATCGGGCCGTAGGGCATCTCGAACTGGCCAGCCAGGCTGGACGGCGCGCGGCCGAAGCCGCCGGCGCCGACGCGGCTGCGACCGCTCTCGCCATGGGTGATCAGGACGGTGTTGCAAAGGCCCTCGTTGATCGCCGCGGCCGCATGCCGGACGTGCAGCATGAAGGAACAACCGCCGACCGAGGTGCCGTCCGCGTAGGTCGGCGTGATGCCCATGTAGTGGGCCAGATCCGTGGGGCTGATCCCCGCCGTCGCCACACCGTCGATGTCCGACGGCTTCAGCCCGCAGTCGGCCAGGGCGTTCAGCGCTGCGTCGGCGTGCAGACCAATCACCGAGACGTTCGGGATTTTGCCCATCTGGGTGGTCTCGGCGGCCCCGACGACCGCGATTGATTTCGGTTTCATGCGGCTCACCCCTTCACGGGTTCGAAGAGGGGCAGGGTGATGTCGTCGGTCTGCTTGGCGAAGCTGACCTGCACGGCCATGTCGAGCGGCAGGGCCTCCGGCGTCTGAGGGCAGCCCACGATATTGGTCATCATGGTCGGCCCTTCGGCGAGTTTCACTACGGCGATGGCGTAGGGCTCGGTCCCCATGTCAGGCCGGGGACGGTTGTTGATCACGTAGGACCAGAGCACGGCCTTGCCGCTGGCTGCATAGACTTCGACCTTGCGGCTGCCGCACTTCGGGCAGAAGGGCCTTGGCGGGAAGTAGCTTCCGCCGTCGCATTCGGTGCAGCGCTGAAGGCGAAGCTCGCCCTCCTTGCAGCCGTCCCAGAAGTGCCGGGTCTCCGGCGTGGGCTCAGGCAACATTCTTGGTGGCATCTGAAATTCGTCCCCGATGAAATACTGAAAATCTGTTGGCGCGCCAAAAACGGCGGCCCCGCACCAAAGCCGACCGGGGCCGGCTTGTCACGCCTCCGCGCGCACGCCGAAGATTTCGCGGAAGGCTTCCAGGCCGCGCGGCGAGAAGGTGACGAGGCGCGTGCCGGCCTGCCGGGTCGCCCAGCCCAGGGCCTGGAAGCGGTCGAGCAGAGCCGCGCCAAGCGCGCCGGCCAGGTGAGTCCGCCGCACGCTCCAGTCCAGGCATCCCTTGCAGAGCGGGCGACGGGAACGGGAAAGGTTCGCTACATCGAGGCCGAGCGCCTCCATGAACGTACGGCCGGTGACGGTAAGCGCCAGCTTGTCGCCGTCCCCGGTGACGAAGCCGCGGGCGGTGAGATGTTCCAGCATCGAGACCGCCAGCTCGCCAGCCAAATGGTCATAGCAGACCCTGGCCTTGCGCATGGCCGGCTCCTTTGGTCCGGTGCGGACGCGGGTGTGGCCGGTGCGCGCGGCCAGCCCCATCAGCGCCTCGATTACGCCGGCCACATCCTCGCCTGTGAGCGCGAAATAGTTGTGCCGCCCCTGCTTGCGGCCGACGATAAGGCCGCCGGCCTGGAGCTTGGCCAGATGCGAGCTGGCCGTCTGGGCGGTGACGCCGGCCTCGCGGGCCAGCTCGCCCGCGGTCAACGCCTGGCCGCCCATCAGGGCGGTGAGCATGTTGGCGCGGCCCGGATCGCCCAGTAGCGAGGCGATGGTCGCGATGTCGGGCCCGTCCTTCATGGCATGGCTTTCATCCCAGGACCTTAGCCGGTTTGTGACCGTTGGGCGACAGGCAACGTTTCGTCCGCGAGCGAAGCATGGATTGCTTCTGCCGCGGTATGACCGGGCCTTAATCCCGGAGGCCAAATGCCTGTCACCTGCTGCATCCGCTACGTCATCGACCCCTTCCAGCGCGACGCCTTCGAGCGCTATGCGCGCCGGTGGCTGACCATCATTCCCGCATGCGGCGGTGATCTGCAGGGTTACTTCCTGCCGCTTGAGGGGACCAACAATGTCGCGCTGGCGATGATCGGCTTCGAGAGTCTGGCCGCATACGAAGCCTACCGCGCCCGGCTCCGCGTCGATCCGGCCGGAAGGGCCAATTTCGCAATGGCCCAGGCGCAGCGTTTCATCCTGAGCGAGGAACGAACCTTCATGGAACCGGTGCGGGCGACATGATCGCGGTGATCTTCGAGGTCATGCCGGCCGTGGGCCGTCGGTCTGACTACCTCCGTATGGCCGCCGACCTGCGGCCGCTGCTGGATGGAGTCGACGGCTTCATTTCCATCGAGCGATTCCAGAGCCTGGCTGACGAGGCCAAGCTGCTCTCGCTCTCATTCTGGCGCGACGAGGCGGCGGTGGCGGCCTGGCGCAACCTGGAGCCGCACCGGCGCGCCCAGGCGGCCGGGGGTCATGCGATTCTGCAGGACTACCGCCTGCGGATCGCGCAGGTGGCGCGCGACTACGGCATGAACGATCGCATGCATGCGCCCACGGACTCAAAGACCGCCAACGGATAGTCGGCCCGGACTGTGGCGTTGTCATCGCCGAGGCCCGCAGCCTAGGGTCCTGCTGGCCAGTCGGTGGGAACCTGATGACGACAGTTGAGAGCGACGCGGAGCCCGGCCAGGCGTTCGGCCACCCGCGCGGCCTTGCCGTGCTGGCCGGCACAGAACTCTGGGAGCGCATCTCCTTCCACGGCATGCAGGCACTGCTGGTGCTCTACATGGTGGGCCAGCTCTTCCTGCCCGGACATGTCGAGGCCATCGTCGGGTTCGCAACGTTTCGCGGGCTGATCGAGAGCGTGACCGGACCGCTGTCGACCCAGGCCCTGGCGTCGCAGGTCTTCGGCATCTACGTGGGCCTGGTCTATTTCACGCCGATGCTGGGCGGCTTCCTGGGCGACCGGGTGCTGGGCCGCGCGCCGGCCGTCGCCCTCGGCGCCGTGCTAATGACCGCCGGCCATTTCTGCCTGGCCTTCGACCAGTCGTTCCTGCTGGCCCTGTTGTTCCTGATCCTGGGCGCAGGATTCCTGCGGGGCAACCTGATGCCGCAGGTGGGCGAACTCTACAGCCAGGAGGACCGCCGCCGCGCCGTGGCCTTCCAGCTCTACGGCAGCATGATCAACCTGGGCGCCTTCATCGCCCCCGTGCTGACTGGCCAGCTGGCCAAGGTCTACGGCTGGCATGCCGGTTTCGCCTTCGCGGGCTTCGGCATGCTCTTCGGCCTTGCCTACTATCTGGTGGGCCAGCGCTGGTTGCCGACGGCGCCCCGCAAGGCGCTGGGCGGTCCCCGCGAACCGCGCGCGAAACTGCGCCCTGACGAACGCCGTGTCGTCTCGCTACTGTTGACCGTCGTGCCAATCGCGGTGCTCTTCTGGGTAGCGCAGTCGCAAATCTGGAACACCTACAACATCTGGGTCCGCGATCATGTCGACCTTCGGATCGGCGATTTCACCGTACCCGTGCCGTGGCTGCAGGCGCTGGACGGCCTCGCGCCTTTCCTGACCCTGCCGCCCTTCCTGCTGCTCTGGCGCTGGCAGGCCCGGCGCGGGACCGAGCCCAACGAGTTCGGCAAGATGGCCATCGGCTGCTTCATCTTCGGCGGGTCTGTGATGCTGCTTGCCGCCGGACAGTGGATCACCGACGCCACCGGTCGCTCGCCGCTGTTGCTGGCGGTGGCCTTCCACTTCGCGTCCAACATAGGCTGGCTCTACTTCACGCCGACCGCCAATTCGCTGTTCACCGGCGCAGCGCCCCGGGCGGTGAACGGGCTGATGCTAGGCGTCTACACGACCTCGGTCTTCTTCGGCAGCCTGATCAGTGGGCGGCTGGGCGGGTTCTACGAGGTGATGTCGCCGGCCAGCTTCTGGACGATGCACGCGGTCATCGTGGCCCTGGGCGGGGTGCTCCTGCTGCTCGTCGGGCGCCGGCTCAGCGGCGCGCTTGAGGCCGCCGCGGAAACCGGGCGGCTGGCCGTCGCAGTCTAGGACCGCAGGGTATTCTCGGCGCGCATGGCTTCGTGCATGCGCCGCAGTGCATCCGTCGCCTCATCGATCTTCACCTGGAAGTCGGCGAGCAGCCGGTCATAGGAGCCGTCGGCCAGCCTGGCCTCGACGACATCCTGTGCGGTCGGCTTGAGTCTCAGGGCCGCCATGGATCATCCCCAATCTGATCTTGCTGACGAACAGCCTGGGCCGCCGGACCCTGCCATGCGGTTAAGAGCTGCGCAGATTCAGTCCGCGGCGATGTGCGGTTCCGGCGGCAGGGCGCGGGGCGGCTTCAGGAACAGCAGGGTCGGCGCCAGCAGGACGGTGACCAGCGCCATGCCCCCGAAGACCGCGTTGTAACTGATCATCGTGCCCTGGCGCGTGACTTCGGCGTTGAGCGCCTGCAGGCCCGCGGAGGCATGCAGGTCGAACATCGGCGGCATGGCCCAGCGAAGCACCGGGTCGGTAACCGTGATGTGTTCGGACAGGCGCGAATGGGCGAGCGCCGCGTCGCGGATCAGGGCGGCCTGCAGCAGCGAAATGCCGATGCTCGACCCAAGGCTTCGGGCCATGGTGGCGACGATCGTCCCCTCAGTCCGGTGGACCGGGCTGAGCGTGGCGTAGGCGAGCGTGTTCAGAGGCGCAAACAGCAGGCCCATGCCCAATCCCTGGATCAGGCCCGCGACCTCGATGGGCCGCGCGGTCATCGACAGGTCGAAGTGCGACATCTGCCAGAGCGCGAACGCCGACAGCGCCAGTCCGGCGAAAAGCACCCGGCGCGGCCCGAAGCTCTGCATCAGGAACGGCACAGCCAGAAAGGCCACGAACGAGCCCAGGCCACGGGGCACGCTGGCGATGCCCGCCTGCAGGGCGGAGTAGCCCAGCAGGGTCTGCATGAACGACGGCAGCAGCGCGCTGGTGGAAAACAGCAGCACGCCGACGAACATGCCGAAGAGCGTGGTGCCGACGAAATTGCCGTCCCTGGCAAGGTCGCGGTGGAAGAACGGCTCCCGGGCCGTCAGCGTCTGGGCGACGAACACCCACAGGCCTGCGGCGCTGAGCGCGGCCTCGATCCAGATCTCCCGGCTGTCCAGCCAGTCCTGGCTGGGTCCGCGGTCGACCATGAGCTGGAAGGCGCCGATGAACAGCACCAGCGCCCCGAAGCCCAGGAAGTCGAACGGTCGCTGCCGGCCGCCGTCGTCGCGGTCCATGAAGATCCAGCAGACTGCGAAGGCCGCGATGCCGATCGGCAGGTTGATGTAGAACACCCAGCGCCACGACAGGCTCTCGGTCAGCCAGCCGCCCAGCGTCGGGCCGATGATTGGCCCCAGGATGACTGCGGCGCTCCAGATGCTCATCACCCGCGGGATCAGCCGTTGCGGATAGAGGTCGAGCATTACGGTCTGCGACAACGGCATCAGCGAGGCGCCGGCGATGCCCTGCAGCAGCCGGAAGAAGACGATCTCCGGCAGGCTGGTGGCGATGCCGCACAGCATCGAGGCCAGAGTGAATCCGCCGATCGACAGCAGGAACATCCGCTTGCGGCCGATCTTCAGCGATAGCCAGCCGGAGAGTGGCGTCATGATGGCGGTGGCGATTATGTAGGAGGTCAGCACCCAGGTGATCTGGTCGGCGGCGGCCGAGACACTGCCCTGGATGTGCGGCAGGGCGACGTTGGCGATCGTGGAATCCAGGGTGTTCATCAGCGTCGCCAGCATCAGAGCTCCGGTGATCGGGATCCGGTTGGCGATGTCCTTCTGGGAAGCCATCCGCGCCGGCTCAGACCAGCGAGACGGACAGCAGGCGCCGCTCGGTCGAGGCCAGCAGCTCGGCCCAGATGGCGTCCTGCCGCGCGGTATCGCCCGCCGTCTCGGCGGCGATCTGGGCGTCGATCAGCAGGCCGCGCAGGCGCTCGTTCTCGGCGCGCAGGATGGACAGATGCAGGTCGCCGTCCTCGCCGGTCAGGGCCAGCAGCGTCCGCAACGCCCGGTTCTCCTGGACGAGGTTATGCGCGGCTCCGTCCCAGGTCTCCGCGGCGATTCCGAGCAGCATGGCCGAAAGTCCCAGCGCGCTGGCCCGCTCGGCATCGGGAACGCCGGGGACGGCGTTGCGCATCAAGAGTTGCGCCAGTTCAGCCAGGACGGCGGGAACCTGCGGGGTCATAGCCTGCCCATCACTTTCAGGATCGCCCGGTCCTGGGCGTTGAGCAGCCACCAGGCGGGATAGACCATGATCGGCTCGCGGTTGCCGCCGTCAATAAAGGCCCGCGCCGAGCCCACCCAGATGGCCTGGCCCTTGACGCAGTTGAACAGTGTCCACCAGTGCAGGGCGGCCGGGTCGGCCCTGAGCCCGCTGGCGCGCTCCCAGATGGCGATGGCCTGATCCCGGACTAGCAGGCCGCCTTCAAGGCCGCGTCCGAACTGCCAGACCGGATTGAAGCCCCAGCCGAGGTCCTCCAGCGGATCGCCCAGATGGGCCATCTCCCAGTCGAGGACCCCGTGGATGCCGCCGGCCGCGTCGTAGAGGAAGTTGCCGGTCCGATAGTCGCCATGAACGACGCTGAGCTTCTGCGCCGGCGGTGGCGGGTTGGCCTTAAGCCAGCGGATCGCGGCCCGCGCGATCGGCAGCGGCTCTGCCTCGTCGCTATCGAGGATCGCCTCCCAGTGCGCCAGTTCGCGAGAGGCGCAGGCGTCCAGGGCCGGTGGCGGCATCCATTGGTCGAGGCCGAGTGCGATCGCATCGGCCTTGGCGATCTCGCCCAGGATGGTCCACTTGCGGTCTGCCACCTTCGGCAGGACGGCATCATACCCGCCGGCGAACAGCATCTGCGGCGCCGCCTGATAGCCAGTCAGCTCCTCGGCAATGAAGAACGGATGACC
Source organism: Caulobacterales bacterium (assembly GCA_038203295.1). GTDB lineage: Bacteria > Pseudomonadota > Alphaproteobacteria > Caulobacterales > Caulobacteraceae > Phenylobacterium. Next base: position 18,153 of record JBBREC010000005.1, read on the forward strand.
CAGGGCCTCCGATCCCTCCTCCAGCCACAGCATCTCGGGCACCGGCACGGTCGATCCGGCGAAGGCGCGATAGGCTTCGAACTCCACGCGGCGCTCGGTGTTGATCAGACTTGCGGGCGGATCGCGTCGGAGGATCAGCTTGCGCGAGCGCGCTTCGCCGCCCTCGCGCCAATCCAGCCTGAACCTGTAGGTTTCACGCGACGCGCCGCCGGAGATGCGCTCCAGGGCGGAGACGGCGATGTCCCCCGCGTCCGGCATGCGCTTGGCGATATAGCTCGCGAGCCCGGGTTCCAGAGCGTGGGCCAAGGCGCGCTCAGGCCAACTCGAACTTCACCGGCAGCCGTTTGGGGCCGTTGACGAAGGCGCTCTCACTCATCGCCGGAACGCCGTCGAGGCCAAGCTCGGAAAGGCGCGGCAGCAGCTCTTCCCAGAGAATGCGCATCTCCATCTTGGCCAGGTGCTGGCCAAGGCACAGGTGGGCGCCATACCCGAACGCCAGGTGCTTATTGGGACTGCGGTCAACGTGGAACTCGTCCGGGTGTTCGAACACCGCCTCATCGCGGTTGCCCGAGGCGTAGCAGAGCATTAGCCAGTCGCCCTTCTTCATGTCGCGGCCGGCGAAGGTCACGTCCTCGGTGGCGGTGCGCATGAAGGTCTTCACGGGCGTGGTCCAGCGGATGCTTTCATCCACAAGTCCCGGGACCAGCGACGGATCGGCCTTCACCTTCGCCAGTTCCTGTGGGTTCTCGGCCAGCGCCCAGAGCGCGCCGGCGGTCGACGACGAGGTGGTGTCATGCCCGGCGGTGGCGACGATGATGTAGTAGCTCATCGCCTCCAGGTCGGAGATCGGCTGGCCGTCCACCTGGCTGTTGGCGATCAGGCTGGCCAGGTCGTCGGTGGGGTGCGCGCGGCGGCTCTCCGAGAGTGCGCGGAAATAGTTCGAGAAGTCGATGATCACCCCGAAATCGAACTGGCGCTCCTGCGGCGGCGTGTCGGCGTCGCGGGCGAGTTCAGGGTCCGATGCCCCGAACAGTTCCTGGGTGAGCTTCAGCATCCGGAGCTCATCTTCCTCAGGCACGCCCATGATGCTCATGATCACCCGTAGTGGGTAGTGAAGCGCCACTTCCTTGACGAAGTCGCAGTGGCCGCCGGTGGCCGCCATCCGCTCAACGGCGGCCTTGGCCAGCACCCGAACCTGGTCTTCCAGCCGGCGCAGGTTCTGCGGCATGAACCAGCCCTGGGTCAGGGCGCGGTACTTCAGGTGATCCGGCGCATCCATGTGAATCAGGGTGCGCAGCAGGTGCGGGCTGCCGCCCATCATCTCGCGGATCTTCTTGTCGCCTTCCTGGCCGATGATGGTCGGCGAACGGTCGCCGTTGTGGAAGAGGTCGTTCTGGCGGCTGATTTCCAGGATATCGGCGTGGCGGGTGACCACCCAGAACGGGTCCATGCCCTCGATGTCGGCGACGCCCAGCGGCTCGTTGGCCCGCAGCCATTTGTAGGCCTGTTGGATGCGCCCGTCGGCGTAGGCCGCCGGCGCCGCGAGCAGGTCGGCGACATCCTTCGGGATCCGATGATCGGCTGCGGTCGTCACGCTCGCTCCCTTGTGCTCGTCGCTTTTCTTTCACTTGATACCGCCGCGTCCCGGGTCGCAAGGCTGACCGAGCGTCAACAACAACGGGTGGTAGGACCGCGGGGAGGGAGAGCACCATGCTGACCAAGGGCGACGATTTCCCAATCCACCAGACGCCGGAGCCGATCGCCTATTCGGGGTCGGACCGGAATTTCTACGACCGCTATTTCTTCAACGGCTATTCGCCGGACGGGAGCGAGTTCGTCGCCGTGGCCTTCGGGGTCTATCCGGCGCTGAACGTGGCCGACGCTCACGTCTCGATCATTCGCGATGGCGTGCAGCGATGCCTGCACGCCTCGCGGATTCTGGGCATGGAGCGGATGGACCTCACCGTCGGGCCGGTGCGGATTGAAGTGATCGAGCCTCTGCAGACCCTGAAGGTGACCCTGACGAGGGCCGAGGGCCTGGCCTGCGAGCTGACCTTCGAGGGCCGCGCCTTCCCGATCGAGGAGCCGCGCTTCACCCGCCGCAACGGCCCGCGGATGTTCATGGACTACACGCGCCTGACCCAGAACGTGCGGGTCTCCGGCTGGACCGAGATCGACGGCGACCGCCGCGAGACCGGTCCCGGCTGGACCGGCACGCGGGACCGCTCCTGGGGCATCCGGCCGGTGGGGACGCCCGATCCGCAGGCGACGCCGGGTGCAGGCCTGGCGGGCTTCTTCTGGCAGTGGACGCCGGTCAATTTCGAGGACCGGAGCGTCTTCTTCCACATCAACGCCGACACCGACGGCAAGCCGTGGAACACCCGCGCGGTGATCCTGCCGGACGGCTCACGGGCCGAAGGCGGGACGCATTCGGACTTTCCGCGGATGGAGGACGTGGTGCTGCGCCAGGGCACCCGACACGCCGAGCGCGGGACCCTGCGCATCCCGGTCGAGGGCGGCGAGGCGGAGGTCAGGCTGGAACCCTTCGCCACGTTCCTGATGCGCGGCATCGGCTATGGCGGCGAGTGGCGCCACGGGATGCTGAAGGGCGAACTGGCGGTGGGCCGGGAGGATATCGACCTTGCCACGGTCGACATGGCCGCGCCCGAGAACTGGCACATCCAGGCGATCTCGAAGGCCACCCTAACCGAGCCTGGCGAACCCGAACGCCAGGGCATCGGCATCTTCGAACAGCTGATCGCGGGTCCCTACAAGCCCTACGGATTGTAGGGGGTCAGTGCTTCCCGAAGACGTGGATCAGGCGCGCGGCGGCTGGCAGCAGCAGGGCGCCCAACAGGCACGGGAAGATAAAGAAGATCAGCGGCACGGTCAGCTTGGCCGACAATGCCAGCGCCTTTTCCTCGGCCCGCAGCATACGCTTTGAGCGCATATCCTGGGAGAAGACGGTGAGGGTCTCGCCAAGGCTAGTGCCCATCTCCTCGGCCTGACGCAGCATGGTGGCGAGCTGGCGGGCGTCGTCGATGCCGAGGCGTTCGGCGAAGGCCGTCCAGGCTTCCTTGCGGGCTTTGCCGGCGCGCAGCTCCAGCACCAGAAACCGTAGGTGCACCACCAGGTTGGGATAGCGGCGGGTCAGCTCCTCAGTCACCCGGCTGACGGCGGCGTCGAGGCTGAGGCCCGCCTCGACCGAGGCCACCAGCAGATCCAGCAGGTCGGGGAAACCGTCGCGATATTCCTGCTCGCGCTTGGTGCGGCGCATCTTGAGGACCTGATCGGGGCCGAGGATCGCCCCGCCGGCCAGGACGCTGGCGATCATGATCCCGCTCATGCCCGTGCGCCCGCCGAGAACTAGCGGCAGGATAAGTACGACGCCAAGGGTGGCGACCACCAGGGCGACGGCCCGACAGCCCAGATAGATGACTGGCGCCTCGCGGTTGTAGAAGCCGGCCTGCATCAGCTGGTTGCGCAACACCGACAGCTTGGCCGGATCGCGCACGGCGTCCTGCTGGCCCAGTCTGCGGACGCCTGCGATCAGCTGGCCGCCGAGACCGCCTAGGCCGCCGCCCCCACCGGAGCTGACCGTCTGCCGCCCGCCGCCCTGCAGGCGGCCGCGACGGATGGCGCGCGTCCGGAGCTCGCCGGCCCCCATAAGGGCCACGCCGCCCACCGCGCCCATGACCAGCAGGGCGCCGACGACGGTGATGATCATCTCGATCTGAGCAAGCGTCATGGGACTAGAGCTTCATGTTGATCATGTTGCGCATGACCATGTTGCCGATGAACATCCAGGTCAGGATGATGCCGAGACCGATCTGCACGAACCGCTCGTGGATCACGTCGCCGTAGAAGTGTGGCGAGGAGATCATGATGAAACCTACGGCGATGAACGGCGCCGAGGTGAGGATCATGGCCGAGGCGCGGCCTTCCGAGGAGGCGGCCTTGATCTTCAGGCGCATCTTGTGGCGCTCGCGCACGGTCGAGGCGTTGAGTTTCAGGAGGCCGGTGAGGTTGCCGCCGGTGCCAGCCTGCAGGCGCACCGTGGCGGCGAAGAGGTCGATGTCAGGATGCTGGCAGCGCTCGCTCATCCGCTCGATCGCTTCCTGCAGAGTGCCGCCATAGGCGATCTCGTCGGCGGCCATGCCGAACTCCGTGCCGATCGGGTCGACCATCTCGCGGCCCACCAGGGAGATGGCGGTGGGCACCGGGTGGCCGGCCTCGAGGCTGCGCACGATGATCTCCAGCGCCTGCGGCAGCTGCACGCCGATCGCCTTGTTGCGGGCGCCGGCCTTGAACTTCAGGAAGGCCAGCGGCCCGCCGACCCCCATCACCAGCGCGCCCACGATGAAGAACATCGGGTTCTTGGTGAGGATCGCCGCGCCCATACCGCCGACCAGGGCGGCCAGAACGATGTAGATCGCCCATTTCCGGGGCGCGTAGGGCACGCCCGAGATGATGATCAGGTTGGAGAGCCAGCGGATCGCCCCGCCCCGTCGGCCCTCGGCGTTCAGGCCGCGCTGCTTGCGCAGCTCGACGACCACGGCCGAGACCCCGTCGACCTTTTCGGCGACCTTCAGGCGCTGGTTCACGCGGCGCTTCTGGATGGCGACACTGAACAGGCCGAACGCCGCCTGGCCGGCGGTGAATACCGCGGCGAACAGCAGGATCAGGAAGGCGAGGTTCGGATCGAACTTCATGCGCTCATCAGCACGATGGAAGGGTCGAAATTGGCGGTGTCATAGTGGATGCCCCGGCGCAGCATTTCATCGAGGCAGCGCGGACGCAGACCCGTGGCGCGGAACTCGCCATGCACCGTGCCGTCGGCGTCGGTGTGGGTGCGGTTGAACGTGAAGATGTCCTGCATCTGCACCACCTGGCCCTCCATGCCGGTGATCTCGGTGATGTGCGTGATCTTCCGCTTGCCGTCCGAAAGGCGCATGACCTGCACGACCATGCCGATGGCCGAGGCGATTTGCGAACGCACCGCGTCGTGGCTGAGGTTCATGCCGCCCATTGCGACCATCTGCTCCAGGCGGCTGACCGCCTCACGCGGGTTGTTGGAGTGGATCGTGGCCATCGAGCCTTCGTGGCCGGTGTTCATGGCCTGCAGCATGTCGAAGGCCTCCTCCGAGCGGACCTCGCCCAGGATCACCCGGTCGGGACGCATTCGGAGCGCGTTCTTGACCAGTTCGCGCTGACGGATCTCGCCCTTGCCCTCGATGTTCGGCGGTCGGGTTTCCAGCCGCACGACGTGCGGCTGCTGCAGCTGCAGTTCAGCGGCGTCCTCGATGGTGATCAGGCGCTCGCCATGGTCGATGGCGGCCGAAAGCGCGTTCAGCAGCGTCGTCTTGCCTGAACCGGTGCCGCCCGAGATCACGGTGGAGACCCGCGCCTTCACGGCCCCGTGCAGGAAGTCGGCGAGCGCCATGGGCATGGCCTGGAACTCGACCAGCTTTTCCAGGGTCAGCGGCTTCTTGGAGAACTTCCGGATCGAGACGCAGGCGCCATCGATGGCGATGGGATTGATGGCCGCGTTCACCCGGCTGCCGTCGGGCAGGCGGGCGTCGACCATCGGCTGGCTTTCGTCGATGCGGCGACCGACGCCGGCGACGATGCGGTTGACGATGCGCAGCAGATGGTCGTTGTCGCGGAACCGGACCGCGGTCAACTCCAGCTCGCCGCGCCGCTCGACATAGACCTGGAACGGACCGTTGATCAGGATGTCGTTGATGCTCTCGTCCTTGAGCAGCGGCTCGATGGGGCCGAGGCCCACCATCTCGTCGTAGATCGAGGCGCCCAGGGCCTGCAATTCGGTGGCGTTCAGCGCCATCCGCTCCGAGCGCGCGAAGTCGGCGACCAGCTTCATCACCTCGGCGCGCAGCTCGCTCTCCGGCAGCTTGTCCAGCTTGGCGAGGTCGAGCTCGTCGATCAGCCGCGAGTGCAGGCGCAGGTGCATGTCGAGCTCTGTCGACTTGCCGGGCTTGGTATGCTGCGACGACTGCTTGGGCGCGGCGACCGGCGCGACCGCGACGGCCTCCGGAGCCTTGGGCGCGGGTGCGGGCGCGCCGGGCTTGGTAAGGCTGAAGCGGCCCATCAGGCCGCCTTCGAGGCTTTGGCCGACTGGGCGTCGCGGCGGGCAGGGTTGCCGGCCAACCGTTCGACCAGGGTCTGCACGTCCTTGACGATCTTGGACTTGGGCCGGTGCTGGGCGATCGGACCACCGAGGTTGGCGGAGGTGGCGGCCGCCTCCCAGTCGGAGCTGATGCCGGCCTCAGCCTTTCGCTGCAGGGCTTTCTCGGCTTCGGCCATCGAGGGCGCAGGTCCGAACATGCGGCTGGCGAGACGGTTCAGCACGATGCGCGGCTTCAGGCCCGAACCGACACCGGTCTCGATCTCGTCGGAGAGCGAGCGCGCCGCGATCAGCGCCGGCACGGTGAGCTCGGAGACGACGATCACCTCGTCGCTGCCGGCCAGGGCGTCCAGCGTCCAGGCGCGCCGATGGCGCGGCATGTCCAGCACCACCCAGTCGTAGCTCTCGCACGCGACGTCCAGAATCTTCAGCACTGCCTCGCGCGGGATGGCCTCAAAGGCGTCGGGATCACGCGGCGCGGCCAACAGGTCGAGCTGTTTGGTAACCGGCGTGGTGAAGGCCTGCAGCACCGCGGCGTCGATACGCTCGACGGTCGCGGCGATGTCGGCCAGGCGCATGGTCGGCGTCGCGCCGAGGTAGGCCGCCGCCACGCCGTCGGCAAGATTGAGGTCGATCAGGCAGACGCTTTTGTCCTTGTCCTGACGGGCGCACAGCGCGGTGGCGATCTCGATGGCGATGGTCGTGGCGCCGGAGCCGCCGACCGCGCCGGTCACCGCCCAGCAGCGAGACGTCGAGGCCGGCGGCGTGGCCGCCACGGGGGCCTGGGCGGCGACGAGCGGCGCGCGCGCGCCCTGAGCCAGCAGGCCGGCGACCGCGTCGGCGATCTGGTCCGACGTATAGGGCGCCTCAAGGACGTCAGATTGGGCCAGACGCAGCAGGTTGCGCACCACGGTCGTCGGCAGGCGCTCGCCGACCAGCAGGACGGCCGGCGGGTTGGCGCAGGCGGTCAGCGACTGGATGGCGGCGGTCAGCGTGGCCGCGGTGCAGCTGTCGGCGTCGATCAGCACCAGGCCGACGTCGTCGGCCGAGACGCCCGCCAGTTGCTCGATGCTGGCAAGCTCGAGGCCGAAGCCCTGCAGGGCGTTCTGCGCCAGCGGTGCGAGGCTCGCGCCAAGCGCCAGCGCGCGACGCCCGCCGAGCGCGATTTGGGCCACCGTTTCTGGCTTGGGCGCAAAAAGGTTGAGGGCCATCAGTGGGCCTCGCCGGAACGCGTCGTCATGGACTGGGCCTTTGTATCTGTACGCACGATCACTTCTTCTTCTTTGCCCCCAGGTCGCGGGTGGTGGGCTTGTCGAGCGAATGGCCGTTGAGGATGAAGTCCGCGGCAAGGGGTTCGGCGCCACCGAGCGAGGTCACGTCCTTGGCGTTGGCGAAGTCCTGCGGCGTCACCAGCCTGGGGGTGACGATGATCACCAGCTCTGTCTCGGCCCGCTTCCAGCGCGTGGAGCGGAACAGCGTGCCGATGACCGGCAGGTCGCCCAGCACCGGGAACTGACGAAGGGTGTTGTCGTAGTTGTGCTGGAAGAGGCCGCCCATCGCGAGCGAGTCGCCGTTCTTGAGCTCTACCGTCGTGTCGGCCCGGCGGGTGATCAGGCCGGGCACCGTGACCCCGTTGATCCGGAGAGAGTTGGCGGGGTCTAGCTGGCTGACTTCCGGGGCGACTTGCAACCGGATCAGGCCATTGTCCTGCACGGTCGGGGTGAACGCGAGCTTCACGCCATAGGTGCGGAACTGGATCGTGATCTGGTTGAGGTTCTGGGGAACCGGATAAGGGAACTCCCCGCCTGCCAGGAAGCTGGCCTTCTCGCCGGAAAGGGCCACCAGGTTCGGGCGCGCCAGCGTCCGGACCATGCCCTTTTCTTCCAGGGCCTGCAGGGCGACGTCGAGCGAGACGCTGCCGATCTTGCTGCGCAGCTGAAGCGCGCCGTTGGCCGGCGTGTTGCCTATCAAACCGCTGCCGTAGTTCAGCACCGAGTGACCGTCGGTGATAAGCCCGCTGAAGCCGAGGTCCTGGAAAGACGAGCGGCCCGCTTCGAGAACGCGGACTTCGAGCACGACTTCCTGCGAGGCGCGGACCGTCATGACCGAGGTCGCGTGGTCGGGGGCGTATTTGTCAGCCAGGTCCTTGGCGCGCTTGGCGACGCTGGCTGTCGAGACGTTTCCAGTCAGCAGCAGGCCCTCGCCCATGGTCTGGACGCGGATGCCTTCGCCTGGGAAGGCGACATTCAGGTCCTGCTCAATCGACCGCGCGTCATAGCCGACACGCACGTCGATCACCTGCTGCAGTCGGCCACCCGTGCCGTAGACCAGCAGGTTCGTAGAGCCGATGGCGACCCCGCGCACATAGAAGGAGTGGTCGGTGGTGGCGACCACCTCGGCGGTCTCCGGCTGGGCGACGACGATCTTGCTCGCCACCTGGTCCAGGCGGAACGACGCCGACTTGTCGACGGGCACGAAGATGACACGGCTGGGCGCGGATTCGGTGCGCATCACCTGGGCGCTGGCGGCGGCCGGGGCGACCGCCACGACGGCGAGGCTGGCGCAGAACGCCGAGGCGAGGAGGCTTCGCATGGTCAGGGTCCCTGGAATGATCACGCGCCGGCCGGAGCGTCGGTGGGGGCGAGGGGCACGAGGGCGAAGGTCGGCTGCGCGGGCGGCGGCGGCGGCGGGGGTGGCGGCGCGGCGGGTGCGGCCTTGGCGCCGCGGCCGTGAGGGCCGCCTTCGATGATGGTGATCAGGTTCGGCCCGAAATAAGGGCGCGGGCTCGACGGCGCGGATGGCGCCGGGCCGGCGCTGAAACCGCCACTTTCCTTGGGCTTGATGATGGCGCGCGCCACCATGAAGTTGCCGGTGCGCATGGGGGCGGTGGACACGTACTGGGCCTCGCCGGTCTTGCGCAGGGCCAGCGAAAGCTTGCCGAGGTCGCCGGCCACCGCCAGCTTCTGGGTGTCCTCGACCTTGACCTCCAGCGTGGCGGTCGACGGCGTCGCGGCTTTGTTGCCCACCAGGTCGGCGTTGAGGTCGACAGCCAGCACGCGGACGTTCTGGATCACCACCTCGGAGACATAGTTGCGGACATCGCCGTCGGGCGACAGATCGCGCATCACCACCACGTCGACGCGGTCGCCGGGGAGCGCGTGGCCACCGACGCCGGTGACGTCGGAGACCTTGATCGTATAGGCGCGGTAGCCGTCGGCGATCTCGACCGCCACCGAGGCGCGGGCGCCGGGGCCGGAGAGCTTCACCGGAAGCAGCAGCTCGCGAGCCGCCACCGGACCCAGCACGACGGGCGCGCCACCGTGATCCTGGGCCAGCACCTGCTCGACGGTGGTGAAGGCGCCCGCTGGCACCGCGTTGGCCGGCACGTGCAGAATCGTCACCTTGCCGGCGTCCAGCCGCTCGCCGAACTTCAGGTCGGTCTTGGCCACCACCACCGGCACGCCGGCAGGCGGTTGCTGGAGGCTGGCGACGACGCCCCTGGTCTGGCCGGCATTCGGCAGAATGGCCTTGGCGACGAAGAGCGCCGCCAGGCCCAGCACGGCGGAGGCGCCGAGGCTGACGATGGTGATGACGCGCATCTGATCAACGATCCCGCAGAAAAAGCTGTTTCAGATCGTAAGGTTAGGTGCGGCGCCTTGCGATATCGCCAACAAACGCGGTGAATGTCCGTTATGCATTCTGAACGGTTGCGGCCGGCGCCCCCTGGCGAGGGGCGGGGAAACCGCTAGGCTCCCGCCGCGCCGGCCTGGACGGTTCGCGGCGCTGGGCGGAAGAGCCAGGATCTACGGAGAGACCACCATGAGAATGCGCCGACTGGGAAGCTCTGGCCTGAAGGTCAGCGAGGTGGGACTGGGCTGCAACAATTTCGGCATGCGGATCGACCAGCAGGCGACGCAGGGCGTGGTCGATGCGGCGATCGAGGCCGGGATCACCCTCTTCGACACCGCCGACGTCTACGGCGCGACCCAATCGGAGGTGTTCCTCGGCAAGGCGCTGGGCAAGCGCCGCCACGAGATCGTGCTGGCCAGCAAGTTCGGCATGCAGGTGGGCGACAACAAGTCGAAGTCCGGCGGCTCCCGGCGCTGGATGATGCGTGCGGTGGAGGACAGCCTGACGCGCCTGGGCACCGACTACATCGACCTCTACCAACTCCATCGCTACGACGCCGAGACGCCGCTCGACGAGACCCTGCGGGCGCTCGACGACCTCGTGACCCAGGGCAAGGTTCGCTACATCGGCAACTCCAATTTCACGGGCTGGCAGATTGCCGACGCCGACTGGACGGCGGCCGGCGGCACGCGGTTCGTGTCGGCGCAGAACCTCTATTCGCTGCTGGAGCGGAAAGTGGAGCACGAGGTGCTGCCGGCGTGCGAGCACTTCGGACTGGGCTTCCTGCCGTTCTTCCCCCTGGCGTCCGGGCTGCTCAGCGGCAAGTACGCGCGAGGCGCGCCGCCGCCGAACGACAGCCGTCTGGCCGCCTGGGGCGCCCGCGGCGCCGCAGCGCTCAGCGACAGGAATTTCGACAAGGTCGAGAAGCTCATCGCCTGGGCGGAGGAACGTGACCACACCATCCTCGAGCTCGCCTTTGCCTGGCTGCTGGGCCACGACGTGGTGTCCTCGGTGATCGCCGGCGCCACCTCGCCAGAACAGATCGCCGCCAACGCCGCCGCCGGCGACTGGCAGCTGACGTCGGACGAGGTCGACGAGGTCGGCAAGCTGATCGCTTAAGGCCCCGCATGTACGACCTCCTGAAAGGCCTTCGCGTCATCGAGGGGTCGGCGTTCGTCGCCGCCCCCACCTGCGGGCTCTATCTGGCTCAGATGGGGGCCGAGGTGATCCGCTTCGACAGCATCGGCGGCGGTCCCGACTTCCGCCGCTGGCCGCTCGCGGAAAACGGGTCGAGCCTCTATTGGGAGGGGCTGAACAAGGGAAAGAAGTCCGTCGCGCTCAACCTCTCCAGTCCGGCGGGACGCGAGATCGCGCAGCGGCTGGCAACGGCGCCCGGCGACGATGGCGGGCTCTTCGTCACCAACTTCCCGGTGGACGGATTCCTTTCCTACGACGTGCTGAAGACGCTCCGGGAAGACCTGATCTGCGTCCGTGTCATGGGTTGGGCGGACGGCTCCCAGGGCATGGACTACACGATCAACTCCGCGCTCGGCCTGCCGCTGATGACCGGGCCGGCGGACGATGCGCGGCCGGTGAACCATGTGCTGGCGGCGTGGGACCTTCTGACCGGCGCCTACTGCGCCTTTACCCTGGTCTCGGCCCTGCTGGCGCGCACGCGCGGGCAGGGCGGACGCGAGATCCGCGCACCCCTGTCAGACATCGGCGCGGCGACCATGGCCAACCTCGGCTTCACCGCCGAGACCCTGCTGTCGGGCCATCAGCGCGCGCGCATGGGCAACGACATCTTCGGCGCCTTCGGCCGCGACTTCACGACGAAGGACGGCCAGACCCTGATGCTGCTGGCGATCACGCCGAAGCAGTGGTCGAAGGCCCTTGACGCGCTGGGGATCGCCGCCGAGGTCGCCGCGCTGCAGGCCGAGCTTGGCGTCTCGTTCGCTACGGATGAGGGCCTGCGCTTCACCCACCGTGCGCGGCTCTATCCGCTGTTCGAGCGCGCCTTCGCGGGCCGCAAGGCCGCCGAACTGGCGCCGGCCTTCGACGCCGGCGGGGTCACCTGGGGCGCCTACCAGCCGCTGGAGACTGCCCTTAACGATCCGCGGCTTTACAAGGATAACCCGGTTTTCGAGGCCATCAGTCACCCGAGCGGCCTGACCTACCCCGCGCCGGGGGCCATGGCGACGATCCCGCAGGACGTTCGCGGCGACGTGCGGCCGGCCCCGAAGCTGGGCCAGCATACGGATGAGGTGCTGTCGCAGGTGCTGGGCATGTCGGGCGGCGAGATCGCCCGGCTGCACGATGAGGGAACTGTCGGTTAAGCCGCTACCACCGCCAACTTGATCAGCACCGCGCCCTCGCTGACCTGATCGCCGAGCGCCACGGAAAGCGTCTCGACCGTCCCGTCGAAGGGGGCGGTCAGCGCGTGCTCCATCTTCATCGCTTCAAGGGTGACCAGGGGCTGGCCTTTCACCACCGCGTCTCCGGCCTTGACCGAGAGCTGAGTGACCTTGCCCGGCATGGGCGAGCGGATCCCGCCGTCGCTGGCGGCGTCGACGCTGTCGGCGCCGGGCGGATGGGCGGCGAAGCTGAAGGTGTCGCCCGCCTCGAAGACGACGATATCGCCGTCCTGGGTGAGGAGCACCGAGCGCGGCGCGGCCGACTCGATCGCCTCGGCCATCACAGCCTTGCCCCGATGGAACAGGCGCACTGAGGTCGAGGGCTGGGCGTTCAGGCGAAAGCCCGCCAGTGCGCGCCAGGGCGTCGGCGCGTCCTCGAAGATCCCGCTGTCGTCAGCGATCAGCGCGGCCGTGGCGGCGGCGGAAAGTGCTGCGGGCGAGGGCTCGGCCTCGGCGGTCAGCTCTTCCAGGTTGCGCTCGATGAAGCCTGTGTCGAGATCCCCGGCGATGAAGGCGGGCGCCTCAAGGCAGCGCGCCAGGAAGCCGGCGTTGGTCTTGACCGGGAAGACCTCGACGGCGTCGCAGGCCTCGGCCAGTTCGGCCAGCGCCTGCTCGCGGTTGGGCGCGTGGGCGATCAGTTTGGCGATCATCGGGTCGTAGAAGGGGGTGACCTCGCCGCCCTCCTCGACGCCAGCATCGGCGCGGATGTTGTCCGGCAGGCGGAAGTGTTCGAGCAGGCCGGTCGATGGCAGGAACGCGCCGCCAGCGGTGTTCTCGGCATAGAGCCGGGCCTCGACGGCGTGGCCCGTCAGGCCGATCTGGTCCTGCACCAGCGGCAGCGGCTCGCCGGCGGCGACGCGGAACTGCCATTCCACAAGGTCGAGGCCGGTGACCATTTCGGTGACGGGATGCTCGACCTGCAGGCGGGTGTTCATTTCCATGAACCAGATGCGGTCGGGCCTCAGGCCCTGGCTGGCGTCGGCGATGAATTCGACGGTGCCGGCGCCTATGTAGCCTACAGCCTGCGCGGCTTTCACGGCGGCTGAGGTGACGGCTTCGCGGGTGGCCTCGTCCATACCGGGCGCCGGGGCTTCCTCTATGACCTTCTGGTGGCGGCGCTGCAGGGAACAGTCGCGCTCGTAGAGGTGGACGACATTGCCCTGGCTGTCGCCGAACACCTGGACCTCGATGTGCCGGGGCCGGGTGACATAGGTCTCCAGCAGCACCCGGTCGTCGCCGAACGAGGACCGCGCCTCCCGCTGGCAGGAGGCTAGAGCCGCTTCGAAATCGGCGGCGTGCTCGACCTTGCGCATGCCCTTGCCGCCGCCGCCGGCCACGGCCTTGATCAGTACGGGATAGCCGATCCTGTCGGCCTCCTTCTGCAGGCGCTGCCCCTGCTGGTCCGCGCCCAGATACCCCGGAGTCACCGGCACGCCGGCCTTGGCCATGATCGTCTTGGCGGCGTCCTTCAGGCCCATGGCGCGGATCGCGCTGCTGGGCGGACCGATCCAGACCAGGCCTGCGGCGATCACCGCGTCAGCGAAGTCGGCGTTCTCGGACAGGAACCCGTAGCCGGGGTGGATCGCCTCGGCGCCGGAGGCGCGGGCTGCGGCGATGATTTTTTCCGGAACGAGGTAGCTCTCGCGTGCGGCGGCCGGGCCGATCAGGACGGCGGTGTCCGCCTCCTGCACGTGGGCGGCGCCGGCGTCGGCCTCGGAAAAGACCGCGACGGTTTCCAGCCCCATACGTCGGGCCGTAGCGAACACGCGGCGCGCGATTTCACCGCGGTTAGCCACCAGGACGGATCTGAACATGGCCATGGTCCTAGTGCAGCGTCGCCAGGCCGACGAACATCAGCCCGAGCATCAGGAAGATGAAGGCGGTGGCCGAGAGGGTGAAGAGCAGCAACATGCGGATCAGCGTTCCGATCGCGCTGATGCGGTAGGCGTCGCGCATGTGGACGAAGAGGTGGACCGGGGCCAGCAGCAGGAACCATTCGGCCCAGTTCACCACCAGGCCGCCCAGGAAGACGCCCGAGAGCAGCAGGCCCTGGAACGACAGCGAATGCATCGAGAAGATCAGGTGGTCGAAGACGTAGACCCCGCGCTTGAACACGAACAGCAGGCTGAGCATGAGGGCCGCGATCGGCAGCATCAGGATCGCGAATTGGTGCGACCAGTGCTCGACCGCGGTGAGGAACGCGGCGGGATCCTTCAACGCCGCCTCTCCGTGATCCGCCAGCCAGCGCCCTTCGGGTTTCGTCCGCATGGCCGCGTCGAGCTGCTGCAGGGTTCTGGCCTGGTTGGAGTCCTTGGCGAGGAAGGTCTCCACGGGCACGACCCGGAATTCCAGGTGGTTGGTGCGGACGTTCAGCGAGCCGCTGAAAAACACCGCGATTAGTACGATCAGGAACAGCCGGAACGGCGGGATCTGCGCGGCGCGATGGCCGTCCAGGTAGTCGCGGGTCAGCTTGCCGGGCCGAGCGATCAGCCGCGGGACTGTGGTCCAGAACCGCCCGTCGAAGTGGGTCAGGCTCTCAAGGGACTCCGCGATCAGACGCCAGATCGAGCGGTGGTACTCCTCGCCCTTCTGACCGCAGGCGTAGCAGTAGGCGCCGGCCAGCGCCGTGCCGCAGTTGGGGCAGGGCGCGCCGACCGCCAGGCCATGATTTGGCGCGCGCGGCGTCACATAGACCTGAGTCTTGCCGCCCACGACGCGGAGCTTGGTCGCGCGGGCCATTTTTATCGAGGGTCCAAGGGGCTACATCCGGAACACGCCGAAGCGTGTCTCCGGGATCGGGGCATTGAGCGACGCCGAGATCGACAGGCCGAGCACGTCGCGGGTCTGGGCGGGGTCGATGACCCCGTCGTCCCACAGGCGCGCGGTGGCGTAGTAGGGGTTGCCCTCGTCCTCGTACTTCTCGCGGACCGGGGCCTTGAAGGCCTCTTCCTGCTTCGGCGTCCAGCTGTCGGCGTCGCGGTGGACGGTGGCCAGCACGCTGGCGGCCTGCTCGCCGCCCATCACGCTGATGCGGCTGTTGGGCCAGGTCCAGAGGAACCGGGGCGAGAAGGCGCGGCCGCACATGCCGTAGTTGCCGGCCCCGAACGAGCCGCCGATCAGGACGGTGAACTTGGGCACCTCGGCCGACGCAACGGCGGTGACCAGCTTGGCCCCGTCCTTGGCGATGCCGCCGGCCTCGTACTTGCCGCCCACCATGAAGCCCGAGATGTTCTGCAGGAACACCAGCGGAATCTTCCGCTTGCAGGCCAGCTCGATGAAGTGAGCGCCCTTCAGCGCGCTCTCCGAGAACAACACCCCGTTGTTGGCGAGGATCGCTACCGGATAGCCCCAGATCCGCGCGAAGCCGCAGACCAGGGTCGTGCCGTAGAGCGCCTTGAACTCGTCGAAGTGGCTGCCGTCGACGATGCGGGCGATGACGTCGCGCACGTCATAGGGCGCGCGCACGTCGGACGGGACGATGCCGTAGAGCTCCTCCGGGTCGTAGGCCGGTGGCCGGGCTTCGGTCACCGTGACGTCCACGGTCTTGGTGGTGTTCAGGTTGGCGACGATGGTGCGGACGATGGACAGCGCGTGCTCGTCGTCATTGGCCACGTGGTCCACCACGCCGGAGCGTCGGCCGTGGGTATCGGCACCGCCCAGTTCCTCGGCAGAGATGATCTCGCCGGTCGCGGCCTTCACCAGCGGGGGCCCGCCCAGGAAGATCGTCCCCTGGCCGCGCACGATGACGGTCTCGTCCGACATGGCCGGCACATAGGCGCCCCCGGCGGTGCAGGAGCCCATGACGCAGGCGATCTGGGCCAGACCCTCGGCGCTCATTCGGGCTTGATTGAAGAAGATGCGGCCGAAGTGGTCACGGTCGGGGAACACGTCAGACTGGTAGGGCAGGTTGGCCCCGCCGCTATCCACCAGATAGACGCTGGGCAGCCGGTTCTGAAGCGCGATCTCCTGCGCGCGAAGGTGCTTCTTCACGGTCAGCGGATAGTAGATGCCGCCCTTCACCGTGGCGTCGTTGGCGACAATCATTACCTCGCGGCCCGACACCCGGCCAATGCCGGTGATCAGGCCCGCGCCCGGCGCCTCGTCGTCATATAGGCCGTTGGCGACCAGCTGACCCACCTCCAGGAACGGCGAGCCGGGATCCAGCAGTCGCATCACCCGGTCGCGAGGCAGGAGCTTGCCGCGGGAGACGTGGCGCTTGCGGCTGTCCTCGGGCCCGCCAAGGCTGGCAGCGGCCGTGCACTCGCGCAGTTGCTCCACCAGCGCCCGGTTCACCTTCGCATTGGCGGCGAAGGCGTCGGATTTCAGGTCGACGGCGCTTGGAAGCTTCCTCATGCGGGGCGGGTCTCAAAGGTGGCGGGCAAGTCGCTCAAGCGGTCTTTTCCAGCACGAGGCCCATTTCCGCAATCATCGCCTCGCGCATGGCGAACTTTTGCACCTTGCCAGTGACGGTCGTGGGAAAGGCATCCACGAAACGGACGTGTCGTGGAATCTTGTAGTGGGCGATCTGTCCACGGCAAAAGTCGCGGACGGCGTCGGCGTCCAGCGCCTCGCCGGGCTTCAGGATGATCCAGGCGCACAGTTCCTCGACATACTTCGGGTCCGGAACCCCGATCACCGAGACATCGGCGATGGCCGGGTGGCGGTACAGATATTCCTCGATCTCGCGCGGATAGACGTTCTCGCCGCCGCGGATGACCATGTCCTTGATGCGACCGACGATGTTGCCGTAGCCGTCGGCGTCGAGCGTCGCCAGGTCGCCGGTATGCATCCAGCCGGCGGAGTCCAGGGCCTCGGCGGTGCGGTCCGGATCCTCCCAGTAGCCGGTCATCACCGAATAGCCGCGGGTACAGAGCTCGCCGGTCTCGCCGCGCGGAACGATGCGGCCGGACTCGTCGACGATCTTGACCTCCAGGTGCGGCTGAATGCGGCCGACGGTGGAGACGCGGTGCTCCAGGCTGTCGTCCACGCCCGACTGGAAACTCACCGGCGAGGTCTCGGTCATGCCGTAGGCGATGGTCACCTGCGGCATATGCATGCGCTCGATCACCTGCTTCATCACCTCAATGGGGCAGGGCGAGCCGGCCATGATTCCGGTCCTCAGAGATGTCAGGTCGAAGCGGTCGAACTCCGGCTGGCCGAGGATGGCGATGAACATTGTGGGCACGCCGTAGAGCGCCTCGCACGCCTCAGCCTGCACGGCCTCCAGCACCGCCAGCGGCTCAAAGCCTTCGGACGGATAGACCATGGTCGCGGCGTGGGTGACACAGCCGAGGTTGCCCATCACCATGCCGAAACAGTGGTAGAGCGGCACGGGTATGCAGAGCCTGTCCCCCGCCTTCAGCGCAATGGCCTCGCCCACAAAATAGCCGTTGTTGAGAATGTTGTGGTGGCTGAGCGTCGCGCCCTTGGGAAAGCCCGTCGTGCCCGAGGTGAACTGGATATTGATCGGGTCGTCGAACTGCAGGGTCGGCGCTATCTCGGCCAGCCTGGCGTGATCCGCCAGCCGGGCGGTGTTCAGCACATGCGGGAAACTCTGGCAGCCGCGGTGCGGATCGTCGCCGAGGGTTATCACCATCTCCAGCCGCGGCAGCCGGCCGGCTTCGCGCAACTCGCGGATCATGCCGAGGTATTCGCTGGTCTTGTGGCGCACGGCGGTGACCAGGGCGCGGCAGCCGACCTTGTTCAGGGCGTATTCCGCTTCAGAGAGGCGATAGGCCGGGTTGATGTTGACGAGGATCAGCCCGGCCCTGGCGGTGGAGAACTGGGTAATCGCCCACTCGGCGCAGTTGGGCGCCCAGACGCCGACCCTGTCGCCGGGCTCCAGGCCCAGCGCCAGCAGGCCGGCGGCGAAGGCGTCCACGCGGTCCTTCAGCTCGGCATAGGTCCAGCGGATGTCCTGGTGGCGGGAGATCAGCGCCAGCCGGTCGGGATGGGCCGCCGCCGTGGCGTCGAAACAGGCGCCGATGGTCAGGCCAAGCAGCGGCCTCTCGCTCGCGCCGTTGACATAGCTAAGCTGGCTCATCCGCTCCCGCTTCCGTTACCTGACGGCAGATGACCACCTTTGACAGTCGATCTCCAGCTTTGCGCGTGGCAGAGATGCGGTCGTGACCCAAGCCGTCGACCAGACCTTCCCCGAAATCCGCGAGGCGGTGCGCAGGCTTTGCGCCCGGTTCCCCGGCCCGTACTGGCGCGAGCTCGACCGTGAGCGCGCCTATCCGACGGCCTTCGTTCAGGCGCTGACCGAGGCGGGTTTCCTCTCGGTCCTGATCCCTGAGGAATACGGCGGCTCGGGCCTGGGCCTCGCGGCCGGGGCGGCGGTGCTGGAGGAGATCCACCGCTCGGGCTGCAACGGCGGGGCCTGCCATGCCCAGATGTATACCATGGGCGTCGTGCTCCGGCACGGCTCGCCGGCCCAGAAGGCGGCCTATCTCCCCAGGGTCGCCTCGGGCGAACTGCGGCTGCAGGCCTTCGGCGTCACCGAGCCTGACGCCGGCACCGACACCACCCGCATCACCACCTTCGCCCGGCGCGACGGCGACAACTTCGTGGTCAATGGCAAGAAATTGTGGATCAGCCGCGCCGAGCACTCCGACCTGATGGTCCTGCTCTGCCGCACGACCGCCCGGGCAGACGCCGCCAAGCCCTCGGACGGGATGAGCGTGCTGCTGGTCGACATGCGCGAAGCCGTCGGGAATGGCCTGACCATCCGCCCGGTCCGCACCATGCTCAACCACGCCACGACAGAGCTTTTCTTCGAGGATCTGGTGGTGCCGGCCGCCAACCTGATCGGCGAGGCGGGCAGGGGCTTCAAGTACATCCTCGATGGCATGAACGCCGAGCGGATCCTGATCGCGGCCGAGTGCATCGGCGACGCGAAGTTCTTCATCGACCGGGCCAGCGCCTACGCCAAGGAACGCGCCGTGTTCGGCCGGCCGATCGGCCAGAACCAGGGCGTGCAGTTCCCGATCGCCCGGGCCTATGTCCAGATGACCGCCGCGGAGTTGATGGTGAACCACGCCTCGGCGCTTTTCGAGGCCGGCCAGCCCTGTGGCGCCGAGGCCAACATGGCCAAGCTGACCGCGTCCGAGGCGTCCTGGTTCGCCGCCGACATGTGCCTGCAGACCCACGGTGGCTTCGGCTTCGCCGAGGAGTACGACATCGAACGCAAGTTCCGCGAGACGCGGCTCTACCAGGTGGCCCCGATCTCGACCAATCTCATCCTCTCCCATGTGGCGACCCACGTGCTGGACCTGCCGAAGAGCTTCTGATGCCCGAACAGACCTTTGCGACTCTCAAGCTCTCGGACGCAGCGCCCGGCGTCGCCGTCCTGATGTTCGCCCGGCCCGAGGCGGCCAACGCGCTGAACACCCGCATGGGCGAGGAACTGATCGAAGCCTGGACCCTGCTGGCCGGCCGCGCAGACCTGCGCTGCGTGGTGCTGGCCGCCGAGGGTCGTCACTTCTGCGCCGGCGCGGACCTCAAGGAACGCAACGGCATGACCGACGAGGCCTGGTCGATGCAGCACCGCATCTTCGAGGCCATGAGCCGCGCCCAACTCGCTGTCGCGGTTCCGGTGATCGCCGCGGTCAACGGCGCGGCCATGGGCGGCGGCTGCGAAATGACGCTGGCCTGTGATTTCGCCTATGCCGCCGACACCGCCCGGTTCGGCCTGCCGGAAGTGGGGCTGGGCATCATGCCGGGCCTTGGCGGCACCCAGCTTCTGCGGCGGTGCGCCGGCGAGCGGCGGGCCATTGAACTCCTGACCACCGGCCGACCGTTCACCGCGGCCCAGGCGCTGGAATATGGAGTCGTCAACGGCGTCACTGCGCCTGGAGCCCTGATGGAGACCGTGCTGGCCGTGGCCGCCGAGATCGCCGCCAAGGCGCCGCTGTCGGTCCGGGCGCTCAAGCACGTGGTCCACGAAGCCCACCACCTCGATCTCGCTGCGGCGATGGAGGTCGAGCTGTCGGCCTACAACCGCCTCTTCAAGACCGCCGACCGCCGCGAAGGCGTGGCCAGCTTCAACGAAAAGCGGACCCCGAAGTTCGAAGGCCACTAGGATCTATCGACCTTCAGTTTTGGGTAGGGGTCTCGGGGCCCCTTCTCCTTGCGCGGAGGGATGGCGCGGCTGGTGTTCAGCCGCGGGCGGTGGTCTTCTCCGGCTCGGTATGAGGGAGCTGGCATGGCCATCGATCGACGCGAGGCGGTCCTCGCAGGGCTTGGCGTCTGGGCTGGCGCGGCGGTGAAGGCCCACTCAGCGGCCGACCCCCTGGACGGCGCGGCGCTCCATGCCGCTGTGAAGACCTATTCCAGCCTCGGCGTCCATCGCACTGGCCTGCCGGGCGACACGGCGACGACGGTCTGGTTGGAGAAGGCGCTGAAGGCGGCGGGCTACGCCACCCAGCGTCAGGCGTTCGACTATCCGGTTTTCGAACTCGGTCGGTCCGACCTGACGCTGGGCGGGCGCAGGATCGCGGGGTTCCCGTTCTGGACGCCGAAGACCACACCGGAGGGCGGCCTGACGGCGCCGCTGGCGCGCGACGGCCAGGCTGGAAAGATCCTGGTCATCTCGCTCCCGGCGGGCTCAGGCGGCGGCCTCTATGCGCCGCCGCCCCAGCTCATCACCGACGCCGCCAGCTCCGGCGCGGCGGCGGTGGTGGCGATCACCGAAAATCCGCTGGGGGAGATGAGCGTCCTCAACCGCACGGCCAAGGTCTCGCCCTGGTCCGTGCCGGTGCTTCTGGTCGCCGGCCGCGAGGGCGCGGCGCTGAAGGCGGCCGCCGAGGCCGGCCAGACCGCCAGCCTGCGCCTGGAGGGCAGGACCGTCGCCGGCAGGGCCGAGAACGTGATCGGTCTCCGCCCGCGGCCCGGCAAGCACCTGGTGGTCTCGACGCCCAAGAGCGGCTGGTTCCACTGCGCGGGTGAGCGCGGTTCGGGCGTGGCGATCTGGCTGGGGCTGGCGCGCTGGCTGGCGACCACCGACCACAACCTCACCCTGGTCTGTCCGGCGGGGCACGAGTTCGACGGCTATGGCGGCCACCTCTTCGCCGAGACGCTGGCGCCCAAGCCGGCGGACACCAAGCTCTGGCTGCACATCGGGGCCAATGTGGCGGCCTACGACTACGCCCTGCAGGACGGAAAAATCACCCGCCAGGCCGGCCCGCGCGCCGACCGAATCCTGGCTTGCAGCGAGGTCCTCATGCCGCTGGCGGCGAAGTCCTTCGCCGGTCAGCCCGGCTACGAAAAACCCTTCGACATCGACGAGAGAAAGCCGCCTGGCGAGGTCGCGCTCTACCAGCGCTTGGGGTACGCGCCGCTGATCGGGATTGTCGCCGGCCACCCGCTGCACCATACGACGCTCGACTTGCCGGACGTCACCGACGGCGCGATGCTGGAACCGGTGGCCCGCGGCCTGAAGGCGATGCTGGTCCACGCATGAAGATGCCCATTCCCGACGCCGCGCTGATCGCCCGCAAGGGCGAGATCGTGCGCGCGCTGCAGAAGCTCGTGCCCGGCGAGGGCGTGATCGGCGAGCCCGACGGCCTGATCCCCTTCGAGTCCGACGCCCTTTCGGCCTACCGCCAGACGCCGATCGCGGTGGTGCTGCCGGAAACCACGGCCCAGGTCTCGGCCGTGCTCGCCTGGTGTCAGGCCAATGGCGTGAAGGTGGTGCCGCGCGGCGCAGGCACCTCGCTGTCCGGCGGCGCCCTACCGTTGGGCGACGGCATCGTGCTCGGCCTGTCGAAGTTCAACCGGGTGCTGGAGGTCGACTACCCTAACCGCTGCGCGGTGGTGCAGCCTGGCGTGACCAACCTCGGCATCACCGGCGCGGTGGAGGCCGACGGCTTCTATTACGCTCCCGATCCGTCCAGCCAGATCGCCTGCACCATCGGCGGCAATGTGGCGGAGAACTCCGGCGGGGTGCACTGCCTGAAGTACGGGCTGACGACCAACAATGTGCTCGGCTGCGAACTTGTCCTGATGAGCGGCGAGATTCTGCGGCTGGGCGGCAAGGGGTTCGACGCGGCGGGCTACGACCTGATGGGGGTGATTACCGGGTCCGAGGGCCTGCTGGGCGTGGTGACCGAGGTAACGGTGCGCCTGCTGCCGACGCCGCAAACCGCCCGGGCCATGCTGCTGGGCTTTCCGAGCGTTGAAGCCGCCGGCGCCTGCGTCGGCGACATCATCGGCGCCGGCGTGATCCCGGCGGGGCTGGAGATGATGGACGGGCCGGCGATCCGCGCCTGCGAGGACTTCATTCACGCAGGCTATCCCACGGACGCCGAAGCCCTGCTGATCTGCGAACTGGATGGCCCGGAGGCCGAGTGCGCTGAACTCTCCGCCAAGGTCGTGGCGCTGGCCGAGGCGCGGGGCGCGACCACGCTCAAGGTCTCCGGCAACGAGGCCGAACGGCTGGCGTTCTGGGCGGGCCGCAAAGCCGCCTTCCCGGCGATGAGCCGGCTCGCGCCTGACTATCTCTGTATGGACGGCACCATCCCGCGTCGCCAGCTGCCGCACGTGCTGGCCCGCATCGGCGAACTGGGCGTCACCCATGGCCTTGGCGTCACCAATGTCTTCCACGCCGGCGACGGCAACCTGCACCCGCTGATCCTCTACGATCTCGACAAGCCGGGCGACCTGGAGCGGGCCGAGGCCTTCGGGGCCGACATCCTGAGGCTCTGCGTGTCGGTCGGTGGGGTGCTGACCGGCGAACACGGCGTCGGCGTCGAGAAGCGCGACCTGATGGAAGAGATGTTCGACGAGACCGATCTCGCCTGCCAGCAGCGGGTGAAATGCGCCTTCGATCCTGATCTGCTGCTCAACCCCGGCAAGGTGTTCCCCCGCCTGCACCGCTGCGCAGAGCTTGGCCGGGTGCATGTGCACAGGGGCAAGGTCGCTTTCCCGGACCTGCCGCGGTTCTGATGAGCGAACTCGCCCTCAGGACCGAGACGCCGAAGAGCGCCGCCGAGGTGCTCGATCTTGTCGCCCACGCCGGTGCAGCCGGCCGCCGTCTGGAGATCACGGGCGGCGGGACCAAGCGTTCGATCGGGCGGGTCGCCGGCGCCCACGCCGTGCTCAGCCTGGCCAGGCTGGACAGGGTCATTGACTACGCGCCGGAGGAACTGGTCCTGACCGCCCAGGCCGGGGTGAAGCTCTCGGTGCTGGAAGCGCTTGTGGCGGCGGAAGGTCAGTTGCTGCCGTTCGAGCCGCCACACCTGACCGGCCTTCTGAAGTCGAAAGGCGAACCGACGTTGGGTGGCGTGCTGGCGACCAACCTTTCCGGCCCCCGCCGTCTCCGGGTTGGCGCCGCGCGGGACCATTTCCTGGGCTTCGAGGCGGTCACCGGCCGCGGCGAGTCGGTGAAGGCCGGCGGCAAAGTGGTCAAGAACGTCACGGGCTACGACCTTTCCAAGCTGATGGCTGGGTCGTGGGGCACGCTGGCGGTGCTGACCGAGGTCACCATCAAGGTGCTGCCAGCGGCCCGGACCGAGTTGACCCTGCTGGTCTTCGGCCTCGGCGCCGCCCGCGCGTGCGAGGCCATGGCGCTCGCGATGAACGCGCCGGTCGAACTCTCCGGCGCGGCCCATCTGCCGGAACCCACCGCAGCCCGCGCGCCCCTGAAGGCCCAGATGTCGGTGACCGCGCTGCGGCTGGAAGGTTTCGCCGCCTCGGTCGCCGCCCGCGCCGAGGCGCTGGCCGGGGTCCTGAAGGGCTTCGGCCGGGCCGAGCAACTGGACGCGCAGCACAGCCGCGAGTTCTGGGCACAGATCCGCGAAGTCGAGGCGTTCCGCGGTGACAAGCGTCCGCTGTGGCGGATCTCGATTCCGCCCGCCTGCGGGTGGCGCGTCGCTGAGACGGTGACCGGCGAGGCGCTCTATGACTGGGCCGGCGGTCTCGTCTGGCTCCTGAGCGGGGACGATCCGTCGACGGTCCGGGCCGCCGCCCGCGGGTTGGGCGGACATGCCACCTGCTATCGTGGCCACGCCCCGGCCTTCGAGCCCCTCGCCGGGCCGCTGGCGGCGCTGACGCAGCGCGTGAAAGCCGCCTTCGACCCCGCGGGCGTCCTTAATCCCGGACGGATGGGCTGATGCGGACCGCCTTCACCGATGACCAGCTCGCCGACCCTGAGTTCGCCGCCAGCCACGCGGCGATCCGCAAGTGCGTCCATTGCGGCTTCTGCCAGGCCACCTGCCCAACCTACGTCCTGCTGGGCGACGAGCGCGACAGCCCGCGGGGCCGGATTGAGCTGATCAAGGCGATGCTGGAGACCGGCGGCGCGCCGTCCGCGGAAACGGTCAGGCATGTCGACCGCTGCCTGTCGTGCTTGGCCTGCAAGACTGCGTGCCCATCCGGCGTCGACTACGCCCAGCTGATCGACCACGGCCGGACGCACATCGAGGACCACTACCGCCGCCCGCTGCCGGAGCGCTGGCTGCGGGCGCTGATCCCCGCAGTGCTGACGCGGCCGGGACGTCTGCGCGCGGCGTTGGCGCTGGGCCGGCTGGCGCGGCCGCTGGAGCCGATGCTGCAGGCGCTGAAACTGACGCCGCTGGCCGCTCTGCTGCGCCTCGTGCCCTCGCCGGCTGCCGGTCCACGTCGCGGTGTCGGAAGACACATGGCCGAGGGCAGGGCGCGGGGTCGCGTGGCTCTGCTGCAGGGATGCGTCGAGCCGGCCATGGCGCCGTCCATCCGCGAGGCGGCGATCCGCCTGCTCAGCCGCGCGGGCTATGAGGTCGAGCTGGTGGCGGGCGAAGGCTGCTGCGGGGCGCTCTCCGAGCACCTGGGTCGCGCCGGGGAAGCGAAGGCGATGGCCGCCGGCAACGTCCGGGCGTGGTCGAAGGCTGGCCCGTTTGACGCCATCATCACCACCGCGGCCGGCTGCGGTACGACCCTGAAAGCCTATGGTCACCGTTTGGCCGGCGACCCGGCTCTGGCGGCGGATGCGGCCCGGGCTGCAGGCGCTGCGCGCGACATCCTGGAGTTCATCGGGGAGGTCGGCCTGCCGTCCGTGACCCATCCCGGGCGTATCGCCGTCGCCTATCACGCGGCTTGCTCGCTGCAGCATGGCCAGCGCGTCACCACGGCGCCCGCCCGGCTGCTGGCCGAGGCGGGGTTCGACGTGCGCATCGTGGCCGAGGGGCATCTCTGCTGTGGCTCGGCGGGCGTCTACAACATCCTGCAGCCGACGCTTGCGGGCGAGCTGCGCGACCGCAAGGCTGGCAACATCGCCAAGACCGGCGCCATCGTGGTGGCGGCCGGCAACATCGGCTGCATCGCCCAGCTCGCGCCCGCCTTGGCCATGCCGATCATCCACCCTGTCGAACTGCTCGACTGGGCGACGGGCGGCCCGAAGCCGGCCGGGCTCTAGATCGGGGCGAAGAGATCGGGGCGCGGTTTTTCCCGCGGGATCGGCGCCTCCGCGCCGCCCGATCCTTTGGGCGGCCGGCGGCTGGTCACATAGTGATCCCAGGGATCCCGGCCGCGGCGGCCTGGACGGCGAATGCTGAAGGACCGAAGGCGGTCGAGCAGGTGCTCGAGAGTCTCGTCCGATCCCGTCAGGTCTGATTTGAACTGCCGGTCGGTCATGGGACGCTCCAATACCCCAAGTCGCGTCAAAACGCCACATCCTGAGGTAAAAAGTGGCTAACAGCGGCGCCGTTGACGGACCTAGCGGCGCCCCCATACGGTCTCGCCAGCCAACACAGGGAAGTGTCATGAAACTCTACAAGTCGGTCGGCCCGAACCCGCGCGTGGTGCGGATGTTCCTGGCGGAAAAGGGCGTCACCCTGGACGAGGTCGAGGTCGATCTGCGCGGCGGCGAGAACCGGCGCGAGCCCTACAACACGAACGTCAATCCGGCCGGCCAGACGCCGGCGCTGGAGCTGGACGACGGCTCGTGCCTTACCGAGATCACAGCCATCTGCGAGTACCTTGAGGAACTCAACCCGAAGCCGGTGCTGATCGGCGCCACGCCCGAGGCGCGCGCGAAGACCCGCATGTGGGTGCGCCGCGTCGACCTGAAGGTCTGCGAGCCTCTGGCCAACGGCTTCCGCTTCGCCGAGGGACTGCCGCTGTTTGAGAAGCGCATGCGCTGCCTGCCCGATGCGGCTCCCGGACTGAAGGCGATCGCCCGCGACGGCCTGGAATGGTTCGAGGGCCAGCTCACCGGCCCGTGGATCGCCGGCGCAGAGTTCACGCTCGCCGACATCCTGCTGTTCGCCTTCCTCGACTTCGGGGCGGTGGTCGGACAACCGCTGGATCCGGCCTTCGGCAAGCTGACCGACTGGTTCGCCCGGGTGAAGGCGCGTCCCAGTGCGGCGGCCAGCGCCTAGAGCGCTTTCCGCCAGCGTGAGGGCCGGTTTGGCGTCAGAAATCGCGACAAAGAAAATGACTGGAGCGCCGCTCCGACTCAATCGCAGCGGACGGCTCTCTAGCCGAGATCAACCGACGTTGCGGTCGCGGCCTTCCCAGTAGGGCTTGCGCAGCTCGCGGCGCAGCACCTTGCCCGAGGCGTTACGCGGCAGGGCATCAATGAAGTCCACCGACTTCGGCGCCTTGTAGCCGGCGATCCGGGCCCGAGCCCAGGCGATCACCGCCTGAGGGTCTGGCGCGCTGCCGG
Organism: Caulobacterales bacterium; assembly: GCA_038203295.1. Lineage (GTDB taxonomy): Bacteria > Pseudomonadota > Alphaproteobacteria > Caulobacterales > Caulobacteraceae > Phenylobacterium. The sequence goes on from JBBREC010000005.1 coordinate 44,983, forward strand.
GGCTGGCCACGACGATGGCCTTTACGGCCTCGCCCCAGCGGTCGTCCGGCACGCCGATGACGGCGGCGTCGGCGACGCCGGGGCAGCCCAGGATCGCGTTCTCGACCTCGGCCGGATAGATGTTCTCACCGCCCGACACGATCATGTCCTTCACCCGGTCGTGCACGAAGACATAGCCCTCAGCATCACGGTAGCCGGCGTCGCCGGTCTTCAGCCAGCCGTCCGGCGTTACCGTCTCGGCGGTCGCTTCCGGGCGGTTCCAGTAGCCAGCCATGACCATGCCGCCCTGAATGGCGATCTCGCCGATCTCCCCGACGCCGACCTCGTTTCCGTCGTCGCCCTGGATACGCACTGCCATGTGCGGCCAGGCCTTGCCACAGGAGCGCAGCAGGTCGCCGGTGTGCGCCTCCGGCGCCAGGAAGGTCCCCGCGCCGGTGGATTCCGTCATGCCGTAGAACTGGATGAAGCCGCAGCCGAACTTCGCCTTGGCCTCGGCCAGCACCGCCTCGCTGATCGGGGATGCGCCATAGGCCACGGTCTTCAGGCTGGAGAGGTCGGCGGTGGCGATCTGCGGCGACTGCAGGATAAGGTTGATCATCGCCGGCACTAGGAAGACGTGGGCCACCTTCTCGGTCTCGATCAGCCGCAGCGCCTCGGCCGGAGTGAAGTCGGGCAGCAGGATCACCCGGCCGCCGGGCGCCAGGCCCGCGAAGCTGATGTTGGCGCCGGCCACATGGAACAGCGGCAGCACGATCAGGACGGTGTCGTCGGCGGTATAATCGAAGCCCTCGACCTCCTGCCGCAGCTTCAGGAAGGTGGCGTAGTTAGTATTGTTGAGCCGCACGCCCTTGGGCAGGCCCGTGGTGCCCGAGGTGTAGAGCTGCAGGATGTCGTCATCGAGCTGCGGCGGCGGCAAGGCTGGCGCGGACGCTGCGTCGAGCAGGGCCTCGTAGCTCTCGACGCCTTCGACCGAGCCGCCGACGCCGATCAGCCGAATGGGCCGGTCGATCCGGGCCGCCACCGCCGTCGCCGCGGCGAAGAAGTCGGGCGTCACGAACAGGATGTCGGCGCCCGAGTCCTGCAGGATGAAGGCGATCTCCGGGATCGCCAGGCGGTTGTTGATGGGGGCCAGGCACACCCGCGCCGCCGCCGCGCCGAAGAAGATCTCGAAGAAGCTCTCGCAGCTGCGGCCCAGCCAGGCGACCCGGTCGCCCGGCTTGGCGCCGGCGGCGATCAGCAGCCCGGACGCCCTGCCCGTGCGCTCGTGCAGTTGGACGTAGGTCAGGGCCCGGTCTTCGCACTGCAGAGCGACGTGGCTACCTCGCTCGGCGGCGTGCAGGAGCGGGATGTCGGAGAGGATATGGAGGGGCGCGCTCATGAGCCCATCTAGCTAGCCGAACGCGGCCCTCGCGCCAATCCGCGCCCGCTCAGTGGAGCTTGAGCCTCACGAAGGCCATGCCGCCCCTGGGATCGCCGCCGTAGGCGGGCTCAAGACTCTTGGGCACGAAGTTGAAAGCGTAGAGCCCACCAAGGCCGAAGGTCACGTGGTCCGATATCCGCCAGTCGCGGATCACCCCCAGCGAGGCCTTGGCCACTGTGTAAGTCGGTCCGTGGTGGCCGCCCACTGTGGTTAGCTCGTTGTTTTCGGTGCGCTCGGTACGTCCGAACAGCGTCCAGGCGTCGTTGGGTTTCACAGCGCTTTCCAGGACGAAAGCGTCGAGTTGCTCGTGCCCGCTGGAGCGTCGGCCCCAGGCGCCAGTGGTTGACCACCAGCCGCCGTCGCCGAACGGCACGGTGTAGATGGCGCTGGCCGACCATTTCGTCTGGTTCTCGCCGGCATCGAGCTGCTCCGGGCTCTTTACATCGGCCCAGGAGGTCTGCAGCGACCAGTTGGCCGTGGGATTCCAGGCGAGGCGGACGGCGGTGGAATCCAGCGCGCCGGTCTCAATGTTGTAGCGGTGCTGGTCGGGCTCGCGGCCATGGAAGCGCGAGGCCTCGAGCTTCCAGGCGTCGTGCACGAACCCAGCGGTGATCACGCCAAAGGTGATGTGGGTGGAGTCCAGCCAGTGGTGGGCGATCGGCGCCTCGGGGCTGTCCATGATCGACATGCGGTGCATGAAGGCCGGTGGCCCGAACGCGGGCTCGCCCGGCAGGCCGCCGTAGACGAACACGCTGTCGCTATCCGACAGCTTGCGGCTGTAGGACGCCGACAGCTCCATGAAGAGGTCGTGCGGATGCTGTCTGTCGACCAACGGGGTCACGCCATCGGCGGTCTCGCCCGACGCCAGCAGCAAGGGATAGCCGCGTTTGCCCATCAGCGGATCGGGACTGAGCATGGCGCGCAGCTGCAGCGTGCCGGCGTCGCCCACCGGGCGCTGGGCCATGCCCATCAGCATGCCGGCGGCGAAGGCCTTGTCGTCTCCCCGCGGGCCGCCCTGCGAGGAATAGACCCCGGTCAGCATACCGTGGAGCATCAACGTCCAAGGGCCGCGCATGATGTGGACGCCGTCGTGCGTCGAGGCGTCAGGCTGCCACGACGTGCCTGAGGCCTCGCGGGTCATGCCGTAGGGTCCCAGCGCGCCGCTCATGGCGTGGCTCATATCCATACCGGCCATGTCATGGCCTGCGTGGGGATCGGCGGGCGCGGCCACCGGCGAAGGCTTGGCGTGGCCCATCTTGGAATGGTCCATGCCGGGCATGTCAGGCATGGCTTGAGCGGCGGCGGAACCTGCGGCCATCAACGCGGCGGCGCAGGTCGTGATCAGAAGCAGGTTCATCGGGTTCCACGTTCAAGAAGCTGGATCAGTTCTGACGCCTTGCGGCGCTGTTCGTCCTTGTCGCCGCTGACGATCGCGCCCTCGATACAGTGCCCGAGGTGGTCGTTCAGAAGCTCGATTTCAACCTTGGCCAGTGCGGCGCGCAGCGCCTGAACCTGGGTCAGGATGTCGATCCAGTAGCGGCCGTCCTCGACCATACGCGAGACACCACGCACCTGACCTTCGATCCGGCTCAGGCGGTTCAGCAGCTTCGGCTTGATTGCACGTTCCATAGGCCCCCCTCGCGACGCCCGAATATATACCCGTGGGGGGTAATTGCAATATGCCCCATGGGGGTATATTGCCGAGCGACGGGAGACAACCCATGACCCACCAGGATCACATAGGCCACGGCCATCGAGCCCATGACGCGGGCGGCAAGATGGCGGTGGACCCCGTTTGCGGCATGACGGTGGATCCGGCCTTCACGGCCCACCATGCCGAATACAAGGGCGAAGCATTTCATTTCTGTTCGGCGGGGTGCCGCACCAAGTTCGTCGCAGACCCGGCCGGATACATTGATCGTGTGCAAGCGCCCGAGCCGCCGGCCGCGCCCGGAACGATCTATACCTGTCCGATGCACCCCGAGATCCGACAGGTCGGGCCGGGCAGCTGCCCCATCTGCGGCATGGCGCTGGAACCCGAGACGGTAACGGCCGACAGCGGTCCGAATCCCGAGCTCGCGGACATGACGCGCCGTTTCTGGATCGCACTGACGCTGACCGTCCCGGTGTTCGCGCTGGAGATGGGGGGTCACCTCTTCGACCTGCACATGCTGATCGCGCCGCGCCTCTCCAGCTGGGTGCAGTTCGCGCTGTCGACACCGGTCGTGATCTGGGCAGGCGCCCCATTCTTCGTTCGCGGCTGGGCGTCGCTCCGGAACCGCAGCCTCAACATGTTCACGCTGATCTCGATGGGTGTCGGGGTGAGTTGGCTCTACAGCGTCGTCGGTGTGCTGGCGCCCGGCGCGTTCCCGGCGTCCTTGCGCAGCCATGGCGGCTCTGTCCCGGTCTATTTCGAGGCCGCCGCGGTTATCACCGTCCTTGTGCTGCTGGGCCAGGTTCTGGAACTGCGCGCCCGCGACCAGACGTCCGGCGCCATCCGCGCCCTGCTTGACCTGGCGCCGAAGACCGCGCGCCGCATCCGCGCGGACGGCTCGGATGAGGATGTCGACCTCGACCAGGTTGTCGTCGGCGATCGGCTGCGCGTGCGCCCCGGCGAAAAGGTCCCCGTCGACGGGGACATCGTCGAAGGACACGTGGCCATTGATGAATCCATGGTCACTGGAGAGTCGATGCCGGTGACCAAGGCCGCGGGTGACAAGGTGGTGGGCGGGTCAATCAACAAGACTGGCGGCTTCATCATGGTGGCCGGCAAGGTTGGCGCCGACACGCTGCTCGCGCAGATCGTGCAGATGGTCGCCCAGGCCCAGCGCAGCCGCGCGCCCATCCAGAGGATGGCGGACCGGGTCTCCGGCTGGTTCGTGCCGGCGGTGATCGCCGCGGCCGTAATGGCCTTCGCCGTCTGGTTCGCGGTCGGGCCCGAGCCGCGCTTCAGCTACGCTATGGTGGCCGCGGTCTCCGTGCTGATCATCGCGTGCCCTTGCGCGCTGGGCCTGGCGACGCCGATGTCGATCATGGTTGGCGTCGGCCGCGGCGCCGGCGCGGGGGTCCTGATCAAGAACGCCGAGGCGCTCGAACGCTTCGAGAAAATCGACACCCTGGTCATCGACAAGACTGGCACGCTCACCGAAGGCCGCCCCGCCGTGACTGCGATCCGCCCCACGCCGGGTCAGGATGAAGGCGACCTTTTGAGGCTTGCCGCAAGTCTGGAGCGCGCCAGCGAGCATCCGTTGGCCGACGCGATCGTGCGGGCCGCCAACGACCGTGGCCTCGTGCTCTCCGAGCCTTCCGCGGTGGACTCACCCGTGGGCCGGGGCGTTACCGGCCTGGTCGACGGCCATAAATTGCTGCTGGGGTCCGGCGCCTTCCTTGTGGAACAGGGCGTCGACACCTCCGCGCTCGACGCCGAGGGTGAGGCGCTGCGCGCTGACGGCGCCACGGCCATCTTCGCCGCCGTGGATGGCCGGCTGGCCGGCGTCTTCGCCATCGCCGATCCGATCAAGCCGACAACACTGGAAGCCGTCCGCGCCCTGCAGGCCGACGGCGTCCGCCTGGTAATGATGACCGGCGACAATCGCACCACCGCCATGGCGGTCGCCGGCCGGCTCGGCATCACCGAGGTCGAGGCCGAGGTGGCGCCGCAGGGCAAGGCCGCCGTGGTCCAGAAGCTCCGCAAGGAAGGCCGGGTCGTCGCCATGGCCGGCGACGGGGTGAACGACGCCCCGGCGCTGGCCGCCGCCGAGGTGGGCATCGCCATGGGCGCGGGCTCGGACGTCGCTATCGAGAGCGCCGGCGTCACCCTGCTGAAGGGCGACCTGCAGGGGCTGGTGAAGGCGCGCCGCCTCTCGCGGTCGGTGATGGGCAACATCCGCCAGAACCTGTTCTTCGCCTTTATCTACAACGCCGCCGGCGTGCCTCTTGCGGCCGGCGTGCTCTACCCCGCCTTCGGCCTGACCCTGTCGCCACAGATCGGCGCCCTAGCCATGGCGCTGTCGTCCGTCAGCGTGATCGGCAACGCGCTGCGGTTGCGTGCTGTGAAACTCTGAGCGGTATTGATCCGCCGCAATGCCGTGATCGGCGAAGGGCCCAGAGTGGAAGCACAGAGAACCCGCACCTGCGTGACCTGTTCTCCGCCGTACTGCAAAGACAGGACATCCCGATGACAAGCCTACTGCTGAGCCTCGTCGCTGCGAGCGCACTGCTTGCCGCCCCGGCCTTCGCCCAGGACCACGCCGACCATCACCCCGCGACCGAGGCCGGCGCCCCAGCTAAGCCCATGGACATGTCGAAGATGACCGCCATGGAGATGCATGCCCACTGCAAAGGCGAAATGGGCAGCAAGATGATGGGCAAGGCGGAGCATCACAACGGCGCCGACAAAGGCGCGCCGGTGGTCGGCAAGACCATGCCGCCGTCCGCGGCCGAGATGCAGAAGATGCACGAGACCTGCGCGGCGATGATGACCAAGGATCAGCCCGCCAAGCCCAACTAGAGCATTCGGCGGTCAAGTTGACGCATATCCATCATGGCGGAAGTAGTTGGCGCATTCCTTTGGTGTGAAGGCGTCGAGGACCTGTCCGATGCGATCCCAGAGCGCGCCGACGGTTCGCTCGGCGGCTTTGCGCAGCA